>JAGLYR010000318.1 GCA_023132135.1 Candidatus Eiseniibacteriota bacterium | reverse complement strand
ACTACTTTCTGAGACACGGCACTAGGGACGGTCTCTCATGGGGGCCGGTAGGCGGGCGCGGGAAAAAGCTTGACTTCGAGTAGGACGTAACGTAGCGTGAGGCGATTGAGCGTCTGTACTGGGACGGACCCTGAGAGTGGAGAAAAGGTGCTGCTGTGAAGCGAACGTATCAACCGAGTAATGTGCGTCGGAAAAGGGGCCTCGGCTTTCGGGCTCGGATGCGAACCCGCGGTGGGCGAAAGGTCATCACGAGAAGACGCGCGAAGGGTAGAACTCGCCTGACGGTCTGACGCGGCCATCTTGGGGACATCGAGATGGTCTGCGGATCAGTAGGTCCGGACACAGCGAGGGCTCTTCGAACGATGACCCGTGAGTGCTTGAGAAAAGCCGAGAGAATCGGATCCTCTGCCGAGTTCGGGGAAGTGTTCAAGAAGGGCAAGGCCTACGGTGGAACGCATCTGGTCCTTTTCTGTCTAACGAGAGAAGGTCGCGGGCCCAAGGTGGGATTCACGACAACCCGCCGCGTGAGAAAAGCTGTGGCGCGCAACCGGGCGAAGAGACTGATGCGAGAAGCGTACCGGAAGATCAGGTACGGGATCCCAAGCGGGGGACGATCGCTTGTGTTTCTGGCGCGGGGCGATACCCGCGGCATGACCTTCGAGAACGTGCAGGCGGACATGGTCCGGTTGTTGGAGAGCGCCCGCCTGTGGCGCGGATAGATACCCGGGTGGCGTGATGCTTGGGAAGATGAAACGCTCGGCTTGGATTGTGTGGGCGGAACGGGTAGCCGCCTTCGTGTTCATCGTCGTGATCCGCGTGTACCAACAACTCATTTCCCCTCTGCTTGGTTCCCACTGTAGATTCACACCCTCATGTTCCCAGTATGCCGCGGACGCCATTCGCAAGTATGGATTGCTCCGGGGAACCGCATCGGCTCTTCTTCGTGTGCTTCGGTGTCATCCCCTTCACCCAGGGGGTTACGACCCGGCGTAGCGCGCGGGACCACTCGTTGGTCTGCATTCGCAGACAAGAGGGATAGATACAATGGAGAAAAGGGCTTTCATTGCAGTTATGTTGATGTTCCTCGTGCTGGTCATGTATGAGGTGCTGATGCGGCCAACGCGCGTTGCTCCGCCTGAGCCGCAGCGATCCGATTCTCCGGTGGTCACGGCGGATCTTGCGAAGGAAAGAACGGCAATCCCCTCCCGGGAGGAGTTTCGCCGGGAGGAATCTGCCGGCACTGAGATGGAAATCGGAGACGATGAGTTTCCTTCTGCAATCCCCGAGAAAAGAATCGTGGTGGACACGGACTTGTTCAGAGCGGTCCTGAGCAACGTGGGTCCGAGAATCCTCTCATGGCAGCTGAAGAATTTCTCCGGTGTTGATTCAGATTGGGCGGAACTGGTGCCCGACAGCCTGGAGGGAGGGCTTTTCCTGGGAGTGGGGGGTTGGGAAAAGCAGAGCGGCGCAATGCGGGTTTTTGAGACGAATGTCGACAGACTGGTTCTGGGAGAGGGGACGCCCGACAGGGCCTTGGTGGGCGAAGTGAGATTCACATCCGCCGGCGGGCACGGACCTGTGATCACGGAGGTTCTGACGTTCAGAAACGCGGAATACCTGGCGGACATGTCAATTTCGGTGAGCGATCCGGCGGCCGAGAAAGGAGACCCGCTGCGTCTCGGCTGGATCAGTTCGGCGGCCTCAACAGAAGCCGACCGGACGGATGAGAACCGCTACTTTTCTACCTTGGTTTCCGTGGACAGCGAGGTCATCAAGAAGCAGGTCAAGCATTTGAAGAAGGAGCCGATGCCCCTGCGCCGCGGGGAGGTGCACTGGGCGGGACTGAAGACGAAGTACTTCACCTCGGTGCTGGTTCCCCGGAGCGGAAACGCCATGGCCGTTGAAATGGGCGGTGAGGAGGGCGCTGAGCGTCTGGGCTTCTCGATTCTCTTCGCGGCGACAGAAAGGGGAGGTTGGCGGATAGACACCCAGCTGTACCTCGGCCCGCTTGACTACAGGATCCTCAAGGATCTCGATCTCGGTCTCGAACAATATGTTGATTTCGGGCACAAACTCATCCGCCCCCTTAGCAAGCTCATCTACTGGATGCTGCTGACAACGCACAAGTGGATTCCGAACTATGGTCTGGTTATCATCATCCTGTCAGTCGTCACGAAGGTCCTCTTCTACCCGCTCACGCAGAAGAGCATGAAGTCCATGCAGAGAATGCAGGAGCTCCAGCCCAAGATGGCGGCGCTCAAGGAGAAGCACAAGAAGGACCCCAAGCGTATGAACCAGGAGGTGATGAAGCTCTATAAGGACCAGGGCGTCAATCCTGTGGGCGGGTGCTTTCCTCTGCTGTTGCAGTCGCCCGTGTTCTTCGCTCTCTATGCCGTCCTGCAGCGAACGATCGAGCTGAGGCAAGCGCCCTTTGTCCTGTGGATCAACGATCTTTCGCTTCCCGATGTGGTTCTTTCTTTGCCTGCGCCGCTTCCGGCTCTCAGCCTGTTGCCAATATTGATGGGAGTATCGATGCTCCTGCAGCAGAAGTTGACTACCACCAGCGGGGCCGGCGATCCGCGGCAGAAGATGATGGGCTACATGATGCCCATTTTCATGACGGTGATCTTCTTCCGTATGCCGTCTGGTTTGGTTCTGTACTGGCTTGTGAACACGGTCATGAGTATCGGGCAGCAGTACGTGATGGTGAAGCGAGGCAAGGCTGCCGCGGAAGGGGAACCTGCGTAGTCTTTTCCATGCACAAACCTGGATTTGGATGGGACACCGACGATGACGGAAATGAAAGACGGGATCGTTCAAGAGGGAAAGACGATCAGAGAAGCTGTTAATCGGGGTTTGGCTGTTCTTGGAATGCCGGAAGGGGACGTGCGGGTCATCGTCCTCGATGAGGGCTCCAGGGGTATCTTCTGGCTATTCGGAGCTCGGAAGGCCCGTGTGCAGCTGATCCCCGCGGCAACAAGGGAAGAAAGAGCCCGGAGGATAGTGGATGGTCTCCTGGGGCGAATGGGACTGGGTGGACAGGTAGGAGTGGCGATCAGCGAAATGCGAATCCACGTTTCCATTGAAACCGCCGACCTCGATGGTTTGCTGATCGGGCGTCACGGCCAGACCCTGGACGCTCTTGAACATCTGATCGACCGCATGGTCAATAGCGGTTGCAGTGAGCGGCGGCGGGTGACTGTGGATGTGGGAGGATACCGGCGCCGCCAACGCTCGGGATCGCGGCGACGATCGTCCCCCCAAGACAAGGGGAGAAGTTCCTACCGCAGGGATCGGAGCTCCGGAGGACGAACGACGGATTCCGGAAAAAGCCGGTCTGCTCAACCTGTGTGATCGGGGTAGTCCGAGGTTCATTTCCATACGAGGAGGTGGAGGCAGGGTGAGCGGAAGCGCACCCTGTCGTTGGTGTGTTTGGAGACACCATCGCAGCAATTGCAACTCCCATCGGGGAAGGTGCGCTTTCCATCGTCCGCATCTCGGGGCCGACAGCGGTCAGGGTTGCGGACGAGTGCTTCCGGGGTGGAAAGAATCCCTCGGAAATGCCTTCGCACACCGTCAGCTATGGTCGCGTCGTGGACAAGCGGGGCGATACCATTGATCGGGTGCTCCTGACCGTGATGCGCGGCCCGGGAACCTCAACGGGTGAAGACACCGTCGAGATCAGCTGCCATGGCGGTCGCGTACCTTCGGCTCTGGTGCTGGAACAGGTACTGGCGGCAGGCGCGAGGCTGGCGGAAGCCGGCGAGTTCACCCGACGAGGGTTTCTTAACGGCCGCATGGATCTGGTTCAGGCCGAGGGTGTGGTGGAGATCATCCAAGCCCGGACGGACGCAGGTCTCCGGGCGGCTGTTCGCCAGGCGGGGGGAGAGGTATCTCGGGAGTTGAGATCGCTTCGAGGGGAACTCGATGAGTGCCGTGTGCATCTGGAATGTGAGATTGACTTTGCGGAGGACACAGCGCCATGGTCCGACGAGGAGATGGGCAAGAAACTGGCTGATGTTGCGCGTCGGCTCGAGGCGATGCTTGATCGCTGTCGGCTGGGGCGAAGACTCCAGGACGGAACCGACGTAGCCATTGTGGGAAAACCCAATGTGGGCAAGTCGACGCTTTTCAACTGCCTTGTGGGAGAAGACCGGGTGATTGTGAGCGACAAACCGGGAACAACGCGCGATGTGGTGGCTGAATGGATATCCATGGGAGGTGTTCCCACTCGACTGCTGGATACGGCGGGAATTCGGTCCGGGACCAGCGGGATTGAAGAGATTGCTGTGGAGCGCGCCCGGAGGGAAGGGAAACGGGCGGAGATAGTGCTCCACTTGCTGGATGCTGCGGGGGTGCCGGATGACGAGGACAGGAAAGCTCTCACTGGTTGCAGCGGCGACCAGGTCTTGCTGGTTCTCAACAAGATAGATTTCGGGGTCCGGAGGGAAGTCGAGAACTTGGTGAGTGGGTTGGGGCCCGGAGTTCCGGTAGTGCGAGTGTCGGCTCTGCGCGGGGATGGGGTGGATGATCTGAAACAGGAACTGGGCCGCCGAATTGCCGGCAACCTTGAGCCGGAAGTAGGTGTCCCGGCGAGCGTCCGACAGATAGACATCTTGAGACGAACGTACGATATGGTTATAAAAAGTGTTGATGCGATAAACTCTGGCGGTATTGAAATCGCCGCAGTGGATCTTCGGGAAGCAGTTGAGGCATTTGGAGATCTCAGCGGAGAGACAACAAGTGAGGAGATTCTGGAGCGCATTTTCTCACGGTTCTGTATTGGCAAGTAGAGCGTTTCACGTGGAACATTGGCGGAGTCCATGGAAACAGGGTCATTCGATGTCGCGGTTGTGGGCGCTGGTCACGCTGGGTGTGAAGCCGCACTGGCTGCGGCCCGCATGGGTGTGCGAACGGTTCTCTTCTGCCTGAACATCGACCATTTGGCGCAGATGTCATGCAACCCTGCCATTGGCGGGGTTGCAAAGGGACAGATTGTCCGCGAGGTGGATGCGCTGGGCGGAGAAATGGCTCGGGCCATTGATGAGACGGGCATCCAGTTCCGCTGGCTGAACCGGAAGCGGGGAGCAGCACTATGGTCCCTGCGGGCACAGGCCGACAGGCTCAGGTACCAGAGACGGATGAGGCAGGCCATTGAAAGCCAGGATGGACTTGCGCTGAAGCAGGATGAGGTCTGCGATCTGGTGATTGAGGGAGGGCGGGTGGTTGGGCTCGAAACACTGACCGGCAGCCGGTACCTCTGCCGAACTGTTGTCCTGGCGCCCGGGACGTTCCTTAATGGGACGATCCATCTCGCATCGCAGTCGTTTCCCGGAGGCCGCTCGGGAGAAGTTGGGGCGGCCCGGCTTTCGGCGTCGCTTGGGAGGGCGGGTTTGACTCTTGGGAGACTGAAAACGGGTACGCCTCCCAGAGTCAACGGCCGGACGCTTGATTTTGCGAGAATGAGGGAACAGAAGGGGGACGACCCCCCATCGCCATTTTCTCATTTCACCGGGAGAATCACCCAAGAGCAAGTGTCTTGCTACATGACCTCTACCAACGAACGAACCCATGCCATCATCCTGAGGAATCTGGGGCGCTCGGCACTGTACTCGGGGCAAATTGTGGGTGTTGGGCCACGGTACTGCCCTTCGATTGAGGATAAGGTGGTCCGTTTCGCGCAGAAGCAGAGCCACCAGATCTTCGTGGAACCCGAGGGGAAGGACACAGAGGAGTTCTACCTGAATGGGTTGGCGACTTCTCTGGCCGAGGAAGTCCAGATGGAAGTGCTTCAGTCTATTCCCGGACTTGAAGAGGCCCAGATCATGCGCCCGGGCTACGCCGTGGAGTACGACTTCGTTCAGCCGACGCAACTGCGAGCTACCTTGGAGACCAAACGGGTTGCTGGTCTCTTCCTGGCCGGCCAAATCAACGGAACATCGGGCTATGAGGAAGCAGCGGGGCAGGGGATTCTGGCGGGTATCAATGCGGCGGCCTCCACCCAGGGGCGGGCGCCGCTCCGACTCTCCCGCTCCGAAGCATACATTGGGGTTCTCATTGACGATCTTGTGACCAAGGGAACCGAAGAGCCCTACAGGATGTTTACCTCCCGAGCGGAGTACCGTCTGATGCTCCGGCATGACAACGCGGACGAGCGGCTCATGAAGCACGGGCACCGGTTTGGTCTCATTCCGGCGGAAGCGCTTCGCTCCGTGGAGGACCGGACGCGTGAGGTCGAACGGGAAATCCGGCGTCTGGAGAAAACAGTGGTCCGGCCGGGAGTACTTCGTGAGATGCCCGATGCGCTCGGATCCCGCGATCTTACTTCGGGAATTCCACTGGCGAGGATTCTCGCTCGTCCGCGCGTGGACTACGCGGCGCTCTCACCTCTGGATAGCAAACTGCCGGAGTTGCCGGAATCGGTGACTTCACGAGTGGAGATCCGTCTGAAGTACAAGGGCTACATTCGGAGGCAGGAAAAGCAGATCGAGGAAGTTGCCCGGTTGGAAAACAAGGGGATTCCGGAGGATCTGGATTTTATGGCAATTCCGCAGATTTCGTTTGAAGCGCGGGAGAAACTGGCTAGAATGCGACCTGAATCCCTGGGTCAGGCATCGCGGATTTCCGGGGTCAGCCCGGCTGATATTGCCGGACTCTGGATCCACTTGGGAAAGCGAAGCAGGGACTCGTTGCGGAAGATGTCGTGAGACGATATGGATCACCACTGGATACGGAATTCCTGGCTTTCCGTGATGCGCTCGCGGGGCTGGGGCTGGAGTGTTCCGAGGATCGTCTGGAAGCTCTGGTGTGGTACCGGGAGGCCGTCAGGAGCTGGAATCGGCGGGTGAATCTTGTCTCGCGCCGCGACGTGGATCGTCTGGTGGAATATCATTTCCTGGACTGCGCGGAGGGGTTGCGATGTCTCCGGACCAATGTAGATACGGAGATCATGGATTTGGGGAGCGGGGCTGGGTTCCCGGGACTGGTCTGGAAGATCCTGAGGCCTGCACTGAGGATGACTCTGGTGGAGTCTGTTCGAAAGCGCTGTTTATTTCTGGAGCGCGTCGTGGGACACTTGGGGTTACGGGAGACAGTGGTGTTGCGGGTGAGGGCGGAGGAGCTGGTGAAGGACGGTGGACTTGCGGGTGGCTTGGATGTGGTGGTGGTGCGGACGGTGGCGAAGCTGGCGCGCTTGGTTGAGATGGGTTTGCCCTTGCTTCGGGGGGGCGGGCGACTGGTGGCGTTCAAGGGTGCGGGACTCGCCAGGGAGAAGGTGGAGGCGGAGT
>JAGLYR010000317.1 GCA_023132135.1 Candidatus Eiseniibacteriota bacterium | reverse complement strand
CGCAGAGGCGCAGTGACGCAGAGGGCTTGATCCTCGCTAGCCTGGATTTTCGCCTAAAGTAATTATCCCCTAATTCTGGCCGTGACGGAAGGGTTATCGGATCTCGAGGCGGAGGCGGCGTCCTTGCCACCAGGGGATGGTAGGCTGGGCATCGAGGGCGCCGCTGGTCAGTAGCAGGGGGTGGTGGGCGCATCGGCGGATTCGTATGCGGACCTCGCTGTCGGACACGGTGACGCGCGCGGGGGTGTTGAGAAAGCGTCGGAATATTTGTTTGGGTTGGGCGGCCTCGAATCCGGTGAGCCTACGAGCGAGGTTGCGGTAGAGGGCGTTGGCTATCAAGGTGAGCATCAGGTCGAGGTCGACTTGGATGGGGATGGCTGAACACAGGGCGTCCATATGGAAAAAGCCGACGTTCTCGGCGATGCCGTTCTCGATGAGCATGCGGTGGGCGTAGCGTTCGACGAGTTCCACGGGCTTGATGTCCGGGTCGTTGGTCAGGAAAAGGGTGGGCTCTTCGTGGCCGAGCCCGCGCACGGCGATCTGGCGCAGGGGGTTGGCGATGGGGCGTAGGGAAACGGCGCTTTCCACGTAGCTGGGCCTCTGGTAACGGCGGCTGACGCCAGTGAGTTTCATGGTCTTCCACCGGGCTTTGGGCAAGCCACGCAGTCGGCGCAGGATGGCCGGGCCGCGGCGGCGCAAGGTGATGAACAGGATCCCGCGTTTGTCCAGCCGGTCGAGCACGGGGTAGGTCGTCAGTTGCGAATCGAAGACGAGATGCGGTGGAAGCGTCCCGGCGATGTCTTGCCAGAAGTCCACAAAGTTCATGATTTCCTCGGCCGCCAGGTCTTTGGTGACGGTGGCGTTAGCGTAACAAAGCGCGCGCGAATCGCCATCCTGGACCAAGAAGGCCAGCACCGAGCGTTCCCGCCGGCTACGGCTTGAGACATAGTGTTTGTCCAGCACGGCCTGTTGGCCGCGGTGGGGGATGGCGTGGAAATCCAGGTTGAAGCTCTGGCCGGGCAGCAACGTGCCGGCTCTGAGCGTGCGCACGTAACTCTCGAGCAGTGAGACCGTCATTTCACGCGTGACGCGATAGCTGTACGTGGACAGCGCCGTGGTCTTGGGCAAGACATTGAGCCCGGCAAACAGCGCGAATCCCTGGTCAAAACACACGTCCATCACGTGGCTCATGCGTTCCTTGCCCACCAGTTTGAGCGCCAAGAGGGACAGTAGCGACTGCAGCGCGGGGATCATCTTCGAGCCGGGAAGTCCCGCACCGCGCACCCATCGGTCCACCCCCCAATCCAACAGCGCGGGCAGTAGGACAAACAGCGCCGTGCCTTCGGTCTCAAAGCTCGCGAAGGCCCGCCAGTCGATCTCGCGGACATCGGCCACCTCGGCCTGGTCGGGGCGAACCAACGAAGGCCGCTCTCTATCACATCGCCGCGGTAGTTTAGCGAAGCCCTCCTCGCGCAGGATTTGATGGATAAGGACATGGCTCACGCTCATGTCCTCGGTGCGCAGAATCTGCTGGATATCATAGACCGAATAGTTTTGCTTGCGAAGCTCCACGACGCGCGGGTGGGCCGCATCCCGTTTGGGGGCCTTCTTCGGCCCCGGCTTTGACGACTCGAACCAGGCCAGGCGCCCCGCCCGAAATTCCCGGCACAACGAGTACAGCGTGGCGATGCTGTATCCGAATCGCTGGGCAGCCTCCTGCGCCGATAGCCCCTCGATCAGGTAAGCGCGCACCGCTTCATATTGTCGTTGCGCGGGGATCTGCGGGTCCAGAAAGTACCCGGCGCCCCTCCTGTGTTGGGTGCTATTTCCTTTACTCATACTTCATATTATACCACACTAAATATTCACAATGCAAGTCCCTGAGAAAGCAGAATCCAAGCCATTTCGCCTCAGCAGAGGCCTATAGTAAGGACAAAAGGGGCTCTACGGAAGACATTCGTAAAGACGGGCGTCAGAGTACGAAGAAAGAAGCCGCAGGCAAGACATGTTATACATTATCTAATTCATACCCAGCAAAAACACTCGCGGGGGCCTCGCAAGAGGAAAGAACTCAAAAAGAACAGGCCCAGAAGACCTCGACGGGAGTCGATAAACTCACACGATTGGGGTAGGATTACCTCTGGCGAAAATCCAGGCTAGCCCTGACCACCGGCAAGTCACGCGGTCGCAGCGACGCACCCTAAAGGAGGACAACACAAGTGGCCGGCGAAACAGGACAGAGCAAAGGTTCGAGCAG
>JAGLYR010000316.1 GCA_023132135.1 Candidatus Eiseniibacteriota bacterium | reverse complement strand
GTTGCACTACGCGTTCGCCTTGAAGAACGGCATCAGGCTGTACCGGGATATCGCCACCGACCCAAGCATCTCCGCGAAGTGGGCGGGCCGTGGCATCAAGGTGGACGCTTTGCCCCTTGACGCCATATATACCGAACACGGTCAGGGTTGGATCCACCGAGCCGCGTCGTGGTCGGCCAACAACGCGTGGTGGAAGAGCGGGGGAGTCGGATGGCTCGCCGGGAAGGTTACCCTGTCCCTCGGGAACTGGAGAACGAACTTCGATAACTTCCTGTGGCACGGCATGCTCCCGACCATGAAGATCACCATGGCCGAGAGGATGTACGAAAACTTCCGCAAGGACCCGGAGCTCGTCCACCTGTCGGACGAAAAGATCGGCAACGACGTTGCCCTGTGGGTGAACGATGCGTTAGGCGGTCAAGAGTGGGAGCAGTATTTGATGATGTCCCCGATGATGCAGGACCTGATGAACACCCTGTGGTTTGCCCCCGACTGGACGCTGTCCGCCTTGAACGTTGCCGGGTTGACCACGATCTTGGGTAAGACCTTCGGCATGGAAGGCCGCATGAACTTCACGGACGATGCGAACAACTTCACCCGCTCGCCTTTGATGAAGCGTCGGCTTACGAAGTACATTCCGGGTTTCTACTGGCACGCCATGGTCATGCCCTCGCTAGTTATGCAGGCTCTCTCCTACGAGATGTTCGGGGGCGACGACGACAAGGGCGATGCCCGGTTCTTCTGGAACAACAAAGGCCAGAACTGGTGGGACCCGCGCCCTGATATTACCCCGGCGGTCCGGGCCTACCGGAAGATGTGGGGAGTCACCACAGAACTCGGAAGCCGGGTTTTACTCACTCCCGGTAAACAAATAAGAGAGATATGGGGGTGGTTGAGACATCCGATCCACACGGCTTGGGGCAAGTCGGGCTCCTCCCTCAAAGCTCTGTGGCTTCTCGCTTCCGGGAAGATTTCCGCGCCTTTTACCCCGAAGGAAGACGAGTGGGTATCGGAGAACCGTTTCGCCGATACGGCTGCGATGTTCACCCCCTTCATCGTTCAGGGGTACCTTAAGGACATCTCGAAGCTTGACCAGCAGGACCGAGCACGCTTCGGCGTTCCAAACTCCGACGTTCCGTTGCTGTTCCGCACCGTCATGCCGATCAAGCGGGGGGACTCTCGATACAAGCTCTCCATGGAAGCGACCGACATTATGCTGGGGGCGGCGCACGGGTCTACGGCCCAGCGGTGGTTCAAGAAGGTGGGCGTGGAGCTCCCCCGACGAAGTCGCATAGACTCCCGGAAGGCGTTCAGGGCATCTATGAAGGACCTGAAGGTGCGAGCCAAGCTAAACGGTGTAGACTACTCCGAGGTCCTCATTGAGGGCAGGCGCGGGGCCAGAGAGGTGCTGAACCGCCATTACTACAAGATCCTGTCCCGCCGGAATAAAAAACAACAGGATTGGCGGGACCTCTCCGAGGTGATGGCGGCTTCGTTGTTCATCAGTGGTGGTGATGAAGAGGGCTTCAAGGCGCTGGAGGCGTTCGTCAAGCGTAAGTACAGGCACTGGGCGACGACCGACAGCGCAAGGAAAGAGCTGACACGGACCATCGAGTCGGCGAGGTTCGAGATGGCGGAAGAGCGGGCGGCGATGGCTCGGGATAGGCAGTGGTCAACCACCCGCCTTGACGTTCCGCAGTCGACCAAGGAGGAGTTGACGTATCCTGAATTCCCCGAGCATGAATACGGTTACGACTAGCCGTAATAAAAAAAAAATAAAAAATAAAACCCCAGTGCCTTACAGCATTAGGGTTTTATTTTTTATTTTTATTTCAGGGGCGTTAATATCTCTCCTGATTCTTCACCAAGTAGTCCAGAATCCCTAGGGCATCGGCTGTTGCCAGCGTCACCTTCAAGTACGGGTGCCTTCTTTGCATCTTATCCTTGATGTAGTTCTTCCGGGCCCGGACCTGAGCAGATTCTACGCCTTTGGGTCGGCCCGGAAC
>JAGLYR010000315.1 GCA_023132135.1 Candidatus Eiseniibacteriota bacterium | reverse complement strand
CAAGCGGGACCTGCGCCGGTCTCGGGGAACCATGGCGCTCGTCTTTGCCTTTGTAACGCTCTCGGCCCTGTTGATGTCCGGGGGAGCCGGTCTCGTGGTAACCCTGTTTGGCGCCCTGGACGCGCTCTTTGAGGCAGCCCGGGTGCCGGACGTGGTTCAGATGCACACTGGGGACATCGACTTCAACCGGCTGGACCGGTGGGCGGCGTCAAATCCCATGATAGCGGCGTACCGGACCGACGAGATGATTACCGTCGACGGAGAAGCGCTCTATCTCGGAGACCGGGGGGTCTCGGAGGATGAAAGCGTGATGGATATCAGCTTTGTCCGGCAGAGTGAAACCTTCGACCTGCTCCTGGACATGGAGAACCGCCCCTTTCAGCCGCAGCCGGGCATGGTCGGAGTTCCGATCTTCTTTGCCCAGCGGGACGATCTTCAGGTGGGGGATCCGGTGACACTGAGAACCGGGGAACTGAAGATGGAGCTCACCATCGGCGCTATCATCCGGGACGCCCTGATGAATCCCTCCATTGTTCACTCAAAACGGTTCGTAGTGCACGAGGATGAGTACGAGACCCTCCGCCGGGAGATCCCGGAGACGGAGTACCTGATCAGTTTTCGGCTCCGAGAGCCCGAGAAGTCCGAGGAGTTCATCGCAGCCTACGAGGCGGCAGGTCTACCAAAGGTGGGAACCACGTTGGACAAGAACCTCTTCAGGACTCTGAACGCCCTCTCCGACGGAATCGTTGCGGCGGTGGTGATTCTCCTGAGCGCCTTGCTGATGGTGATCGCCATTCTCTGTCTCCGGTTCACCATCCTTGCCTCCATCGAGGAGGATTACCGGGAGATAGGAGTGATGAAGGCGATCGGCATGCCGGCGAGAGATATTCGCCGTATCTATGTCGCAAAGTACCTGGCGGTGGCGCTCCTCGCCTCTGCGGCGGGATACCTCCTGTCGCTTCCGCTGACAGGCCTCCTCGCCAGGGATATCACCGTATACCTCGGGAGCCCTGAGACCGGAGCCCTCGTACCTGTGGCGGCAGCACTACTGGTTTTCGCTATCGTGGTGGTCTCCTGCCTCATCATTCTGCGCCGTTTCCGGCGCATATCCGCCGTGGCGGCTCTCCGCTCACAGGGTATCAGGGAACGGGGCGGAGCCGGGGGTGCTCCCAGGCTGAGACGATTGAAAGGGCTGGGGGTCAACGTGGCCCTTGGGCTCAGGGACGTGACCCAGCGACTCAGGCTCTACGGGCTCCTCGGTTTTATCTTCTTCTTTGCCGTCTTCATCATCATCGTGCCGGTTCACTTCCACACTACCATCACCTCTCCAAGCTTTGTCTCCTACATGGGGATCGGCCGGAGCGAACTGCGCATCGACCTGCAGCAGAGCGAGAACATGGATGAGCGTTTCAGAGTTCTCGAAGCCGCCCTGGCGCAGGACCCGGAGGTATCGCAGTACGCCGCACTGATAACTTCTCAGTTTACACTATTTCGCGAAAACGGCGAGTCCGAGATCATCATCCTGGAGACCGGAGACCTCGACCGTTTTCCCCTGGACTACCTCCAGGGCGGAACGCCGGAAACGAGTGAGGAGATTGCCCTCTCTTACCTGAACGCCAAGGATTTGGGAGTCGAGCTCGGAGACACGGTGCCCCTCCTTGTCGACGGCGTCAGAAAGGATCTCACCGTCAGCGGGATCTACCAGGATATTACCAAAGGCGGCCGAACCGCCAAGGGCAGACTCCCGTATGACCACGATAGTGTTCTCTGGTACACGTTCGCGGCGGACCTGGCGCCGGGGGTGGCCGTCGCTGACAAGTCCCGGGAGTACGCCTCCCGGTTCGCCCCGGCCCGGGTGACGGACCTGGCGGGCTACATGGACCAGACGCTGGGGACCACCATTGGCCAGCTCCAGATGGTTACAATTGTCGCAATTGTCCTGGGGCTCGGCATCTCGGTGCTGGTAACCGCCCTCTTTCTGCAAATGCTCATCCGCAAGGACGCCGGGCGGATATCGATCATGCAGAGTATCGGCTTTTCCGTCCGTCACATCCGACGCCAGTACCAGACCACGGCGATCGCCGTTCTCGCTCTAGGCCTCCTGCTGGGGACGATCTTCTCGAACACCCTGGGGGAGAAACTTGTCAGTTTTCTCTGGTCGTTTATGGGAGCCGCGCGAATCCACTTTGTCGTAGCTCCCGTCAAGGCCTATTTCGTCCTGCCGCTCCTCTTTGCGGGAGCAGTGGCAGTCACTACCAGGATCACCATGTCCAAACTCAACAGACCAGTTGGAGGAATCAAATGAACGCGCTATTGAAATCAACGAATCTCAACAAGAGCTATCGAATCGACGCGAACAACGAGCAGCAAGTGCTCTTCGATGTCAACGTGCAAGTGCACCGCGGGGAGTTCATCTCGGTCATGGGCCCATCGGGCTCTGGAAAGTCAACCCTTCTCTACAACCTCTGCGGAATGGATCGGAGGAGCTCCGGGAGTGTCCAATTCAAGGATCACACCCTGGAGACACTCTCGGAGCCCCAGCTTGCCCGGGTGCGCCTCGACGAGATGGGTTTTGTGTTTCAGCAGATCCATCTGCTTCGAAACCTCTCGATCATGGACAACGTGCTCCTACCGGGCTACCTCAGCAAGCGCTGTCCGCGTCGGCTCATCGAGGAACGGGCAGAGGAGCTCCTCAATCGGACCGGCATCGCCTCCCTGGCGGACCGCTCGATCACCCAAGCCTCCGGCGGACAGCTCCAGCGGGTCGGCATCTGCAGAGCCCTCATAAACGAGCCGGACATCATCTTTGGGGACGAGCCCACCGGCGCACTCAACTCCAAGGCCTCGGCAGAGATCATGGAGCTCCTCACCGAGGTGAACCGGACGGGGACCACCATACTCCTGGTAACCCACGACGTTCGGGTCGCCTCACGAACCCATCGAGTCCTCCTGATGAAGGACGGCCGCCTGGTCAATGAGAAGGCCCTCGGCCCTGTCGCGGACGGCAGCGAGGAGGTGACCGAGCGGGAGGCGGTTCTGGCGAGCTGGTTGCAGGAGAATGAAGTGTGAATAGACCTGACCGCCGAGAGGCGGTCAGGGTGTTACGTCCTCGGCAAACGAGACGCTCTTGGCCATGGCCTCATCTTCATTGGCCTCGCTCACCGGCTCGTGTCGGGCGCCGGGGTAGATCTTCTTCCGTTCTTCCGAAGCGGGCATCTTGTCAACGTCTGCTTCAGTCGTTGCGGCACGGACAAAGGGATTAGCCTCGCCATCATCCGCTCCTCCCACGCATGCAGCTTCTCAGCCAGCTCCGCCACCTTTTCAGGCATCTCCTTTGACAGATCCTTCGTCTCACTCAGATCCTCCGCAAGGTTGTACAGCTCATAGTGCCCATCCTCGAAGAACTCCAAGAGCTTCCAGTCGCCGTCGCGGACGCCGGCGCCGACTCCGCCATAGAATGCGAGGAGACCGGTGCCCACATCGTTGAGTGGAATGTACTCGAATTGGAGCGCTGCGTCGGCCGAGAACATCGGCGCAAACGGGAACGCATATTCGCCGGTGAGCGAAAAACCGCCGCCGATTGTGTAGTACTGGATCTCTTCCGATAGGGTGGGCCCAAGAGGAATCTGAAGGGT
>JAGLYR010000314.1 GCA_023132135.1 Candidatus Eiseniibacteriota bacterium | reverse complement strand
TCGACAGCATATCCCCCGGGCTTCAGGAGGTGCAACTGCGGGGAGTACTCAAGCCGGTGGGTGCTCCGGCCTATCCCCGTCGTACCGTATTTCACATACCCGAAACCGTTCATGCCCCAGCCCGTACCCCAGCTGTTCTGGATGAGCCAGGCCCCATCGCCATCGCACTCAGTGTCGTCCCACCCCACGATCATGATGATGTGGTTGGTATCATGCGTGACAACATTCTCGTAGCAGCCTTCCTGGTACGAACCCAGATCGTCGAAAGCATAGATCCCCGAGCTCACCGGGCCATAGTCATAGATGGCGTTCTTGATTGCCGTGACGGTGTTGGTGACGAAGTAGTAGTTATCAAGAACCACCGCCACCTCACAGTCGTCCTCCGTGCAGGGCACCGTGTCATTCGCCTGGTACGGCATGCATGATTCCAGAACGGCCCCGTAGTACCTCAGATGCGAGAGCGCATACGAAGGCTGCCCGCCGCCACATCCCCATCCGTACGAGACACAGGAGAGGATCTGCTGCCTTGAGAGATCGAGCCTCTGTTCGTCGTAGATCAATACGGCGGCTTCCAGGGCGGCCACCGGGCCATGCAACCAGCAGGAACCGCAGTTCCCCTGCTGCTCTGCATGTGTGCATTTCAGCTGCGTCATCCAGTCAAAAACAGCGGGCAGGTCCCTCTCCGACTTGGTGAATGGAACTGGGTCCGGTTCCGCGAGATCCTCCAGCAGAGGGTCGTATCCCAAACGCTGCTTCTTCTCTTCATCTGTGAGATTGGACACTGATGTCGGACCCGCCGTCCAGCACAGACCCTTTTCCTTTATCATCTGCTGAATCAGGGGGATGCGGTCGTTTCCCTGTACATCCCAGTATCCCTCCGGGAACTCGACCTCACCACCGGCCACTGCGCTGTCTGCCAATCCCAAGCTTCCCGCCAGGATCCCCAGGACCAGGAAGAGTAGACCTCTCTTCATCGTTGTTCTCCTCTCACTTGTGCCGCCACCCTACTTGATGAGGGTCATCCTGCGAGTCAGGGCATCCTCAGGCGTGGTCAGACGGTAGAAATAGACTCCCGAGGAAACCTGCTGTCCGTTCACATCGCGACCATCCCAGGCCGCCTTGTGGAACCCGGCCGGCATCCATCCATCCACCAGCTGTCTCACTCTCTGGCCCCGGATGTTGTAGATGCTGAGATCCACACGGGACGCTTCGGGCAGACCAAAGGAAATCGTCGTCTCCGGATTGAACGGGTTTGGGATATTCTGATCCAGGACCGCGCGAGCCGGAGATACCCGGCCAATCGGTTCTCCCAGAGCCACGTCCGTGAATCCCCCGTATCCCCGGATCTCTATGTTGTCCACCACAGCCTCCACAACGGAATTGAGACCGTAGTCCTGGGCAACGAAGCGAATCTGCATCTGGTTTGTGAGTGAGACCTCGCCGCTGAGTTCGAAAATCACCTGGTGAAACTCCCGATCCTCCGGCGTCTCAGTCAAATTCTCCAGATTGGTCCAGGTTGCTCCACCATCGTCGGAAACGTCTACGTCAAAGGGATCGTCGTCAGTCTGTGTCGGGATTGTATTGTTCGAGTACCACCGCTCGTAGGTGAGCACAGCCTTGTCACAGTTCGAGAGATCAAAGACGGGCGAGATCAGCGTGGTCTTGCCACCATCGACGTCTCCGAAACGCTGCTTCGTCCCCAATGGCGAGTTCTCGGTCACGAAGCACATCGTGCCCGGGTGCACGGTCGCATCCTTGCCCGGCTGCGCAGTATCGCCCGTGTACCGGCCCGACAGCTTCTCCGTGGTTACGACCCTCTCCCAGATTCCCTCGGTGGCGTCGTCATCCGGCGCCCCGACAGTCCAGCCCAGGTCCGTCTCGAAGTCATCCACGAAGACCATGTCAAAATCACCCACGTAGACCGGGAAGTGAACCGTTGCTGCGCGGGTGTCTGTACTGACGGCCAGCTCCAGGTCAATCCAATCCCCATCCGAGAAACCGCCGTCAATGGAGATCTCGAAGTGGGGAGCAAGCGTGGAACCGGTGGACTCAGGACCGATGTCCTGGAAATCCGCAACGCTGTCCGTCACCGTGACGCCCGCGGTGCTTGTCCGCAGAATGCCCGTGATGCCGGTGGCAGCCCCCTTGCC
>JAGLYR010000313.1 GCA_023132135.1 Candidatus Eiseniibacteriota bacterium | reverse complement strand
ATCCTTACCCTTCGACCCTCCCCCTAGTCTCGGCCCGGAACAGAACATCAAGGGGCGACCCACCGGGTCGCCCCTGCTGAGCTGGTCAGAGCATAGTCCCATTCAGCCTGCGTTTCTCACCAGGTTTCGTCGCGAGGGGCCGGGCCATGTGGCGAGAGGTGCCTTTGGACTGAGTCGCTCCCGGAGGCATAGCCGTGGCTACGCTGAGGAAGCGACGAGGGAAAAGGCTCCTCGCAGCCCATGGACCGGTACCGCAGCAGAAAACTGGTGAGAAATGCAGGCTAAAGACCCTTGCCTGCGTGCCGATAACCCGAGCAGAAGCAAGAAGGACGGCGGTTCCTCCCTTTCTCTGCAAGTGGACAAACCCATGATTGCAGCACGCCTTCTGATCGGTCTCTCTCCCGGCCACCTCTTGATCAGCCCGAGGGAAACCTGCGGGGGCCGACCCCCGGCGCAGAAGCGAAGGACCACTCCCAGAAGCCGCCAACTATCTTCACGCCAACGACCCACCGGCCGGGCCCGCACTGCGAGAAGGCCCGCACCCAAGTCAAACGGGATGGTTCCCGACGCCCAGAACCAGCCATGGACTACATCGCTCAGGCAGATCCTCTCCGAGAAGAATGCTCAGCAAGGCGCTCCCAGGGGTCCCCGGGAGGTTCCCGCGATGGCAGGCCACCGCACAGGCAACTGGCGCCCGCGCCGGTAACCGGCATTAGAGAAAAACCCCCTACCGTCGAGAAGACGGCAGGGGGTTTTTCGTACTGCTCGGCGTGTGTCGCCGTACTACTTAAGCAGCATCATCTTCTTCGAGTCATGGATCGTACCCGATTCCAGAACACAGAAGAAGACGCCGGTCGCCACTTCCACCCCACTGTCGCTGTGACCATCCCAGTGGGCCGTGTGCTCACCCGCGTGCATCACTTCGTCCACCAGGGTCCTCACCAGCTGTCCCTGCGCGTTGTAAATCTTGAGGGACGTCTGGATCGGATCGCCGTCAGGCAGAGTGAAGCTGATGGCTGTCTCGGGGTTGAACGGGTTCGGCTGGATCCCGCCCAGACCGCCCGCCGGAATTTCCCAGACACCGACGTAGGCAAGAGGACCGTATCCGACCACCTGGTCGTTCAGGTAGAAGCCCTCCAGGGTCATGATGCCGTTTTCCAACTGATCGGCAGCCATCACCTCGAAGATCACGGTCGGCCCGCGGCCTCTCACCAGCACCGGATCGGGACGGTATGCACACAGGTAGACCAGGCCGTCCTCGTTGTCATTGACCACGGAATCGAAGCCGTCGAAGCCGTCTCCCACCTGAGCACTTATCATCCTCAGGATCCCGGGATGGTAGCTGACAGCGCAGTCCATGGACACCACATTCGGCGCCGGACGTACCCGGATGAATACCTCCAGTGTCATGTTGACCGGATCGTAGGTCGCCCGGATCCCTTCCGTGAACGCGGGACCATTCTTCAACATGGGTCCCCAGTTCCCGTCCACGTCTCCGAGGAGCACGGCGCTGAAGTCCTGATCCGTCACGTCCCCGCTCAGGTCCGGGATGAACCGCATCTCCGGCTCGAAGATCCACTCAGTGCCAACCTCCGGCTCGGACTTCACGAACCCGAGCCCCGCAGCGCGACGGGCCACGTTATCGGCGTCGACCAGGTCGATAATCCCGTCCTGGTCCATGTCGCACGACAGGCTCTCCGCGTGGGTCGGCGGGAAATGACCGCCGTCCAGAGGAATCGGCAAGCCTCCGACGACTCTCGCGCAGAGCGCGGCGTCCCAGCCCATCACCGTGAAGAGCGGGACATCGTTGTACTTCCACGGAGCCAACGTGTAGGACAGTCCACTCTCGACGTCCGTGAACTCGTAGCAGCCGTCCGAACCGGTGGTCGTTTCTGCCTTCACCATTTCGTCCAGCGCCAAATCGACTCCCGGCACCGGATCGCCGTTGTGCATGTAGTCCACGCAACCGGAGACCCTGTAGGTCGGGATCGGGACGATCTCGAACGGATCGCTCTGGTCCGCCGGCGTACCATCTTCGTGATCGAAGATGCGCATCTCGTACATCCCAGGCGTCACGTCCGGAACCGTCCACGGGAACTCGCCCGAGGCCGCACCCGTCGGGAACGCAATGATGTTCCACGCACCGCCGATCTCTCGGAAGTAGATGCGGATGGAGTCGATTCCCACGGAAGTCCACGTGATGAGCACGGGGTCACCAATCGTGAATACCTCGCCGCCCACCGGGTAGGTGAGATCGATGGTCTCGTGGATGTTGAAGGTACTGTCGCTCAGGTCGCAGACCTGGACCTTGACATCATCCACATTGCAGATCCGCACGAACCAGTCGCCCGGATCGTCCGGGGCCATCCACATGTACGAACCACCGCCGGCATCCGAGGGGACCCCATACGCAATCGGCGTCCAGCCCTTGTCCTCAGGCAGTCCATACTCGATGTCCACGTAATCAATATCCGTGGACGTCCATGTGATATCGACCGGATCCCCAACCACGAAGGACTCGCCGCCGTTGGGATAGACAACCGTGATCCCCGGAAGGAAGATCTCGAACGGATCGCTGGTGTCGCCAGGCGTCCCGTCCTCGTGGTCAAACGCAAACATCTCGTACATCCCAGGCATCACGTTCGGAACCGTCCACATGTACTGGCCGGAGGCCGCATCCGTCGGGAACACCACAATGTCCCACGAACCGCCGATCTCACGGAAGTAGATGCGGATGGAGTCGATTCCCACCGAAGTCCATGTGATCAGCACCTGGCTGTCCACCTCGAACCGCTCGCCGCCCACCGGGTAGGTGAGTTCGATCGTCTCGTGGATGTTGAAGGTGGCGTCGCTCAGGTCGCACGGGTCGCCGTCCTGTGCATCACAGATCCTTATGAACCAGTCGCCCGGATCGTCCGGGGCCGTCCACATGTACGAACCACCGATCGGTCCCGAGGGAGCGAAGTCATCGATCATCGTCCAGCCCTTGCCGTCCTCAGGCTCACCGTATTCGATGCTCACCTTGTCGAGCCCCATCGAATCCCAGGTGATTTCGATCCCTTCTCCAACCACGAAGGATTCCCCACCATTCGGATAGGTCACCGTGATGGTCTCGTGGATGTTGAAGGTGTCGTCGCTCAGGTCGCAGACAATGGCCTTGACATCATCCACATTACAGATCCGCACGAACCAGTCGCCCGGATCGTCCGGGGCCGTCCACATGTACGAACCACCGGTCGGTCC
>JAGLYR010000312.1 GCA_023132135.1 Candidatus Eiseniibacteriota bacterium | reverse complement strand
GTAGCGAGAGCGTCCCCGCGGAGCACTCTTGCCCGTCGTCCCCGCGAACGCGGGGACCCATTTTCATATGCACGCTGTCCCTGCAAGGTCAAGATGGATCCCCGCTTTCGCGGGGATGACGATTGGCTTCGCCGCCGCAACGCAGTCCAGGCACATCCTGAGATGCTCGCAGCAGGGATTCATGAATAACCCAGGCTAGATTATCGCTTGACGTTCCCCCGGCAGTGTGTCATCTGAGGTATATCCCTGACCACCTGATTCGACTTGCGCGGAGGCGCCCGTGTCCGGCAGGAACACGATCGATTCCAGAGCCGCTCGCTGGCGGGAGGTACTCGCGCCGCACCTCACGAGACCCGTCCCGAAACCGGATCCGGATCGAACGGCTCTCCTCGTTATCGACGCGCAGGTTCACTTTCACGAGATGCTGAACCCCGTTCTCCCCAACATCCTGTCGGTCCTGAAGCATTTCCGCACCCTTGACTACCCCATCATCTTCACCCGGCACCGGCACGTGGATCCGGCGGCGGATGCAGGAATGATGGCGCAGTGGTGGGACAGTCTCCTGATCGACGGCCAGGAGGACGCGGAGCTTGTCCCCGAGCTCCGGCCCCGCAAGCGGGAACTCCTCATCGAGAAGTGCCGCTACAGCGCATTCCTGGCCACCCCCCTCGAGGAGGAGCTCCGGAAGCAAAGGGTTAAGAATCTGGTGATCAGCGGCGTGATGACGAACCTCTGCTGTGAGACCACTGCGCGTGACGCCTTCATGCGAGGTTTCCGCGTCTATTTCCTCCTGGACGGCACGGCCACCTGCACGGAGGAATATCACCTGGCTACCCTCAAGAACCTGGCCTACGGCTTCGCCTACATTGTGACCTGCGAGGAAATGCTAGCCTTTCTGTAATCCGCTCTTCCGTTTCTTGGTTTAGATTCCCCCGGGAATGCCGATAACCGTATGACGCCGAGCATCCTGCGACGGCCTGCTCGCCCTCTGGGGCGGGTAGCAAACCCGTACGCGCAACGCGCAGGCAGACGCAATACCATGAAACCGTTCTTGAAGTTCGCCAAGCCGAGAATTGAGAAGGAAGGACTGGTCGGACAACTTGGCCTGGTCCTGCTGGGAATCTGTGCTGTCCTGGTTGGTCTGATGGCAATCTTCTCGCTCGGGGCGCAGAAACAGAGCGAAATCCGCTCCACGCGGGCATACGGAAAGCAGATCTGCGGCGTGCTGGCCACCGCCGCCGCTGTTCCGCTCAGCAATCATGACCGGGAAACCCTGGAAGCCCTGGTCCGTAATCTGGCCGCCCGGCAGGGATTGCTGTATGCAGCCGTATCCAACTCCGCCGGGACAATCCTGACGGAGGCGAATCGAGCGGACTTCAGCGACAAGGTCCCGGTCTACTCACCGATTTCCCACGGTTCCCGATCGCAAGCGCGCATGATTCAGAGCGACGACCAGGAAATAGTATCGATCTCGGCGCCCGTTGTCTTCGAAGGGCGCCAGATTGGAACCGCACAGGTGGCGGTCACGCGAACGGGTCCTGTCTTCGAGCCGCAACAGTTCAGCCGGTTCATCGGCGTGGTCGCCTTTGTCGCCTTCCTCATGGTCGGTGCAACCTATGCCTACCTGCGCCTCGTTCTCCGCCCGCTTCCGAAGCTGATCCGGGAACTGAAGCGGCAGATCCACGACAAATCCGTCCGCGGGATCCACTGCGGGGGCCGCGGCCAGCTTCGGGAGCTGACCGATGCCTGGAACGACGCCGTTCGTGTGTTCCACGAGAAAATCGACGGAGTGGATCAGGCCAACTCCCAGCTGGAAATCGAGAAACACGTACTGGAATACGAGAAGAGCCGGGTCGAGGCCATCATCGGTTTTCTCCCCACCGGAGTCCTTGTGACCAATTCTTCCGGCAGGATCGCGATGGCCAACCGGGCAGCGCAGAACCTTCTCCTCAAGACCGACAGCCAGCTGCTGGGCCAGACCCTCGGCGCTGCTCTGGGGCAGGAGGAACTGGACGAAACGCTGGAGGATAACCGGGTCATCAGAACTCTGGAGCTCTCACTCGGCGGGTCTGCCGAGCGCGTCGTGAAGATCTCCATCACGGATCTCTCCACACCGGGGGCCGGGCCGGTGGGTTCCCTTGTCACGCTCCGGGAAATCACTCAGCAGAAGATGGCCGATCGCATGACCCACGAGTTCGTGAACCACGTGGCCCACGAGTTCCGGACACCACTGGCCTCCATCCGCGCCTACACCGAGATGCTGGTGGACGACCAAGTGGACGACGAGAGCACCCGGTTGGAATTCTACAACACCATTGCGCAGGAAACCGAACGGTTAACCGGCCTCATCGGGAACCTTCTCAACATCTCCAAGATGGAGGCCGGCAGTCTCATGGCCAATCGGGTCCCGGTGAAGATAAACAAACTCATTTCCGAAATAGCCGGGGGGCTCAAAGCACAGGCAGTAGCCGGGGGGCTGGCCTTTCATGTGGACGTGCCGGATCCCGCTCCGCCCATGCAGCTCGACAAAAGCCTGATTTCCGTAGCCCTGGTCAATCTCGTCGGCAATGCCTTGAAGTACACCCCTTCGGGTGGAACGGTGGATGTCTCGGCCAAGGCCGAGGGATCATCCTTCTTCATTCGGGTGAGAGACACCGGCCCGGGGATCAAGGAAGAGGATCTTCTTCACATTTTCGATAAGTTCTATCGCTCTTCGAACGAGGACATCCGGCAGCGCCCGGGAAGCGGGCTTGGCCTGGCGCTGGCCCAGCAAATCGCCTTCATCCATGGAGGGGAGATCACCGTGACTTCCACACCCGGTGAGGGGGCGGAGTTCTGCCTGACCCTTCCCGTAACCGCCGCCAAACAGGCTGCCGTCGAGATCGGCGCTGAACAGTGAAGAAACTTCGGTCATTCAAGCGCGGCGCCGTCAGCATAATAGCCGTCGATGATCCCCTGATGGAGGAAATCGCCCTCTCTCTCAGGGAAACAGCCGACGAGCTGCTGGCCGGAGGAAACCTGCGCCTGGTGGTGGATATGGGCGGGGTCCCCTACATCGACAGCCCGGGGCTGGAAACACTCCTGGATCTCCACGCACTGGCCGAGGACCAGGGTGGGACCTTCTGCCTTGCGTCGCCCAACACCCTCTGCCGGGATATCATAACGGCCACGCGCCTGGACAAGCTAGTCCTCATCCATCCCACTGTCGACGAGGCGTGCAGGAGTTTCCTGTGAGGACCGCTACAAAGAGAGCTCCCATCGGCGAGATCCTGATTGCCATGGGCAAGCTGACCCGGGAGCAGCTGGAACAGGCCCTGGAAGAGCAGAAGATCTCCGGCAAGAAGGTGGGAGAAATCCTGCTCGACCTCAAGATCATCACGCCCGAAGACACGGTGGCAGCCCTCAGCCAGCAGATGGAAATCCCTCACGTCTGGTTGCGGAAGGGCCTGGTGGATCCGAAAATCATCGATGTCATCCCCCAGCAGCAGGCCGAGTTCTACCAAGTGATGCCGATGTTCTGCGTTCACAACATCCTGACTCTAGCCACCTCGAATCCCCAATCCGTCTTTGTCCTGGACGATCTCCAGAAGATGACGGGACTCAAGATCCAGCCCGTTCTGTGCCGCGCCGAGGAAATCGAAACTTCCATCGAGGAGTACTACGGAAAAAAGATGGAAATCGACGCATTCCTCTCCAGCCTCGAGAGCAGCGACGTCACCCTGGTCGAGGAAGGGCAGATCGAGAATATCGAGGAGATCAGCGAGATGGCGGGCGAATCCCCCGTCATCAACCTGGTGAACCTCATCGTCCTCAACGCTATCAAGGACGGCGCCAGCGACATCCACATTGAACCCGACGAGGACAGGTTGCGTGTCCGGTACCGGGTGGACGGCGTGATGCACGAGGTGATGGCGCAGCGGCTCGACCTCCACCCGGCCGTGACCTCGCGTCTCAAGATCATGGCCAATCTGGACATCGCCGAACGACGACTCCCGCAGGAAGGCCGGATCCGGGTCACGGCCGAGGGGCACGACGTCGATCTGCGATTCTCCTCCATGCCGACGGTCCTGGGGGAAAAGGTCGTGCTTCGCGTCCTGGACAAGCGGGCGGTCCTTCTGGATCTGGACAAGCTGGGATTCCATTCCGCTGTCCTCCCCGCTTTCAAATCCATCCTGAGACAGCCCAACGGGCTGATTCTCGCAACAGGTCCCACCGGAAGCGGCAAAACCACCACACTCTACGCCGCTGTCAGTCTCATCAACACTATCGAGAAGAACCTGATCACGATCGAGGATCCCGTTGAATACCGGATGAGCATCGTGAACCAGATCCAGGTGAACGACAAGATCGGACTCACGTTCTCCAGGGTGCTGCGGTCGGTACTTCGTCAGGACCCCGACATCGTGATGGTGGGCGAAATCCGGGACCGGGAAACCGCCGAGACGGCCATCCAGGCCGCCCTGACCGGCCACCTGGTCCTCAGCACCCTTCACACCAACGACAGCGCCGGCGCAATGACGCGTCTGCTGGACATGGGGATCGAACCGTACCTGGTTTCCTCGGCGGTCCGGGGCGTGCTGGCCCAGCGATTGATTCGGACCATCTGCCCTGAGTGCCAGACCACGTATTTCCCGTCCCCGGAACTGCGGAAGATCCTGGGACTGGGCGACGGCAAGTCGACCCGCCTGGCCAAGGGCCGCGGCTGCGAGCACTGCTTCGACACCGGGTTCAAGGGCCGGATGGGCATTCATGAGATCCTGCTGGTGGACGAACCCATGCGCAACCTGGTTCTCAAACGAGCGTCAACCGACGAAATGCGCCAGGGGAGGAACAGCAGCCCGTTCCCATCCCTCTATGAGGATGGGTTGGAGAAGGTGAAGAAGGGCCTGACGACTATCGAAGAAGTGACAAGGGCGATTGCCACTGAATAGCCTGGAAGCGGAGTGACGAGATGGCCTACGTACTGACGTCACAGAAACCCGAAGCGGGATCGGAAGAAAAGGCCAGCCCGCGGCCCTATCCGCCCACCCCCACGAGATCCGCTCCCGCTCAGGACGAGAGCCCCGGCCAGTGGAACCTCCGTCCGTGGATCGCGAAGATTGAGATCCTGGTCAACCGGTGTACGAGACTGCTGCAACGACCGCTCCCGCCCAAGGAGCTCATCCTGTTCACCTCACAGCTCAGCATCATGACCGCAACCGGGACGGCTCTGATCAGTTCCCTGGAAGCCCTGGAAGCCCAGACCACCCATTCCCGCCTGCGCCGCGCGCTGGGCGAGGTGATCGCCGATATCAAGAGCGGGCAAATGCTTTCCACCGCCATGGGCCGGCACCTGGATGTGTTTCCCGAGACGATCGTGAGCATGATGGCCATCGGAGAGAGCGGCGGGTTTCTGGACCAGATGCTGGATCGGATGTCCACGATTCTGGGCAAGCAGGCAGAGCTCCGTTCCACGGTTCGTTCCGCCTTCACGTACCCGCTGGTCCTGGCGCTCTTCTGTGTTCTCGTGGTGGGTTTCATGATGGCCTTCATCCTGCCGAGATTCATCAGCATCTTCGAGGACATGGAAGCCGTACTACCTCTCCCCACCCGGGTCCTTCTGGGCAGCGTGGATTTCCTGAAGTACAACTGGATGTTCGTCCTGCCGGCCGTTGTGGCCACGGCCGCGGGCCTGATCGTCCTCTTCAGTTCGACCCCGGGCCGCCGCTTCCTGGACCGCTGGATCCTCTCCATTCCCGTGGTTGGATCTTTCATCCGCAACGTGGTCGTGGCCCGGCTCATGAGATCCGTCGGGGAAATGCTCGACGCTGGAGTGCCCCTCCTGGAGGCTCTCCAGGTGAGCAAACCTATCCTGGGCAACGTTCTCTTCCGCGACATGATCGAGCGTGTGGAGGGCAGCATCATCTCCGGCAAGACACTCTCGGGCCCCATCGGCGAATCCGGCCTGGTCCCACCCACCGTCCAGCAGATGCTCCAGACGGGAGAGTCCACCGGGGCCCTCGCCATCACGATGATCAAGATCGCCGACTTCTACGACGCCCGCTCCAAAGCCCAAGCGAAAGATCTCACCACGATCCTCGAGCCCACCATGATCTTCGTGGTCGGCGGCATTGTGGGATTCGTGGTGATCTCCCTCCTGCTACCCGTTTTCAAGATGTCAAGCGTCATGCATTAGCCCTGTAAGAAACGCGCTAAAGATCGTCCGAAGTCCATCCGATCAGACTGTCAGAGAATAACTCGAAGAACCGGCGGGGCTATCGGGTAGACCCCGCGGCCGAGCAATAGAGCTGAGGAGGGACGACGAATGTTCAAGAGCAAAAAGGGTGTGGCCGGGTTTACGCTCATCGAGCTCCTGCTCGTGGTGATCGTGATCGGGATCGTTGCGGTGGTGGCCATCCCGCAGTTCACCGACTCGGTCCGGGACACCAAGGAGTCCACTCTGAGGGCCGATCTCGCCGCCCTGAGGAACGCCGCGGAACTCTACTACCATCAGCACAGCAACAATTACCCGGGCAACATCGACCACACCGACGGTTCCGGCGCGCCGAGCGATCGTTACGCGAGCTTCCTGGCGCAGATCACACAGTATTCCGACGCCACGGGCAAAATCTCCGCTACGCTGGACCGGCCTAACTACCCGTACGGCCCCTATCTGAAACACGGAATCCCGGGCAACCCGTGTGTCGAGTCCGATGCATCCGGCACCGTGATTTCCGATAGCGTGAAGGTTGTCGCATCGACCGGTGTGCTCTCTCCCGACGCGGCGAGCACCACGACCGGGTGGATGTTCAACTGCTCCACCGGCGAGATCATCGCCAACTGCGACGACACGTCATCCGA
>JAGLYR010000311.1 GCA_023132135.1 Candidatus Eiseniibacteriota bacterium | reverse complement strand
CAACATGGCTACCAGTGCGGCATGATTTGGGGCGCGACGCTTGCCGCAGGGGCACAGGCATATCGACTTTTTGGCCCGGGTCCGCAAGCTGAAACCAAGGCAATTATTGCAGCACAAAGGCTTGTGGATTCCTTCCGTGCTCGCAACAACAGTATAAACTGCCTCGAAATAACTGATATAGACAAGTCATCATCAACTATGCGGATGATTATATATTTCCTTATAAAAGGCGGGACCATAGGCTGCATGCGCATGGCCGCAAGATATGCCCCGGTAGCATTCAGTGAGATAAATACCGCTCTTTCCGAAGAGCATATCGAAGCGCCCTCCCCTCCGGTAAGTTGCGCGGCAATGTTGGCACAGAAGATGGGCGTATCCGACATGCATGCGGTAATGGCGGCGGGATTTGCGGGCGGAATCGGTTTATGCGGAGGCGCTTGTGGGGCACTGGGGGCCGCGATATGGATCATCGGAATGAACAGCAGCAAGGAAGGAGTCGGCAAGATTGATTTTAAGAACCCCAAAGCCATAGATGCGATTGATAGATTTATGAAATGCACCGACTCTGAATTTGAGTGCTCCAAAATAGTCGGACGGAGATTTGAGAATATCGGCGACCATGCCGATTATTTGCGCGATGGAGGCTGCTCGAAAATCATTGAAGTATTAGCTGTTGAATGATCTGCAGGTCAAGCTTCCCTGACCGGGGTAGCGTCCCTATGAAAACCGCTTCATACTTGATCCTGTCATCCCTCATGGTTCTCTTTGGCTATCTGGTTTTCCGAGTCAAGGTCCGAAGGGATTATGAAAGACGAGAGAGGCTGTCCGCAATCTCAACATTACTCGAATGTCTTGTCTTTTGTCTTCATGCGAATCTCTCCTATACCTTCCTTCCCGCAAGATGGCCGGATCTTCCGTCTCTTCCTGACAACGAATTCCAGAAGGCAGCTGGGTTAGGCATCCTTGCTATTGGCATAGTGGTCACACTCTGGTCAATGATCAGCCTGAGATTACGTGATACCTTGGGTCAGCAGACTAGAGGTCTGTATCGTTCAGGTTTCTATCGGTACAGCAGGAATCCTCAGATTGTCGTTTATGGCTTGGTGGTCATCGGACTTGCGCTCTTATGGCCTTCTATCTATAGCTTGGGATGGATTCTGGTATACGGCGCAATAGCTCACATGATGGTGCGGACAGAGGAAGAACACTTGGGACGGATATTCGGGTCAGAATACGAGGATTATTGTGTGGAAGTGCCCAGGTATCTTCCATGGCCTTGAGGATGAAGAGAAATGCGGGCCAGGCTTCCATGAAACCCGCACGGGGGGAACATGAAAACGTACACGTTCGGTGAGGATCAGTACCTGCTGGTTCTGGAGAGAGGGGAGGACATCCTTCGCTCCATCATTGAGTTCGCGAAGGAGAAGAAGCTGGAGGCGGCTTCATTCCAGGGAATCGGTGCGGTGAACCCGGCCCGGTTGGGGCAGTATGACTATGACATGAAGAACTACCGGGTTGTGGAGGTGAAGGGCGCCCTGGAAGTCACGAGCCTCATCGGGAACATTGCCCTGCGCGATGGCGTTCCCTTTGCCCACGCCCACATGACGGTCAGCAACCAGGAAGGCCGGGTCTTCGGCGGACATCTCCTGGAGGACTCCGTCTGCGCGCTGACGATGGAGATTGAGATCAGGGATCTGAAAGGGAAGCTTGAGCGAACCCTTGATCCGCGGTTCAAACTGGGCCTCCTGTATGATCCGCCGGGGAGCGGTGATTCCGAATGAGCGAATGCTCGTTCCCATCCGGTTTCTCATGTTTCTTGACAGCACTCGTGGGCAACAGTAGTCTCGCCGTAGCGTAGCCGTAGCGCAGCCGTAGCGCAGCTGGGAACACAAGGGGGGTGACTCATGCGGGTTCTCGTGATTGGAAATGGAGGACGGGAGCACGCGCTTGTCTGGAAGATTGCCCAGAGCCCGCAGGTGGAAAAGATCTGGTGCGCGCCGGGAAACGGTGGGACGGCTCTTCTTGCCGACACGGCGGGCCCGGAGGCGGATGATCTGGAAGGCCTCGCGGATTTCGCGGCTTCCAACGCGGTCGATCTGACTATCGTCGGCCCCGAGGGGCCCTTGGTCGCGGGGATTCGGAACCTCTTTGACACACGAGGTCTGAAACTCGTGGGGCCTACGCGGGAAGCTGCTGCGCTGGAAGGCAGCAAGGTTTTCGCCAAGGAATTCATGGCGCGCCATGGAATCCCGACCGCCCCGTTTCGTGTGTTCAGCGATCCCGGTGAAGCGAAGCGATGGATTCGCGGGCAGGATTCGTCTCTGGTGGTCAAGGCCGACGGCCTTGCCGCGGGGAAAGGCGTGATTGTTTGCGCATCCCGCGAGGAGGCTCTGGCTGCAGTGGATCGCGTGATGGTGGAGAGGGCTTTTGGGGCTGCCGGCGATCGTGTGGTTATCGAGGAGAGGCTCGAAGGGCCGGAGATATCGATGCTGGCCCTGGTCTGCGGGGACGATCTTGTCCGGCTGGCGCCCGCCATGGATTTCAAGCGTGCCTATGAGGGGGATGCGGGTCCCAATACGGGGGGGATGGGTTCCATTGCTCCTCACGCCCTGGCCGACGAGTCGCTCATTGCCGAGATCGAGAAAAGCGTCTTGCGTCCGACGTGTCGCGGGATGGCCGAAGACGGTATCCCGTACGAGGGTGTGCTCTACGCTGGGTTGATGATGACACCGTCGGGCCCGCAGGTTCTGGAGTACAACTGCCGGTTCGGGGATCCGGAAACTCAGGCGATCCTGCCTCTTCTCGGGACCGATCTGGTGGATCTGTTCCTGGCCATGGTTGACGGTAGGCTGGGGGCTGCTCGGGTGGAGTTCGAACAGGGAGCCTGTATCTGCGTTGTGGTGGCGTCCGGGGGGTACCCGGGTCCGTTTGAGAAGGGCAAGGAGATTGCGGGGTTGGAAGATCCCTCGACCGAAGAGGGTGTGGTGGTGTTCCACGCCGGAACGAGCCGCAAGGCGGATGGGCGGGTTCTGACTCAAGGTGGACGTGTCTTGGGCGTGACCGCGGTGGGCTCCGATTTCGATGGCGCATCTCGCAGGGTCTATGGGGCGGTGGACCGAATCCGGTTCGAGGGAATGCGGTTCCGCCGGGACATCGGTCCGCGGGTGGCGGAGTACTCCGGGGGATGCGCGTAGACCAGTTACTGGAGGCGGCATGAAACCCGTTGTGGGAATTGTCCTGGGATCGCGATCGGATGTCGAGGTGGTGCAGCCGGCTATGGATCTGCTGGATGAGTTCGGTGTGGCGCACGAGATCGTCGTGTCCTCGGCTCACCGTCAACCTGAGAGGACGCGCCGCTACGCAGCGGGCGCGGAGAAGAAGGGGCTGAAAATTCTGATCGCCGCCGCTGGTCTGGCCGCACACCTGCCGGGGGTTCTGGCCTCGCACACGACGCTTCCGGTCCTGGGCGTGCCGGTGCCGGCCTCCACGCTGGGAGGACTGGATTCGCTGCTCTCAATTGTGCAGATGCCGGGAGGAATCCCGGTTGGGACCCTTGGAATCGGTGGCCCGGGTGCGAAGAATGCCGCGCTCCTTGCGGTACAAATCCTGGCGCTTCATGATCGGAGACTGAAGAACAAACTCCAGGCGTACCGGCAGGCGTTGAAACGGATCAGAAGCAGTACGTAGTCCCTAGTGCCGAGTCCCTAGTGCGTAGTCCCTAGTCCCTAGTCCAAGGAGAGGGGCATTGGAAGGGGTGCTCCGTGCAAGGAAAAGGGCATCAGAACCAGTCCGTAGTCCCTAGTCCAAGGAAAAAGGCATCAGATGGCGTTTCACGTTCTCTTTGTCTGCACTGGAAATACCTGCCGCTCTCCTATGGCGGAGGGATTGCTGCGGAGGCTTGTCCAGGAGCACTTCCCGGGACAGGTGGAAGTGTCATCGGCGGGGACCGCCGGACTGGAGGGGTTGCCCGCCTCGGAGTTTGCGATGGACGTGGCGCGGGAAAACGGTGTGGACCTTGAGGGTTTCCATTCCTCTGCCCTGAACTGCCGGCGCATTCGGGAGGCGGATCTGATCCTGGTCATGAGTCCTTCCCACCTGGAAGTGGTGCAGAAGGAGGAGCCTGAAGCAGCCGATCGAATCCACCTGTTGAGGGAATTCGGGGGAACCGCTTCCGGTGCGGACTCAGCCGTTCCCGATCCGATCGGAGCTTCCATTGAGGTCTACAGGCAATCCTACCAGCGGATTGACGACGCGATCCGGGGTGTGCTTCCCAGGCTCCAGGATCTTCTGGGTAGCACAGATAGCCTGGATTACTCATGAATCCCTGCTGCTCGCTGCGGGATTCCTGAATAACCCAGACTACAACGGCAGGCTGGAGGGACGGCTTCCACGCCGTCCACATCGAGGGACCTTGGACAGGAGAGTAGAGAGTCGACCGCAATGGAGGAGCCTGATGAGGATTGCAATTGGGTCGGACCATGCCGGGTACGCTTTGAAGGAGGCGATCAAATCGTTTCTTCCCGAGATGGGATCTGAAGTTGTTGACTGCGGAGCCGGTAGCGAAGCCTCAGTGGACTACCCGGATTTCGGTTTTGCCGTGGCGGACGCTGTGTCCATGGCGCAATGTGACAGGGGAATTCTGATCTGCAAGTCGGGGATCGGAATGTCCGTGGTCGCCAACAAGGTTCTCGGGATCCGGGCCGCTCTGTGTTACGATGTGGAAGCCGCGCGTCTCAGCAGGGCCCACAACGATGCCAACGTGCTGGTTATGGGTGCGGCGTGGATGGATCCCGATCGGGCGCGCGAGATGGTCGGGGTCTGGCTGGAGACCGCTTTCGAGGGCGGCCGCCACTTGAAGCGTCTCGAGAAGATCATGGATTTCGAGCGGGATCGGTCCAGTATCAAAGACTGAAAAGGAAACCGAGACGATATGAAGTGTCCCGCATGCGGACATGGCGAAGACCGGGTCATCGATTCCCGCCCCGTGCGGGGAGGGACGGTTGTCCGAAGGCGGCGGGAGTGCGAGGGATGCGGGAAGCGCTTCACGACGTACGAATCCGTCGCTGTGGAATCCCCTGCCGTGATGAAGAAGGACGGGCGGCGGGAGGCCTTCGATCGAAACAAACTGTTCACGGGAATCGAGAAGGCATGCCAGAAGCGTCCCATTCCCCGGAGTCGTCTGGAGGAAATCGTCGATACGATTGAGAGCGAGGTCGGTCAGCGGTACCCGGCGGAGGTTCCAACACGCGAGATCGGGGAAAGAGTGATGGATCTTCTCCGCGACCTGGACGATGTTGCCTATGTTCGATTTGCTTCGGTTTACCGGCAGTTCAAAGACGTGTCGCAGTTCATGGAGAGCATTCGGAGTATCCTGGACCGCGGCGGGCGTCTCTGATTCCCAAGAAATCCCTTGACATGGAATTGCTGCGAAACGTAACCTGAGAAGCTGGAACGCGTTAGCGGTGGAATATGGCCGGTCGGAGACCGTGGGCGGTCTCTGTTGCGCAAGGAGGCGTCAGGATGAGTAGATGCGTTGTCGGCGGTACGGTGCTGGCGATGGTTGCTCTCTGGGTATTCGGATGTGGCGGCGGAGCCCCCGAGATTCAGCTGGATTCGGGTGAGAAGATGACACTCAAGCACAAGGTGGTTCAGGATCTGGCGTACAGGGGCAAGAATTTCGTGACCGTGAACGTGGCCGGTTTCGCCAGGCCGATTACGATCGAGCAGGAAGTCTCGTCATCTACGGATTCCGTCTACGCGGACGGGGCCTGCGTGGTGAGCTTCACGTTCGACAAGTACTCGGAAGTGACGTACAGCGGCGGGCAGGCGATTTTCAACGATGACAAGGAAAAGATGATTGTGGGGGAGAGTCTCTGGCTCAGGTTGAAGCCGGACGGCAATATCGACGAGTGGCGCGGACTGGAAGGAGTTCGGTCTCGTGATGCCCAGGGCTGGAGCTTGAGAGAAAGCCTGGTCATGGCCGTGGCAGGATCGGTTCCGCCGATGCCCGTCGAGCCGGTTGGCGTGGGGGACACCTGGACCGGGACCCTGTCCATGCCGATGGAGGGGCCCTACGGGACAGTGACCTACCGGATCACCAATACCTACGAGTTGGAAGGCATCGCGATGAAAAAGGGGTTCCGGTGCGCCCGGATTGCCGTGACGTCCGACATCATGGCGGATGGATCGGGCGGGGATCCGTCCGGCGGTGTTGAGTGGAAGATGCTCATCAGTGGAGATGGCAAGGGGAAAGTGTTCTTCGCCATTGACGAAGGCTACGTGGTTACCTCCAAGGAGGAGACCGACGTCGATGTGGAAACGACGACCCGCCGGGGCCGCGAAGAACCCAAGACGGAGTACAGCAGCGCCAAGGGCGAGAGTAACATCGTTCTCATCCAGTAGCCGGGTCGGGGGCAACGTACGTTGAGTGCTGGAGAAACTGACGCGGACAAGGCGCTTCCGTTCCTCGAGCATCTCGAAGAGCTGCGCCGGGTTCTCATCTTCTGTATCGCCGCGGTTGTGATTGTAGCAATCGCGGCGTGGTTTATTTCGGACAAGGCCATCTGGATTCTGGGCCATTCAGTGGGCCATCAACTGAATTTCGCCGGGGTTACGGAGGCTTTCTACACACGCGTCAAGATCTCGGTTGTTCTTGGGTTCCTGGGAGCCCTGCCCCTGGTCATGTACCGGCTCTGGAGGTTTATCGCTCCCGGTCTTTTCCATCGCGAACGGAGCGCGATTTTCCCTCTGGTCCTGATCTCTACCGTCCTGTTCTATCTGGGTGTCGGGTTTGCCTACTTCATCGTTGTGCCGACCGCTACGAGATTCCTGCTGGCCTTCGGGGCCGGGGTGGTGGAACCCGTCATCATGATCGGCGACTACTTCGGGTTCGTGTCCCGGTTCTGCATTGTGTTCGGGGCCGTGTTCCAACTTCCGTTGATAATCAGCTCCCTGTCGTACATGGGGCTCGTCTCCTCGGCCACGCTGCTGCGGAAGTGGAGGTACGCGTTGGTCGGGGTCGTGATCTTCGCCGCCATTCTTACCCCGCCCGACATCGTGTCCCAGCTCATGATGGCTGGTCCCTTGATGGCGCTCTACTTCGTGAGCGTCTGGCTTGCCAGTGGGATTGAGAGAAGGAAAAGACGCGTGGCGGAAAGGGCTGCGGAGGAGGATTCAGGCCACAATCCTGAGATGTAGTCGTAGCCTGCATTTCTCACCAGTTT
>JAGLYR010000310.1 GCA_023132135.1 Candidatus Eiseniibacteriota bacterium | reverse complement strand
CGACACGGCAACCGTGTCGGGTCGAAGCGTAAGGATTCTGACACCGGCAACTGGCTAGGTGTCACGCTTCGGACAGTGAGGACTCGTGAGGATCCAGAACCCGGCCGTAGCCAGAATCCTTACCCTTCCACCCTCCCGCTGGTCTCGGCCCTGAGCTGGTAGGAGCATCGTCCCGCTTAGCCTGCGTTTCTCACCAGGTTTTGTGTACGTCGGACTTCGGAGTGTCTCGTTTTCTGCGTCGGAGTCCGAGAGCGCAACGCTCCCGTTGTAGCCTGAACGCAGTCCAGACACATCCTGCGTCCCTCGCAGCAGGGATTCATGAATAATCCAGGCTAACCAGAGAGGGGTTGACAAAGCTCTTGGGCCGCCGATAGACTGCAATATCTGCGTTCTTGTTAACCGGAAATGCCGGACCCGGGGGAGTCCTCGGGTGGCCCGGCGGTGTGCTTTTGTTGTGTCTATGGCGCTTGGTTTTCGTCTGGGGCCGTGTGTGGAGGCTGATTCTCTGCTCCACGCAATAGATCCCCGCGCGAAGATTCTCGTGGGCGCGTTGTTTCTGGTCTGGATTTTTCTGTTTCCCGGTTGGGGGTCCTTTGCCCTTCTGGCAGTGCTGCTCGCAGCTTGCACGTGGGTGTCGGGAGTTCCGCCGGGTCGGGTGACCGGAAATCTGCGTGCCCTGTCGGCGCTGTGGTTGGTGTGCTTTCTGGTCAATCTGGTGTTCGCCGGCGGGGGGGAACCCATCTGGTGTTCTCCATCCCGGGAAGCGCTTCTTCGTGGCGTGGAGAGTGGCCTGTTCTTCTGTGTCAGGCTGGGTCTGATCGTGAGCGTCGGTTCCCTGGTGAGCCTGACTACCTGCCCGACGGCTCTGGGGGACGCAGTGGATCAGGGGTTGCGAAGGGTTCCTGGAATCGGGCAGGCTTCCGGCCGTTTGGCCCTGATTCTGGTGCTTGCTTGGACCTTTGTGCCGGTTCTGTTGGACGAAGCCCGCAGATTGGCCCAGGCCCAGAGAGCTCGGGGTGGGGGGTGGAGGACCGGATGGATCGGATGTGTGCTGGATTGGCGCTCCGTTTTCGTGCCGCTTCTGATCGGGACTCTCCGCTGTTCGGAAGCGTTGGCGCTGGCCATGGAGGCGCGGGGGTTCGGCGGGGCGGGACGCCGGAGCTACTATCGCGAGCTGAGAATCGTCCGGCGGGATATTGCAGTCGTGTTGGTGTGTGTTGCAGCCGCGGTGGGGGGAGGGTTCCTCTGGAAATGGGAGAGAGGTCTCTGACCCCTGGCGAGAAGCCTGCCCGCGCGTTCCGGCTCCTGCTCGAGTACGACGGCACGGGGTTCATGGGTTGGCAGGTTCAGCCTTGCATGCGAACAGTCCAGGGAGAGCTGGAACAGACCCTGGCCCGCATTCTCGGAACCCGCGTTCGGGTGACTGGAGCGGGGCGGACGGACCGGGGGGTCCATGCGCTGGGTCAAGCCGCCGGTTTCATGGCTGCGACGGACCGCTCGGCGGGCGAGATCCTCAGCGGGCTGAATGCGTGCCTGCCGCTGGACGTGCGGGTACGGGATGTCAGGGAAGTCCACACAGGCTTTCATGCCAGGCACAGCGCGCTCCGTCGGCGGTACCGCTACCTGATGCGGCTGGAGCCCACGGCGATCGACCGGGATCGGTGCTGGGTACTGCGCCACGCGGTGAAGGTTGGACGGATGCGAAAAGCGGTTGTCGGGCTTCTGGGAGAGCACGACTTTCGCCGGTTCACCATCGGTGCGTCGGAGACGGAACACACGCGGGCTATCATCTACGAGACAAGTCTCAAAAAGCAGGGCCCGGTGCTCAGGTTTGAGATTGAAGGGAACCGGTTTCTGCGCAGGATGGTTCGGGCCATCGTCGGAACCCTGGTGGAGGTGGGAAGAGGACGTTTTGACACGGATGTTTTCCGCCGGGCGCTCTGCCCGGAGGGGGAGATTTTGCCTTTCGCCGTCGCTCCGGCTAGAGGACTGTACCTGGTGTCGGTCACATACGATGAAGGTCCGCCTGGACCTTCCGGAGGAACACCAAGAAACAGGAGGAGAGGATGAAGTTCTTCATAGACACCGCACACGTGGATCACATTCAGGAGGTAGCCAGCTGGGGGATTCTGGACGGGTGCACTACGAATCCCACACTGATTTCCAAGGAGAAGGGTGGGGGCTCGTTCCAGGACGTCCTCAAGCAGATCTGCGACATCGTGCAGGGACCCGTGAGCGCGGAAGTGGTGGCGCCCAACGCGGAAGGCATGATCAAAGAAGGGAAGACGCTGGCCAAGATCAGTGAGCACATCGTGGTGAAGATTCCCATGTCGATCGAGGGTCTGAAAGCCATGAGTGGTCTCAAAGCGGAAGGAATCCGGACGAACTGCACTCTGGTATTCTCCGCGAACCAGGCCATGATGGCTGTCGCCGCCGGGGCTGCCTTCATATCACCCTTCATCGGGCGGCTTGACGATGTCGGCCATCTTGGAATGGATCTGGTCCGGGACCTGATGCTCGCCTTCGACAACTACGAAGTGGAGACGGAACTCCTGGTCGCTTCGGTGCGCAACCCGACCCATGTGACGGACGCCATGCTGGCCGGCGCCGACATCGTGACGGTGCCGTACCAGGTTATGTATCAGATGGCGAAGCACCCACTGACGGACATTGGTATAGAGAAGTTCCTGGAAGACTGGAAGAAACTGGGAGCGACGATCTAGCCTGAGCACCCCGGGCTCCAACTGGAGGGAATACATCCATGTCTCGGTGGTTTCTGGCGGGGGCGTTGCTGCTGCTGGTGAGTTTCCTCGTGCATCCACTCGTCACGGGCGATGAGTCGCGAGCGGGGTGCGCGGCCGGCGAGCAGATGGGCGACCGTCTTTCCCACTCAAGGGACAACGCCATTGTCCGCGCCGCGCGGGGAGTCGGACCCGCGGTGGTCAGCATCAGCGTGATCCAGACACGGGTGGTGAGAACCTCGCCTCTCGGTCCGGGGTTTCGTGACGAGTTCTTCGAGTACTTCTTCCGGGACTTCTTTCCGGAGACAATCTACAGGCAGGAAGTTCCCAGCCTGGGGTCCGGTGTTCTGGTGCGTGAGGGGGGAAGCTACTACGTTCTCACCAGCGACCACGTGATTCACGCGGCGGAGCTCATCAAGGTGACTCTGACGGACGGACGCGAGTTCGACGCCGAGATTGTGGGCTCAGACCCGAGATTCGATCTGGCGGTTCTGGGGATCGACGGTGAGGATTTGCCGGCGGCTGTTCTCGGAAACTCGGATGGCCTGATGACCGGGGAGTGGGCCATTGCTATCGGGAATCCCTTCGGCTACCTCCTCAACGACCGGCAGCCAACCGTGACGGTGGGCGTGATCAGTGCACTTCACCGGGACGTGAAGCCCGAGCGCGGGCAGATCGGTGTATACAAGGACATGATCCAGACCGACGCGGCCATCA
>JAGLYR010000031.1 GCA_023132135.1 Candidatus Eiseniibacteriota bacterium | reverse complement strand
CCTCCGGGGGCTTCAACCCCTCCGACGCTTGCAGAGAAAAAGGGCGACCCACCGGGTCGCCCCTTGTTCTGTTCCTTGGACTACGCACTGCTCTTCTATTTGATCATCATCATCTTTCTCGTCATCACCTTCTCGTCGGTCACCAACCGGCAGAAGTAGACGCCGGTCGAGACTTCGACACCGCCATCATCGGTCCCACGCCAGACAACCTGATGGTAACCGCCCGGGTAAGCGCCCTTGGCCAGCGTGGCAATCCGCTGCCCCTGCACGTTGTAGACTTCGAGGGTGATGTTCTGCAGTGAGGGCAGGCCGAATTCGATCTCGGTCACGGGATTGAAGGGATTCGGCCGGTTCTGCCGCAGGACGAGCTCCGCGGGCTTGAACTCGGTCGCCGCCACGGCCGTTGCCTGCACAACTGTCTCTCCCTCGTATGGCAGGCAGTTGTGCTTGGTGACCGTCACCCACATCAGCCCGGCTGTCTGCGGTTCGGGGTGGAGAATCACCTGGCCGCCTGCATCGGTGAAGTCCACTTCGTAGACTTCCGTTCCTTTCATCAGACACACGCAGGCGCCTTCCACCGATCCCCTGGAGGTGGAGACGTCAACAGTGAATGTCGCCAGACCCAGACCCAGAGTCGAGGGGTGGGAAACAGCCAGGACCTCAGGTGTGTCGGTCCAGACAGGCATCTCGGGATCCCCGAGAACGTTGAGCTCGTACAGGGCGTAGCGCATGTACGCGTCGTGGGTGCTGGACGGCACGTAGTAATCTTTTGCATCGGCGTGGGCGATGCCAAGCCTGTACAGGTCGCTTGTGAACAGCGCCCGGAAAAACTGCTGGTCATAGAGGTCCGAGACACACCCGCCGGGATACCCGGGGCATCCCCAACCGTAGCGGTCGTTGCCCACAAAGGCCACCCCACCGCCGTTTGCATTGTTGACGTAGTGGTTGGCAATGCAGTTGGTCTCGAAGGAAGCCGGCCAGCAGCCGATGGAATAGAAAATCCCCTGCCGGGCCCCGTTGACCAGCGCATCCATATCGCCATTGTTGAGCTGGTTGGGGCCGACGCTCAGTACACTCGAATTGGCGTGACCGCAGTGGTTCGTGATGCCCTGGCCGGCATTCAGTGCGTTCATGGCCGATGTGTGATTCAGATTCCCATCATCCTCATACAGCTTCGTGATGGGATCGAAACGTGACGGGACATGGGCGTTGTCTATCATGTCCTTCGCAATCCCACCGTCGGTGTACGGGTACTGCGGCGGTCCCCAGAGAACTTCCGCCAGGAAAAGCATATCCTTCTGGTAGTCCGTGGGTAGCGGCTCTCCCGCCTGGGCTCCCTCGTAGGTGAGAATCTTGTCGACAAAGACCGTCGCCGTGGAATAGTTGGGGACCGGCGCGCGGCCGACGTAGACGTCTCCGTACATGTCCACACCGTCCTCCGGGTACTCACCCCAGTATTCATCGCCATCCGCATTCCAGCTGCCGTCGGTGTCGGAATAGTAGAGCTCCGAGTGGATGTGATCGTACCCGAGATCGTCCCAGGCAACCCGGGTCGGAATCTTGTATGCACCGCCGCCGATGAGAACGTAGACCAATCCGTGATTGGCCTCATAGTCCTTGATGAAGTTGCGGATTTGCTCCGGCTCATCCACGCCGGTGTAGTTCGCGTAAATCCAGTCTTCCGAGAACACCTGAGCAGGCACGCCCTTCTTCGTTTTCCAGTCGGCCAGGGGCTGGAACTCGTCCATCAGGTTGGTCGTCGTGACAATGGCGTACTCGACCGTCCCATCTCTTCCAGCCTTCGCCCTGGGACCGATGTTCTCGGCCACCGCCTCGGGGTTGACGACCAGAGAACGCACCCGATCGGCGATAGCACGCTCACCGGACTCCGTGCGGCCGCGAATCACCCGGGCAGGCTCTCCGGCAAACTCGAGGGTCAGGGCAATCTCGATTTCGGTGTTGAGGATAACCTCCCTGTGAAGCGGCCGGTAGGTGAGAGGGAAGATCTCAACCCCGACGACCGCGTAGCCCCCCATGTTTCCATTGTTGGCAATCCGGGCAACGACGCCCGGATACAGATCTTCGGATTCGTAGACAGCGGGATCCGGATCCACGAAGTCCGCAGCGGTTTCGCAGTCGAGCCGGACAGGCGGCTGCGCTGGATGGAGATAGAAAGCGGTCCCCAGATCAGTCTGTTCCAGAGAGACTATTCTCACCCCAACGGCCTTCATCCCGGCCGGAATCGAGAAATGCGTGGTGAGCACCGGGATCATCGGTTTGCCCGGATCCAGTTCCCAGTGGCACCCCTCGATCCGGATGACGTCGAATCCTTCCCTGCTTTCTACGACAACCCGGGATGGATCGAAGTTGAAGGTGCCTGTGATTTCCGCAGACGCCGGACAGACGGCGGCGAGACACATCATTCCCGCAAGACAAACAGCAACGACCAGTCGCATGTTTCCTCCTTAGACCCTCGCAGCAGGGATTCCTGAATAACCCAGACTAGTATACCACATTCTGTCAATTGAGCCAAGTCAGGTCAGACGTGCAGGGCGCAAGAGAGACCGCGGCAAAGCTTTTCGCCCTTTCGCCCATTCGGGGTCTTCCTGTATGATCTTGCCATGATTCCTCCAGACATGCAGACGTTGCGGCCCAACGCGCCTTTCCACCGCATCGGCATTCTGCTCTTCCTGTGGTTCTGCCTGTTCTATCTCCTCACCACCTCCGGACACATCTTCACCCCCGACGGGGTACTGATGTATCTCGTGACCGAAGGACTGGTCGAGCGCGGCGATCCTGCGATGCCCGCCCAGGAGGGAGACTGGCCCTTCCAGCACACGGAGGTCGGGCAGGATGGTCGGCGCTACGCAATCTACGGGCTCGGACCTTCGCTTGTCGCCATACCGACGTACCTGATCGGAAAGGCGCTCATCGGAATTGTTCCCCCCGGGAGCGAAGCTGTCTTCGAGTATCCCCTGAAGCTGTTCCACCCGAGGGAGCTCCCCTACTTCGTTACGATATTCGCTGTGTCACTGACCAATGCCTTTGTGGCAGCTGCCGTGGCATGGATGGTCTTTGCCGCAGGCTGGGCTTTTGGCTTCCGGCAGAGTACCTCGCTGGCCCTTGCTTTTATCGCTGGAATCGCCTCCCCCCTCTGGCATTACTCCAAGACTTTTTTCAGCGAACCCATGGCGGCTCTGACCCTCCTGCTCTTCCTCTTCTTTATTCTGAGATTCCGCGAGACCTCGCGGGGGGCCGAAGTCTTCTGGGCCGGCGTGGCCCTGTCTGCAACTGTGCTGGTCAAGATCGCCAACGCTGTGTTCTTTGTGGCGGCGATTCCCCTGGCGATAGCATTCATCCGGCGGCGCGCCCAAGATCGCCTCAAATACGCGGTCCTCTTTGGCGCCGGTCTCACTGCCTGCTTCCCCCTCATTCTCGCCTACAACGCCTTTCGTTTCGGGAGCATCTGGGAAACGGGGTACTCGTCCAGGATCGATTTCACTCATCCGTTTTTCCAGGGATTCCTCGGGTTGCTGGTCTCTCCGGGCCGCGGTCTGTTTCTCTACTTCCCTCTCGCGGTGATCGCTCTCGCTGTGGCGGCGAGCCTGTGGAGACGCCAGCGGGCCCTGAGCGCATTCCTGCTGGCCATGTTTCTGATCCCGCTGCTCTTCCATGCTACGTGGTGGTCGTGGGAGGGGGGATGGTGCTGGGGACCCCGCTTCTTCATTCCGGTGCTTCCCCTGCTCGTGCTTCCCGCGGGATACTGGATCGAGGACCGCCGGGGTCACGCCGTGAGAACCTGGATCCTGTGGATTGTCGTCGGTATGTCGGCCGTCGTCGCATTCTCGGGCGTGATCGTGAACTTCAACGACTACTGCGCTCTCATGAAGGCCCACCATGGGGTCATCAGGAGCCCGTATTACCATGACATGCGCTGGTCATGGCAGTGGGCGCCGCTTCTGCAGTACTGGGGGTTCGAGCACAAGAACTTCTTCCTGCTGACAGCGGCGTTCTCAACACCGGGGGCCCGGTTCTGGCAACTCGTGTTTGGGGGAATCGCAGTCGCACTTGTCGGTACGAGCGTGCTTCTCGGCCGCTCGCTCGCGCGTGCGACAACGAAATGACAGCGTGTCAATCGGCGCCAGATTGGTTTCGCGTACCAACCAGAAGACTCCTGCCATCCACGTCGCTTTCGAACTCAACTCCCAGAAGGTCGAGGACCGTTGGAGCAATATCCTGGACAGCGGGCTGGCGGTCCTGGAGGTCGGCGTCCACACCGGAGAGCAGGAAAACGCCCTCCATGGCGTGTCCACCGGAGATCTTCCGGTGGGTGGGATTGTTGGTGACGAGATCGGTGTGGAGAGCCCAGTTCACTCCGTAATCTTCTTCCATTTCGAACAGAACATCCGGATAAACGTCCAGGCGTTTCCCCTTGTGGACATCCTCCCGGCGGCGCGCCCAACGGGTGATCCTCTTCCCTGTGTCCGGATCCTCCAGCGCCAGGATTTCCCGGATCAGCGTGTCCCGGAAGTCCTCGTAGTCGACGCCCTCGCTCTTCAATCGCTCACGGTTCACTTCTATGCCGCCGAAGGGGTTGGTACCGGCAAAGTAGGAAGCCTGGGCCAGATTCTCTCCCCAGGACACGATGTGGGCCGATTTTTTGAGGGCCTTGCGGTTCGGAATGAACCTGGCCACCCGGAACATCCAGTCCTCGAGATTGTGATCGTAGACAAACTGGAGGGTCGCGTTCTTGGCCCGCTCGAGCAGGTAGCGATGGTCGAACCGGCTGCGCGCCTTGGAGACAAGCCATCCCCTTCGTCTCATGAGCTCGTTAAAATTCACGACACGCGTGCACCGCCTGCCGTGCCCATGGTCACTCACGATGAGGATTCCCGTATCGGACCCCGATGCGGCGGCGAGATCGCCAACAACCGTGTCGAACTGCCGATACGCCCGTTTGATAGTCTCCTCATATGGAGTCGGACCGGGGTAGGTCGGGTCCTCCGGATCTCCAAACCGCCAGAGGAAATGCTGGGTCCGGTCCAGCGTGAGAAAACAGACGAAGGCAAGATCCCATTCGAGATCCCCGAGGAGGCCAGCCGAGAACTCCGCCAGCTGCCGGGTCAGGGACTCGGTGCGCTCTACGAACCCGGCCAGCGTCTTGCGGGTCGGGAAATCCACGATTCCGCCCAGGGGGGGCAGCGGGTGGCGAGCCGCAATGTCCCCGGGAAAGATCTTCGCCTCCCCCCCCTCGAACACCGGCCCGCTGACCATGCAACCGTTGACTTCCCACGGCGGGTAGGCAAGGAACGGATTGATGACGCACACCTTTTTCCCGGCCCGGCTCGCAATATCCCAGAAGGTCCGCTCCCGGAAGACTCCCTCATCAATCCGGAATTGTTTGAAATTCTTGTCCAGGTAGTTGAAGGACTCCAGGACGCCGTGGTTCACCGGAGACTCGCCCGTGTAGATCGTGATCCAGGAGGGAACCGAGTCCGGCGGAAAGGCCGAACGGAGGACCCTGCGTGAGCCCTTGGCCGTGAGACTCGCGAGGTTGGGAAGGTCTCCCTCCCACCGGTCGATGAGCCTGGGGTCCATCCCGTCGATACCAATTACCAGCAGCCGTTTCAATCCTTCCCTCCAGTGACGAGACGCACCGTCATTCCCCTGATTCGGCCAAGTTACCACGCGTCTTGAACCCGGTCAACGCCGCTTCGAAATTCCATCTTTCTCTTGCCTTCTTTCCCCTTGTTTTTCTATCCTATCCCCGTTTTCTCGATCGCGCTTCATCACAGGGGGAGATTCCATGCCATCTGAAGCTGCCTACGAGCTGGGGCATCTGGTCGTCTCGGCTATTCGCGTGATCTCCCACAGGGAGTCCCGCCCCCCGACGCTGAAGCAGATCGGGGATCTCCTCGGCTTCGCCCCCGAATTCGTCGGGCTGATCATCCGGGGCCTCGAAGAGAAGAACATCGTGAAAACGGTGATCTCCGCATTTGACAACCGGATCGAGATCCAGGATCACGTCGGCCTCGAGGAGCTCCCCAGGGAGGCCAAGGGTCCCGGGATGGACGCTGAGATCGAGGATTTCGAGAAACGCTTCCGGGAAAAGCAGGAGCGACTGGAAAACCTCTTTGGCTCCGACGACCTCGAAGAGGAAAAAGGCAAGAAGATGGAGGGCATGGAGGACGAGCTCAAGAGCTTCCAGCGGAAGAAAAAGATCGACGATTCGCTGTTCCAGAACGAAAACGAGGAAGAGCCTGACTAGCCTGGATTATTCATGAATAATCCAGGCCAGTCCTGCGCACAAAGCTCCAGTCCTGCCCCATCGCCACGAGCTTCCGCACATCACTCTCGCTCAGGTCGAAGGTCTCGATGGCCAGCAGGTATTCCTTCACGAGGGTCGTCGACGACACGGTCGTGTTGTCCGTGCAGAGAGAGCAGGGGATGCCGGCCTCCAGGAACTTGGGCAGGGGATGCTCGGCGAGGGAGTGGACAGCCCGGGTCTGGAGATTCGATGACAGACATATTTCGATCAGGACCTTGTCCCGGGCCAGGCGCCTCAGAAGAGGAGCGTCCTTGACGGCGCTCACGGCGTGTCCCAGCCGCTGGGGTCCCAGGCAGTCCAGCGCTTCCCATATCTTCTCGGGTCCCTCGTCCTCTCCCACATGACAGGTCTTAAAGAATCCCATCTGGGCAGCCAACCGGTACGCGCCGGAAAAGAGGATGGGCGGGTAGGGCCGCTCGGCCCCGGCGATGTCGAATCCGACGACGCCCACCCGTTCGTGGTACTGGTGGTGTTCACCGGCAATCTGGCGCAGGAGAATGCGCGCCATGTTCCCACCGTGACTCCGGAGCGCAATCACAACGATTCCGGCGGCGAAGTCCGGGTGCTCCTTCTGGAACTTCATGATGCCTTTGCGAACGGAGTGCAGAACCTGGCGGATCGTGAGGCCCGCGCGGGTGTGGATGATGGGATTGATGCGAAGCTCAAGCGTACGAATTCCGTCCGTGTAGGCATCCTCCGCTATTTCGAAGGCGATCTGGAGCAGGTTGTCGTAGAACTGGGTGTACTGGAGGGGCACATCGAACTTGTCCAGGTAGTCGATGAGCGATCCGTTCCCCTCCGCGTCGTAACACAGGTAGCGGCGGAACTCCTCGTAGTTGAGCCCCGGGATGGCGGAGTAGTACTTCTGCGAGAGATTCCACAGGGTCTCGGGTCTCACGCTTCCATCAAAATGCCGGTGAAGGTCCGCCATCTTGAGAGACTTCAGGATCTCGATTTGATCTTCTATGGAGTATCTGCGCATCGGGCATGCTCCGAAACAGGGAGCGAATCATGGAAATTCCGACTGATTGCCGGGCAGGGTATCACAGGCGGGTCGGGGTCGCAATCCATTTGTCCGGGGTCCGCTCCCGCTCTATGGTCGCCACCACAGCTCTCCAACAACCCGGAATCCGACCGAATTCCCTCCGGGGACCTCAATGTGACCGTCGTCGAGGATATCCAGAGCGGCGATCGTGAACGTCCAGGATCTCGCCGGAACAGATACCTCGACATCCCATCTCAGGCGGTTGCTGCTCGCTTCTTCCGTCCAGGAACCGATGTCAGCGAAGGCTGGAGGATCGGTTGAGCGCAGGCGCATGCATATCTCAACATCCTTCGGAACATAGAGGGACCCCATAACTCCGGTACCGAACCTTCCCCCCAATGGAGGATGCACGATCTCTGCTTGGTCAGATTCCCAAGATACGTCCCTCACGAAGACGAAGGTCGAGAATCTACCCCAGAATGTAGGGTCCCCAAAGAATCGCACGACCTCCATCTCGGCTCCTGTGGAAACCGCTTGTCCTCCGTTCACCCAAGAACCCGACCTCACACATTCTCGATCGTCACCGAGCGAAGTCCACTCCATGACCAAGGGGACGATCCGACGTTTGATTCTGCGGTGATACACGGTCAAGTATCCAACAAGTCTCTCCCAATGTGAGTAGAGTTGGATTTCCGCCAACTCATGGATCTCAGGTTTCAGGCGTCGACCCGAGAATCGGAAATCTTGTGTGCCAAGAGAGGCGTGTGTCACGCGAGACCACCCAAACTCGTAGAACGGATCTGCGATCCGGCCCGTTCGGAAAGCTTTGATTCTTAGACCTCGATTGGAGTGGGAGTCGATCCACTGGCGAAATACGTTGAGTCCCAAGCTCCAAATGGTTTCGGTGTGTTCTCTCTTGTCCGCTCTAGCTTCGAGGCGGACTGCGGTGTAGGGAGCTGACGGGAATTGGTAGTCCAGAGCCGAGTAGACGCCGCCGCTCAGGAGGGAAGAAGGCCCCTCAAAGCCATGGCTCCGGCTGCAATCATCACCTCGCACAGTTATGCTCTGTACCTGACCGTGACATACCAGGGTAGCTTCGGTGCGCTCTGCGATTCGCTCCGTTGCCACGAGCCGTATATTCTCTGTGTCACTGCGATACTGCGAATTCAGGTGTGAATCTCGGTGTATACTCTCCACTCGCACTGCCTCACCAGCCACGCTCACTAACACATCATGCCGGTATGACTTTCCCCATTCCGTCCGTGCAGTAAAGACACCTATTCCTGAGCTTCCCCGCCATTTGGTCGTACGCAGAGTGCCGGCATCTCTAAGCCACAGAGCCGGGTACGTTTGCATCACTACATTCGTCTCGGTCCTCCAGCGACCCAAGCGCCTGCAGACCTCTCCGGCCATCAGACCTTTTTCAACTGTCCCAATGTTCTCCCGGCCTTCATCAAGTGGCGCGATCGAGTTGCGGATCGAGTGCCGGTGATAGGCAAGCCAGTCATCCTTTCTGTATCTCCCCCGCACTCGCCAACTGTCGTCGTGTCCGCTGGCCCATGAGGCAGCTGCTTCAACACCGAGGATAGTCCCCCTGTTGCCAACACTGTCCCCGTTTTCCAGGAAGTCCAGCATCAGGGCATCCCCGGCCTCATCGCCAACCGTGAGAGTCACCTCGCGTCCCCTAGACATTGATCGAAGGGAGGGCAGTTGCAGAACGCCCCCTGCTGACAGCCCCTTTTCAATTTCTGGGTGGAAGCGAACGGCCTTCCGTCCGTGATGATTCCATAACGGCAGCAACGACAGCGAAGACGTTCCACAGATGCGTAGGGAGACGGGCATGTCATCGAGAAGAACGAGATAGGGCACACCAGTCTCCCAGAACAGACCCCGCACCCCAAGTACCTGATCTGCAGAATTAAAGAAGTATCGTTCCAAGGCAGGGTGAAAGCCTATCGAGTTCTCCAGATCTGCGCTCATCGATGAGAAAAAAGCCCAGCGTGGGCTAAGCTGCCTGGTGTCAGCGGAGGCTACGCTGGTCGAAAGCGCCCACACAGTTACGAGGAGCGCGAGACGTCTTACGATCAGGAGCATTGTGCTACGGCGACAGAACACGCGTCAGCCCCAATTCTACTGATCCGTAGTGTACGCGCTCCGGCTGCGTGAAGATGGTGTTTGTCTTCACCCCCACCCTCGCTCGCCACCGGTCGGACAGTTCCCTCTCCACCCCCAGCCCAACACACCACCCCAGATCCGATTCGTTGTATCCTTTGTTCCCCACGTGCTTGTCAAAACCATCATGGAACAGCGCTGTGTGATGTTGCGCGCCGAACATGAGATCCAGGGCAAACGTCGAGGTCAGCGAAGGCGTCCAGTGCAGCCCGAGAGTCCAGACGCCAAGAAGGACTTCGGGATCATCGTTCTCCCTGGGCTGATGATCAAGGAAGGTCAACGAAACAGAAGTCTGGAAGGAGCGGACGTAGGTCCACCGATAGCTGCCCTCCAGTCCAAGACCGTCGCTCCAACCTGTGGCGAAGTCCCCGCGCGGATTGGAACCTGCGAGGCCTATGGTCAATGTCCGTTCAGCGTGCGCCGTGGTGGGGACGGTCAGGACAAGGAGGGAAGCGATCGCGTATTGCGCAATGCGTATTGTGCAGGAGAATCTCAGACCGCGCATTCACTGCTCCTCAAGCCACACGCAGTGCGCAATGCCGTTACGCAAACGTCCCCATCCTGAAGAATTCCTCTACGATTTCCACCCCGCACCCCTTTGCATCGCTCACGGTCCCCAGGAACAGGATCTTCTTGTCCTCGAGGAACGCGATCCGATCGGCAATACGATGGATGGACGCCAGCTCGTGAGTGACTACAACCATAGTCATTCCCAGATCCTCTCGAAGTTCCAGCAGGAGATCGTCCTGGTGAGCTGTGGTCATCGGATCCAGTCCCGCCGAGGGCTCATCCGCGAAGAGAATATCCGGGTCCAGGGCCAGCGCCCGGGCCAGAGCAGCCCGCTTTCTCATTCCTCCGGAGAGTTCCGATGGAAGAAGGTGCCCGGTTCCCGTCAACCGGACCAGCCCCAGTTTCGCCTCCACCAGCCGGCGGATCACGCTCGGGGGAACATCCGTATGCTGCTCCAGGGGAATCGCCACGTTCTCGTGGACGTAGAGGGAATTCAGAAGCGCCCCGTATTGGAAGAGCACCCCCACCTTCTTCAGAACCTCCACCATTTCCGGTTCATCCGCGGCGAAGATGTCTATCCCGAACAGGCGCACGCTTCCAGCGCTGGGCTTGAGAAGTCCGACCATGTGCTTCAGGAGCGTGCTCTTTCCGCAGCCGGACTTGCCCAGGACAACGAGGATCTCACCCTCGTGGATATCGAGATTGATGTCCTCAAGTACGCTCCGCCCACCAAATCCGGCAGACAGGGATTGCACCTCTGCGATGGGATGCGGCTTGTCCATGAATCCCGATCACTCCGATACTGGCTCGGGCTAGAAATAGAATATGAGACTGAAGAAGCAATCCGCGACCACAACTGCAAATATCGCCGCCACCACCGACGCCGTCGTCGTCCGCCCCACGCCTTCTGCCCCACCCTGAACCCGGAACCCGTAGTGCGCTCCTATTGTGCAGATGAGGCCTGCGAAAGCCACGCTCTTGACCAGTCCGGTCACGATGTCCTTCGCAGTCAGAATCTCAATGGCCTCGCGTGTGTACACCGCGGGGGTCAGATCCAGGTAGAGGAACGCAACGATCAGTCCGCCGAGAATCCCGACCAGGGTCGCGAGGATCGACAGGAGCGGCATGCACAGGCTGATGGCGTAGAACTTGGGAACAACGATGTACCGCACCGGATTGATGCCCATCGTCTTGAGCGCGTCGATCTCCTCGGTTACGGTCATAGTCGCGATTTCGGACGCGATAGCGGAACCCGACCGGCCCGCCAGAATGATGGCCGTCATCAGCGGCCCCATTTCCCGGGCCATGGAGACCGCTATCAGATCCGCCACAAAGATATTGGCGCCGAACTGTCGCAGCTGCGCGGCCGACTGGAGCGCCAGGATGGCGCCCACCAGAAAGGAAATAGTGAGTACCACCGGCAGGGCATCCACACCGATCAGGAGCGCCTGGGTAACGAATGCTCCCTTCCGTCCTCCCCGTTTCGAAACGAGCCCCGCGAAACTCCAGTAGAAGGTATCCGCCGTCAGTTGGAGAAACTCCAGGAAGCCGGCCCAGGTGTGATATCCCCACACCCCGCATCGCTGGAGGAGCCCTGCCCGTTCCCGCTCCGCAACACGCGCACCGGCGCCGCTCGAGAATATCCGCCGGATTTCCGCAACCTCGTCGCAAGCACCCGTGTAGGCAACACGGACGTTCCTGCCCCGGCCTCGTTCGGTGACTTCGTCCAGCAGCGCCGCTCCCCCGGAATCGATCCGCGTCAATCCGGAAAGATCAACCTCAAGGGTGCTGCCGGTCCTCACCGCCAGAGCGCGCTCGAACTCGGCCAGAACTCTCCGGACATCCGGAAAGGTCAGGCTCCCTTCGATGTGTGCGCTATCGCCCTCGATGACGAGTCTGGCCGGCATTTCTCACCACCCTAAAACAGTAGGTACGTGTATCGCAGTTGCATGATGCTCTCGCGCTGGACGTAGGGGCTGTTCGCATCCCGCCAGCGCATCGTGTAGTGCAGTGAGATTTCCTTGGTCAACCGGAGGCTGAAGATTGCTTCCAGCTCGTATACCGGGTCGCCCTGTCCCCTGGAGGGGAAGAGCATGTCCAGCTCGGCGTTGATGAGCAGATTCCGCGATATCCGGAGCTCTCCCATAATCCAGCTCTCAAAGCCCCGGAGCGTTGTTGATGGGACTTCCTGGAATACCGGAACCGCGTACGTCGTGTCGTCCTTGATCTCCTTGAAAACATCGAACGTGTATGTTTGCCGGAACCCGTATCCGGAGAGGACGTAGAGCGACGCTCGAAGGCTCCTCAGCAGAATCAGGTTGACGCCAACCCCTTCCTGAAGACTCAACGGGAAGAAGTTGGGAGAGAGCTCCACCGACTCACCACGCGATCGCTTGATCAGCTGTCCGTCTTCATCAATCTTCACGTAGGAGGTCGTGTCCCCTTCTTCGAAGTAGTGGTGGGCTCTGAACAGCCGGCTCTCGACGATAAACCGCCCGTAGAGCCCTATGTGGGGAATCACGTCGAACACGTAGACGTTCTTGAGGCTCACCCGGTCGAGGACAGTCCGGAAGTCCAGCCCCTCCTGTTTGCTGAATCCTTCATCTATGAGGGTCCTGGAGAGAACCGAGTGCCTCTCCCGTTCATAGCGCAGCCTGGCTTCCATCTGCGACGAGAAGGTGAGATCCGTTTGCGGATCGTCCTCTGTGGTCTGCTGCGAGCGATTCATGATGAAGCTGCCGTGAAACGCCGTGTAGGCTTGCCAGTCCTCGATCTTCCGCACTGCCCCCCCAAGCTCCACGACCCCCGCCCCGACAAAGTCCCCTGTCACCGTGTTCTGAACGATCGTGAATCGCGTGAGTCCTCCGGGCCGGAGATCCACCGTCGCGAAGTTCACATACGTATTGAAGCTCTCGCCCAACCCGACGATTTTGTAGAGCCCCGGCGGCAGAATCCAGGTAATGGGGTGTTCTCCCATCTCCTCTTCGTAACTCGTCCCTACACCAAAGCTCTTGGCATCACTCATCCGGAAGATCTCATAGGATTCCTTCACGGAGTTCCGGGTTTCGTCCAGTATGGACACAACCAACCCACCCCAAGCGGGCGTCACCATCGTGGCATGACCCCGGTGGACCTCCACGGTCTGCTCGATCCGCTGGTCCATGGCTCCTGAGCCCAGGCACACCTTGTACCGGCCGGGCCGTGCGAGGATGCTCCGTCCCATCGTCTGGACAGCAAGGAGCGAGTCGCCCGCGTAGACGGAGTACAGAGGCTCGTACTCGGGATTCGTCATTGCCGGGGCAAAAATGGAACCCTGCCCCCATGGGATGATCATGGCCTCGGCGTCCCGTTGCTCCCCGGGAGACGGCCTGTCCCAGGCATACGGGTCCGCTTCCTGGGCCAGCGCGCCCCACGGGAGAAGCGCTAATGCCATCCAGCAAAACAGGAACCGCAACAAACCAGTTACCTCCCGGGCTGTCTACTGCAATGGGGGGAAAGGTTCCACGGGGAGATCCTCCGGCTCTTCCTCGGCTTCCGGCGGGTAGAAGTACAGGTCGATGGCCTGGAGAAAGATCTCCACCTCTCCTTCGAGGATCTCACTCAGTTTCTGGGCGAAAAAAGTCATAGCTGGATTCCGGAGCTCCACCTCCCGGTCGAATTCGTGCGCAACCACAGTCGCGTTGTCGCTGCTCCGGATGAGCTCCATCTTCATCGCCAGGTGGGCCCCGCCGAAATCCCCGCTCTCGAATTTCTCCAGCGCCGCGATAGTACCGGTGATCTCATAGTCGGGACGCTCGTCCCAGAACTCGCGCCGGACGATCTCGAACATACCCGAAGCTGCTATGTGTCCTTCGACCAGATCGGTGATCATGACTCTCGGCGGCACTGCCCACTGGTAGTACCTGTAGTAGTTGAGCTCGTGCGGTGAGTAGCGGTACACGATCCGGGTCCGGTCGAACGTCCTGGGGATCTTGAAATCCCGGACCTGGACTCTGTATGGAAGCGGACCCCGAGCCTCTTCCGCCTGGCGGATGATGGGCTCGTAGTCCATCAGGTACAGCTTCGTGCTCTGCACCTTGGCTCCGCACCCGAGAACAGAACCGGCCCAGACCACCATGAGAACGGCCTTCACCCATTGCCCGAATCGTCCGCAACCCCTCATTCCCATTCTCCTAGCCTGGACTATGCACAAATCCGGGAGGATTTGTACAAAGTCCAGGCAGAGCAATAGAGAAGTAGATAATAGAAAATAGATCCCGGACAAGAGCATCATAGAAACACATTCACACTTCTCTATTGCGGTCTATTCTCTATTGTCTATTCTCCTGTCCGACAACGCACTAGCACATAGCTGGCATACCCATTCCTGAATAATCCAGGCTACTCTTCGATCTCTTCCGCTTTTTTGCCGCGCAGAATAAGGGACGGGTTCTCCGCGATCAGCCGCGCAAACTCGTTGAAGTACTCCATCCCCTCTCGCAGGGACTCGAGGGATTGGAGAATGTCCTGGCGGCCCTTGAGAACTGTGAGATCCAAACGGGTAAACGTCAGATTGGCCTGCCGGGCTGCCTCCGAAAGATCGGCCGCCAGCGCGCCGAAGTCGGCCTCGCTCAGATCCCCGGACACATCTTCCAAGTTAGCGAAGGTGTTGTGGAACGACGGGCTGTTCATGAGACTGTCGACAGCCGTGACGGCGCTCCGGATGACGCGCGTGGTCTCGGTCAGCTCCTCCGTGAGCTGCGCGAGGTTGCCGATGGACATCTCCAGCGAAGATTGGTTCCGGACCAGAAGAGTGTCCAGCGTGGCCACCAGTCTGGCGCCGTTGGACAACAGGTCAATGAAGTGATTGCGGTTCTCTCCGCCGGTGAGCTCGATAAGGTTATTGAGAACCTGTTCGACCTTCTCCCCAACAATCTCGGCGCGGCCGCTGATTGCATCGAACGCAGAGACGCCGGCAGGGATCTCGCTCCCGGGGGACAGCAAAGCCGATGTCTGGGTTCCTCCCCGGATTTCGATGGTTTTCATCCCCGTGATTCCCATCGTGACGATGGTGGCCTCGGAGTCCTCCTTGATCGGGGTGCCCTGCCGGACACTGACCTCGACGATCACGGTCGCCACATCCTCCGGATCGATCCGGATGTCGTCCACCCGCCCCACGCGGATCCCGCTGTACTTCACGTCCGCACCGGGCTCGAGCCCGCCGACGGACAAGTCCCTGTACCGGATCGCATAGTGGTCCCTCCGCTCCATGAGTTTGCCCCCGGCGACAACGCCGAGAGTAATGGCCAGGAGCGTCGCGGCAACCACCAGGAAAATCCCCAGCCTGACCCTCTGTGCGGCTGTGACCACCCATCACCTCGCTGCGACAGCCAAGTCTCGCGTCCCTGCAGATTGTCTACTCTTTTATCGACCTTTTGGCAAAGAATCTCAAGCTTTTGCGTTCTTCGCAAACCATAAATCGGCCTATTTCGGAACCACATCCCCAAAGCGGGTCTTCTTCGCCTTCTTCTTCCTAGCCATCAGCAGCCGGTGTTCTCTTTCCTCCACAAAGGCCACGATCCGGCAGATGCTGGACTCCCCATCCACAAACCTCCACGGGAAGCAGCCAATCTGGACACGCCGGTTGAGCAGCAGGTCGATGTCCCCGCCCAGATTCTCTGCATGGACGATAGGGATGTGGAACAGTGCGACGTGCATGAGCTGGTAGTGGTCCTCCGAGAAGAACTCATCGAGACCCTTGCCGTGCTTTTTCTTGAGGAACCGGTCGGCCCTGGCTGCCTCCCGGGGCATCCAGTCCCGGATCTTGGTGTTCATCGGATGGTCCGCCGATCCGCAGTCCAACCCGAGCCATTTCAGCTTCTTCTTCTTGCACCAGCGGGCGAATTCCATCGTGGGCCCGGGATGGCGGATCATGTAACGGACTTCATCCGCTTTCGGCTGGTCCCAGGCGTATTTGTGATAGCCGGTGTTGATGACAAGGATGTCGCCCTGTTTGACCTCGACACGGTCCTCCACGTCCTTCGAGGTATAGATGCCGTAGTCCTCGGCCATGTCGCTGAGATCGACCACCGCGCCTGGCCCGCAGAGATAGTCATTGAGAGGGAGGCTGGCGATGTCGCCGCCATGGGTGCAGAAGTGGACGGGACCGTCCAGATGAGTCCCCACGTGATTGCTGGTGGTGATGATCTGCCCGTTGGCTCCGTTGGGGGCCAGCCGTTTGAAGAACTTGAGCTGCAGGGGCTCATACGTAGGCCAGGGTGGCGTCATCACACTCAGAGGCTGTGTCAGATCTATCAGACGGAATTTGACCATCACGAACTCCTCTCGTCGGCAAACGCTCTCAGTGCATCCTCAAAACATGTCATCGGAGGTTTCACGAGCCCGGCGCCCACCTGGCCGACACCGGGATCCTTGTGAGCAATCCCCGTGTTGATGACGGGGGGGATCATGGTTTCCACGACCCGCCGGACATCGATGCCCGTGGGCGTTCCCCGGAAGTCCAGAACGGGCACTCGATAGAACGGGTGCTCCGCAAGTGTGATTTCATACATCTCGCGGGTGGAGTTGACCGCCAGATCCACGCTTCCTCCCACAAACTGGACGATGGCCGGGGCCGATGCCATTGCGAATCCCCCGAACCCGGCCGTTTCACAAATGACACTGTCCCCGATATCGGGATTGGCATCATCCGCCGTGTACCCGGGGAAGTAGAGTCCATCGACCTCGGGGGCGGGAGCCGTAAACCACCGGCCTCCCAGACCGCTCACCCGGATCCCGAACTCGGTCCCGTTTCGGGACATGGCGGAGACGACCGTGCTTCCCGGTATGTCTGCGATGGGATCAAGGCTGCACTTGGCCGCCGGCATAGTGAGATTCAGGAAAAAGTGGTCGTTGGCGGCGAGGAAACCCAGTACTTCGGACGCAACCGCGGGGGATTCCGCGACCGAGGCAATGTGAGGAGCCAAGGTCCGGATTAGCAGGGACGTTCCCGCCCGGTTCCGGTTATGGCCCTCATCCCCCATTTCCAGGGCCTGCGCGATCAGGGTTCGAAGATCGATATCTCCATGAAGCTCCAGAGCTCGCGCCAGGGCCGGCGCCAGGGTTCCCTCCATCCATCTCAAGCGCTGGATGACTTCGTCCCCCAGACCGCCGTAGCGCAGGACTTTTCCGAGTCCTTCGTTCAGCGTGCAGTAGGCGCGGTTCCCGTGCGTCTCGTTCTCCACGATCCAGACGGGCATGGAGGCGGACACGATCCCTGCCATCGGTCCGACCGTCTGGTGGTGGTGGCAGGGCTCGTACGTGATGTCGCCCGAAGCGGCCAGTTCTTCGGCCTCCTCCAGGGACGACGCCATACGTTCGTAGAGGAGGGCCCCCATCACCGCGCCCCGCATGGGCCCGCACATCCGCTCCCACTCGATGGGTGGGCCGGCGTGAAGGATGGTCGTCTTCGTCATCCCGGGGATGTCCTTCCCCGCGACTCCAATTCCCTTCAGGACGGGTTTGGCCTGGAGCAGGATATCCATAGCCTTCCTGTTCGCCTCTTCGATCTCGCCCACGCTATTCCTCCATCTGATCGAGGATCTTCATCAGATCCCGATCTCCTCCAGCCGGGGGGCGCCAGTCCATCTGTACGACGTCGACCCCCTGATCCGTGAGAGCGTCACCGAATCCTTCCAGACCGAGATTGATCACCGACAGGTCTTGGCTGAACAAATCAAGAATCCTCTGCATGTCCTGACCTCAGCAGTTCGCGACAGAACCGGCACGCCTGCGCATTGCTGGCAAACACCCGCACCCCCACATCCCGAAGCTTCTGCTCCTGCTCGTCCAGGTTCTGCGGATCCCCCTCCGTACCGCACACGCTGGCCACCACAACGAGATCCCTATCATCCTTCCGGGCCATCCCGCGCGCCTCTTCCACCGCCCCCGCCGTTGCCCCCGCGGGATCCGCGTGGGACCCGTACCCCAGGACCACGTCCAGAAGGAGAACGGCTACCTCCGAATCCATCGCTTCCTCCACAATCCGGAAGTTCCGCAGCGTCGGGTCGATCATCGGGTGGGCCCGCCCCACTGTGAACTCGTCCGCACCCAGGTCCAGGACCGTGTGGCCGCGACTCACACTGCTGTCCACCAGCAGTGTGCATCCCGGAACCGGGCTGTTGGAGTAGAGTGTGCCCAGTTCGGTTTTGAGAAGCAACATCGCCTCGTCCGCGAGCGTCCCGCCCACGAAGAGACCGCGGAGAAAACGCTGACCCGGCTTGAGCCTGGATCGTTCCTGTTCCACGAGTGCCGGGACTCCGCCCTCCCCGAGAGAGATCGCCCGCCTGCCCGCCGCCTGAATCGCCAGCTGCGCTGCTTCCTCGAGATTCCCTGCTCCGCGGACGTTTCCCCGCGTGATGCGATCCGGATTTTCCCCCAGGAAGTTGACGATCACGGGTTTCGCGCACGATGCGGCGTCTGTCAGGATCCTCTCCGCCACCTCCGGCTCCGGCGGCTTGGAAACCAGTACCATCACCTCGGTCTCCGGGTCCGCCGCCAGAGCCCGCAGACCCAGTCGCATCGCGCGTCCTGCGACCTTTCGGGAGAGATCGCGACCGCCGGTCCCGATGAGCTGCGACACTCCAATGCCACCCCGCGCCAGGAGCACGCTGATCTCCTGCGCGCCCGTTCCCGAGGCGGCAACAATCCCCACCGGCCCCCTCGGAACCACGTTGGCAAAACCGAGGCACACACCGTTGATGATGGCTGTCCCGCAGTCCGGACCCATGAGCAGGAGTCCCCGGTCTCCGGCCAGATCCTTGAGAGCGACTTCCTCCTCGATGGAAACATTGTCGCTGAAGAGCATGACGTGCTTGTCGTTCATGAGGGCCCGCTTTGCCTCACGGAAAGCGTAGGCGCCGGGGATGGAAATCTGCACCAGGTTGGCGGACGGCGCGTCCGCCACCGCTGTGCGAAGCGTCCTGGGGTGATACCCTTTTCCGGTGCCGGAGACTCGCTCCTTCAACCGGGTCTCCAGCCACTGAAATGCCGCATCCAGAGTACGTTCGTCGGCGGCATCCACTGCGGCCAGGAGATCGTTCTCCGCCACGTCCCCGATTTCCTCCAGCGACCAGCCCAACTGACCCAAGATTTCCAGGTTCGTGGGTGTGGCCATCGCCGCCATGGCGCGGTCCACGCCGTCAAGGTCCCCCATCTCCCTCGAAAGCAGGAGAAGCCTGACGGAATCGCAGTACACACCCTTCCTGATCCGGATCTTCTTCAACTTCTATCCTTTCAGGAACTCCCGGACACAGAATAGGATCCCGGCCAGCGTGTCGGCGCCGGACGATCCGCCCAGAGCGAGGAGTTCCCGGGCCGATTCTTCCACTCCGTTGCCGGGGCGAACGATCGACCTCAGAAGGCGCCCGACAGGCTCGGCAAACTCACACCTGCAGGCCGCGAGCAGCATTCGCCGGCTCACGTCCGTCGTTCGCGGGCCGGCATTTTTCGAAAGAGCGCCGACCAGGAAATCCCGCTCAACAGCCGCCGCACCGAAGAATACCGATGCCGCGAGGAAACCGGCAAGGAAATCATCGCCGGCCGGAGTCAGACCGCTGCCCAGCCCCACGAGGGAGAACAGGTGTTGAGCCGCCCGGGTCCCACTCTTCGCCAGCTGGACGTCGTCCAGGATCTCGCGAGCGCGAAGCCGGAATGGATCCGTATCCTGTCCGCGACTCTCCAGATCCATCAACGGCCGACATCGCGCCCGGACAAAATCCGGATCCACGGACGTCTCCGGGCGCATGCCCAGATCAACCGGGACACACATCTCCAGATCAATCCGCATTGCCCGGTGCGGGAAGAGGATGTCCCGGCGGGAGATCACACAGGGATTGCCCCGCCCGAGCTGCGGGAGGTTTTTCAGCCGAACCGCCCACGGGTTCAGGGGCAGGGGCTCTTCCAGAAGGGAGACCCATCCGTCGCATCCCCATTCCAGGTTCACGGCCCGGGCGAACACGGAGTGCACGATTCCGTCGTGTGGTGATTCCGGGAGACCCGACAGAAGGGAACGGCTGACCGAGGTGGCGACCCGTTCGATCAATCCCTGTTCCCCTTCCGTTTGAGCGCCAGGTACACCCGCTCCGGGGAAAGTGGAAGTTCCATGATCTCGACACCGAGTGCATCGGCGATTGCATTGCCCACGGCTGAAGGGATGGAAATCATGGGATGCTCGGCCACGCCCCGCGCTCCGTGGGGGCCGTTGAGCTGGGGGGTCTCTATGAAAATCTCCTTCGTCTCGATGGGAATGTCCCTTGCGGTGGGAATCTTGTAGTCCGTGAAGGAATTGTTGATCAGGCATCCCTCATCATTGTAGATGAAGGTCTCGAGCAATGCCGTCCCCAAACCCTGAAGGCACCCTCCAACCACCTGTCCCCGGCAGAGAGCCTCGTTGATGACCCTGCCCACATCGAAGGCCGAAGCTAGCTTCAGGACCTGGATCTCACCTGTAGCGGTGTCGATTTCGATCTCTACGCCATGCGCTCCGAACGTCCAGTTGGCAGCGGGAAGCCCTTGGCCGGTCTCAGGATCGAGGACCGTGAGCCCCTCGGCAATGCAGGTTCCCCGGCCTATCACGGGACCGCCGATGGAGTTGCCGCTCGGGAACATGTAGCCCATCACCAGAGCCCGGTAGTCGATGGACCTGGCCGGCTCACGCGCCACAAAGACTTTCCCGTCCTGGATCTCAAGATCCCCGACGGGAACATCGAGAGCTCTGGAGGCCATGTCCTTGAGCTGAGACACGCAGTCCTCCGCCGCCCGGATCACTGCGTTCCCACCCATGAAGGTGAGGCGACTGGCCACGGTTTGCCAGTCGTAGGGCATGCGGTCGGTGTCCTTGTTCCAGATGAAATGGACATTCTCCATCGGGATCCGCAGGTGCTCGGCCGTCATCTGACAGAAGGCCGTTGCCGTGCCCTGCCCGTAGTCCACCCCGCTGATCATGAGGTCGACAGTCGCGTCCTCGTTGAACTTGAGAATCGCCGAGATCGCCGTGTTCGACGGCATCGCCGGCGCTTTGTGGAGAACCGCTATGCCCCTGGCGCGGACCTTCCCGTTGCCACCGCTTCCGAGCGATGACCTCTCCTTCCACCCAACCTCCGCGGCCACCGCCTCGAGGCACTTCTCAACACTTCCTGTGTTCTCCGTGATCTCCTCGCCCGTGATGGTGACCGAGCCCGGCCTCAGGAGGTTTCTCATTCGGAAATCGCAGGAATCCATCCCGATTTCCCGGGCGACCATATCCATCTGCCGCTCGATGGCCCAGAAAAACTCGACGTGGCCGAATCCCCTGTAGGCTGTACCGAAGGGGCGATTGGTGTAGATCGTGAGAGAGTCGATCCACACATTGTCAATGTCGTAGGGCCCGGCGCCCGAGTAGCCGGCGGCCCGGCCGATGTTGACACCGTAGTCGGCGTACGCCCCGGCGTCCCACAGGTACTCGATCTTCTGAGCCGTGATTTTCCCTTCCTTTGTGACTCCCGTCTTGATCCGGGCCACCAGGCCCTGCCTGCACGGAAGTGTGCTGAACTCCTCCTCGCGGGTGGCTGCCAGTTTCACCGGCCGGTGTCCCGCCTTGCGCGAGAGAAGCGAAACCAACGGCTCCAGGTGGATTCCCGCCTTTCCGCCGAAGGCGCCTCCAACATGGGGAACCACCACGCGAATCCTGGAATGGGACATCCCGAGCGCCACGCTCAGAAGATTCCGCACGGCAAAGGGAGACTGCGCGCTGCTCCATATTTCAATGGCCCCATTGCGCTTCCAGTGCGCTACCGTTCTGTGGGTTTCCAGAGGAACATGCGCTACCTGGGGCAAACTGAACTCGTTCTCGACAATCGCATCGGCGGCGGCGAACCCTTCTTCGACATCTCCCTTCCGGAGACGGGCATGATTGGCGATATTCGTGTGGGGCCTGGGGAAGAAGACACCCTTGATTGTATGGTAGGTATGGAGATCCTCATGGACCAGGGGGGCATCGGGCTTCACAGCCTCCACCGGGTCAAACACGGCCGCCAGCGGTTCGTAAGTGACTTCGATGAGATCTGCGGCCCGGGCCGCAATCTCCTCGCTCACGGCGGCCACCGCGGCGACCACCTCCCCGTGGTGCCGGACTTTCCCACTCGCCAGCACCGGTTTGTCCACCATGTAGAGTCCCAGCCGGTAGGGAAGCTCCTCCCCGACCAGAACAGCTGCAACACCATCCAGGGATTCCGCTTTCGAAGTGTCTATCCGGACAATGCGCGCGTGGGCGTGGGGACTCAGGAGCATCCTCCCATGGAGCATTCCGGGAAGGTCCATGTCTCCGACAAACCGGGCGGTTCCCGTCACCTTCTCAAAGCTCTCGATCCTGGGAACACCCTTGCCGATCAACCCCTCGCTCACGCTTTCACCCTTTCGCGCTCTGGTCCTTTCGTCTTGCTGCTGCTTCACGAATCGCCTGGATGATGGGCCGGTAACCTGTGCACCGGCAGAGATTGCCCGCTATTGCCTCCTTGATCTGATCCTCCGTCGGGGAAGGATTCCGTTCCAGGAGAGCCCTGGCGGACATGATCATTCCCGGCGTGCAGAACCCGCACTGCAGGGCATGATTTTTCACAAAGGCTTCCTGAAGCGGGCTCAGGTCCGGTCCCTCACTCTCTCCCTCGATCGTACGGACAGAACAGCCGTCCACTTCCACCGCCAGTGTCAGGCATGCAGTAACACTGCGGCCGTCCACCAGGACGGTGCATGCCCCGCACTCGCCCTCACCGCACCCCTCCTTCGTGCCGGAGAGGTGAAGGTCCTCCCGGAGAACCTGGAGCAGGGTTCTGTGGCTCACCACCTCAAGCGATGCGCGTTTGCCATTGATCTCGAATTCGATCGTGTGACTGTCCACCGATCCCTATCCTCTCCGGGAATCCGCGGTGAGCTTCTCGACCATCCGTCGCGTCATGAGGCAGGCGAGATCCATCCGGTACTCGGCCGACCCTCTCACATCGTCGATGGGGGCAATAGCCTCCCGGACCCGATCCGCAATTCCATTGCCCTTGTCGGATCCACAACCCGTTACTACGACCGGCGTCTCGGCCACCGCGCCCAGCACAAGCGTGAGCGCGCCGTCCGGCAAGAGCACGGCCGCGCAGTTGACAGTCGAGAGATCCGGCCCCCGAACGCGCGCCTGCTTGAGAAATCCCATCCTGCTCCCGGGCGGAGGCGTGTCCGCCTCCACAGAGATCACCCACTCGTCCCGGCCCAGGGCGGATTTCTTGACTCCCGTGAAGAATTCTCCCAGTGGGAGCACCCGCCTGCTTCGGGGACTCGCAATCGTGACCCGCGCGCCCAGCGCCAGAAGCGCGGCGCCCATGTCCGCCGCGGGGGATGCGTTGCAGAGGTTCCCCACCACCGTGGCGCGGTTCCGGATCTGATGGGATGCCATCCTGAGCGCCGTCTGGATGAGGATGGGAAACAGCGCGGCGACCTCCGCCGAATCCAGGAGATCGTTGACGGAAACCGCTGCTCCGATGGGCAGGGTTCCATTGTCCGCGCTCAGATTCTGAAGTTCGGGGATTCCCTTAATGTCGATGAGGACGTCCGGGGTGAACTCACCCCTTCGCATTCCGACAAGGAGATCCGTCCCACCGGCCAGGATGCGCGCGGACTCTCCGTGCTCGGCGAGGAACGCGGTGACCTCTTCGATCCGTTTGGGCTTGAAGTATCTGAAGGGAGGAAACACCCTGGGCCTCCTCTTCGGAAGTGAACTCAGCGTTGGACGGTCAGAATATCACTGAAACCAATGGCATTCCAGCAGAAATGCGGGCTAGCGCTTCCCGCGGCTTCTCTCTGCCAGCTCGGCGGCCAGTTCTTTGGTTGTGAATCTGCACACCGTCACGCGTGCATTGACCATGTGAAACACTCGGCATGATTCTGCCCGGGCTGTCGAAACCGCCAACCCCACTTTGCGCGTGAGATTGGGTTGGCGGCAGATCACCCACGCCTTGTCTGCACCGCCCAGGAACAGAGCATTCGGGTTCCTGTAGGGAAGCTTACCCCGCAGCCGTGTTCTTTTCATCAACTCGTCATCCATGTATCTCCTGAGCATAGCGGGAGACTTGAAACCGGGATGTACGTAGATCGCTTCTCTCGGCAGAGAGACTTCGCCGACGAAGGACACCACGTCCTCCCAATCCTCTGCTTGGGCGTACGCACGCAATTGTGTACCCGGTGCGACCGTGAGAACCGCGAAGATCGAGACAACTACTGCCACCGCTCCGCCCGTCGGTTGTTTGGCGGAGAATCTGCTCCACAGCCGGCTCCAGCTGACCAGGACCCCGTGGGCAACCGTCACCAGGAAGAGCGGCAAAAGGTAGATCAGGTATCGCGGCGCCAGGAAGCGCTCCGGACGCATCACCAGAAGCACAGCGAAGGGGACAGCAAAAGTCACGCCTACCAGAATTGCCCGCCGGTCTCTGTCCAATAGCCACGAAACAAACCCCACTCCAAACATGAACACACAGAGTACAAGAGCATGGAGACTTCGGCCCGAAAACTCGAATGCAAGCTTGTTGAGGAACTCTAGATCCAGCGGTCTACCGACATTCATCGTCGGCGCAAATCCGACCACACCGGTCTTGAAGTAGTGAGCGGCAAGAGCCCACACGCTGGGTAGCCCGGGGACATACATGAGCACCATGCAGCCCGCGGCCACAACGAGATGTATGACTCGCGGCCGATGTAACCCGGCCGTGGCCCCTTCTCGCGGGAAACCCACCCACAGGAATATCAGGAAGACGAGAACCAAGGATAGCGTCAGAAACAGGCTCACGTAGTGGGTGTACAGAGCTCCCGCGCTGAAGAACGACAGAAGGATCCAGTCACGCCACCTGCCTGTCCTTAGAGCACGCCAGAAAAAACCGACGGACAGGATCGAGAACAGGACGAGGAACGAGTAGGGCCTCAGCTCCGTCGATTGCTCAATATGGAATATCGAGATGGCAAGGAGTGCAGAAGCTCCAAGGCCCACTCGCCGATTGGCCAACGTACTTCCCACAAAGTAGATGGCGGGTATCGAGAGCGCGCCGGCGACAAGGGGAATCGTCCGCCAAATCGGCTCTGAGCTTGTGATCTTCATCGCAAGGTTGAGTAGCACGAGGAAAAGAGGAGCGTGATAGTGCTCCAACACCTTGGTTGGCAGATCCTGGAAAGACTGAGCCGCACCGACAGTCAGAAACTCGTCATACCACAGGGCGTGGAACAACCCGGGCAGTCGCAACAACGTTGCGCCTGCGGTGATGGTAACCAGCAATGCCGTCCGGGTTGACACGAGCCGCCAAGCCCTCCTTCTGGCAAACGACTATAGCACAGGAAGATCATTGGTCCAGCCCCGAAGCAAGGAATTCCCTTCGTGCTCTTCGCTCCTTCGTGGTGAAATCCTGTTGTCCGGGTTTCCCTTGTCATCCGCCACCCCGGCGGCTATACTGATTGTCTAACCCTCGATTCGGAGAGCACAGCATGAACGAACTGGAAGCCACACTGCGACCCAAAGAGACCGAACAGCCCCCCTATCCCCCCAAGCGGGTCGTGCTGGCCAGCGGGGAATCGATGATTGTGCGCCAGGCCACGCGGCAAGAAGTGCCCAAGCTGCTCGAGGTGCTGGAGCCGCTCATCTGGGTCGAACGCGACTACTACGACATCGTGGGCGCCCGCATGTTCTCGGAGCTTCTGGGGTGGAAGCGGTTCCGGGTGAAGGACGAATACTGCCTGGTCGGCGTGATGAACGGCATGCTCGTGGGACTCGTCAACGGACGGAGTCTCAGCAGGAACATCGGGATCAGTCTCCATACGATGGCGTTCCACCGGGGATTGAGAGTGGGGGCGCATCTCTTCGCCGCCAAGATGGAGTACCACATCGAGTATCTGAACCAAAGGGAAATCTACGTCGTGGCTGAGAGCCCCATCGGGTTCCGGCGCTGGATGATTGAATACGCACTGGAGGAGCGGCGCCACGTGGCCCATGAGTTGGGTGGGGTGATGTCCTATGCGCTGACGCGGGACCTGTACTTTGCCAGCAAGGATCGACTCGTGGTGGGCGAGCGGCCCGTTTCGGAGGAAATGCTGGCCTCCACGCTCGATTTCGAGATTCCGGATCCCGATTTGCTCGTGACCCAGGTCAGCGGGAGGGCGAAATGAGAGACGTTGCCATCATCGCTGCGGGTCAGACCAAATTCGCAAGAACGGAGTGGCCGCTGATCGACCTGCTGGTCGAGGGAGCCCGGACCGCACTGGCGGACGTGGAAATTGACGAATCCATAATCCAGGCGGTCGTCGTCGCCAACATGGGCGCCGGCATCCTGAACCATCAGAGCGGCGTTGCGAGCGCCGTGGTCGACGGCCTGGGCCTGTTTCCGGCCCACGCCGAACTGGTGGAGAATGGCCCCGCCTCCGGCGCCTCGGCCGTCAAGATGGCATTTCTCGGGATCGCCGCGGGCTACTACGATGTGGTTCTCGTGATCGGCGGCGAGAAGATGCGGGCCGTCAACGGATGGGAATCCACCGATTTCGTGGCCACCCTGACTCATCCCTTCGCAGAGTACATCTACGGCGTCACCCTCCCCTCCATGGCGGGACTCTTTGCCCGCCTGTACATGGAGAAGTACGGGATCACGCCCGAACACCTGGCCATGGTAGCCATCAAGAACCACAACAATGCGATGTTCAATCCGGAAGCCCACGTCCAGCAGCGGATCACAATGGAGGGCATTCTCCATCGTCCCGAAGCCGTGGTCAACAATCCCATCGTTGCAGATCCGCTGAGGATGTTCGACTGCTGTCCGGTGAGCGACGGTGCGGCAGGGCTTGTTCTCTGCGCCGCCGAGCGGGCCGGGCAGTTCACCGACAAACCGGTCCTCATCGCCGGCGTCGGGCAGGCAACAGACACTCACGTTGTCCATGAACGCGAGGACCCCACGGACCTCAAAGCTGTCACGTTGGCCTCGGAGCAGGCTTTCAAGATGGCCCGGGTGGGGCCGGATCAGGTGGACGTGGCGGAGCTCCACGACGCATTCACGATCCTCGAGATCGCCGAGAGCGAGCATGCCGGGTTCTTCCCCAAGGGCGAGGGGCACAAGGCGCTGGAACGGGGGGAGACACAGATCGGCGGGAAGCTGCCGATCAACCCGTCCGGGGGACTCAAGGCGCGAGGTCATCCTGTGGGAGCCACCGGGATCGCGCAGCTGGTGGAAATCACGAAGCAGCTCCGGGGCGACGCCGGGCAGCGGCAGGTCAAGAAGGCAAAGACCGGATTTACGCTCAACTTCGGTGGTTTTGGAAACAACGTGTTGGCTTTTGTCTTGAAGAAGACATAGTGCCTAAAAGACTGAAGCACGAAGAGCACGAAGGGCACGAAGCAGGAAGGACAACTGACCATGCAACCTGCACCTCCCGCATACAAATGCTCCAACTGCGGCCGTACCACGACGTATGCCCGCCTCCGCTGCCTCAACTGCAGGGGAGAGACGTTCGAGGCAGCCGCCCTGCCCGACACGGCCACTCTGCTGACCTTGACGGAAATTCACCAGCTCCCCGTGGGTTTTGACGAGCGGTTCCTACGGGTCGGGATCGTGGAGTTTGCCGGCGGAGCGCGCGCGATGGGCTGGGTAACCTTCGAGGGAGCTGAGACGGGGACACAGGTGGAAGTCCGCTGGGAGCCTATCCGCGATAGCGACGGCGAGCCGGTGTACGGTTTTGCCTTCTACCCGGAAGCTTGAACCACGAAGTCCACGAAGCACACGAATCATGAAGATCTCCGACAGCCACGGCGTGCAATTCCTCCAGTCCGAGCTTCTGGCGGACGCGGCGCTCATCCACGGGTTCAGCACGCGGTTGGGCGGTGTGAGCCGCGGTCCCTACGCATCTCTGAATCTGTGGCATGAATCCGGGGACCCGACCGGGAACGTGCTGGAAAACCGATCCCGCCTGGCGACAGCTCTCAATATCGACCCGCCCGAGCTCTCGACCGCCCGGCAGGTCCATGGTGATCAGGTCATAGACGTCCGCGAGTCGTTTTGTGACCGGTCCTTTGACGCCGATGGTGTGGTGACGGATCAAGCCGGTGTGGTCCTGGCCGTCGGGACCGCCGATTGCGTTCCCATTCTCCTCTGGGATCCCGAGCACCACGCGATCGGCGCCGTGCATGCCGGTTGGAAGGGAGCTGCCCTGGGAATTGCCCGGCGGGCAATCCGGAAGATGATCGATGCCTTCGGCTCGCGCCCCGGGGGAATCCGAGCTGCCATCGGTCCTGCCGCCGGCCCATGCTGCTACGAGGTCGGCCCCTACGTCGCAGGCAAATTCGCCCCCGACTACGTCGTGCGGCTGCCCGGCAAACGGCCCCACCTCGACCTCTGGGCATCCAACCGCCACCAGCTCCTCGAAGCCGGTCTCACCGATGCTCACATCGACATGGCCAATCTCTGTACCCTCTGCCACCCCGATCTCTTCTTCTCCTACCGCCGGGACAACGGCGTGACCGGGGGAATGCTCTCCGTGATCGGTCTCGGGGAGCAGGCCACGCTTTCTCCGTTGCATGTCGCCCGTCCGCATGTATCATGAGAGCCGACGGGTTTCCGCGCACGGGAACGGCAATGGCTCACCGACTCTCCAGCGGTTCTGGGGAGGGACATCTACTGAGGATCTGTCGGCATGGACACGCCGCCCGGAGAACCGACCACAGATAGGGACTCTGATCAGTCGCGACGCGGGGATTTCAATCTCCGGGTCTCACCCGACCGTATGGCGGTCCTTCTTGACTGTGACACATCATCCGTCGACCTGGGGGAGCTGGAGGAAGCGATCCGGGAGCGGATGTTGAGCATGGGGATCGCCGAACCTCCGGACGGCGCGCGACTGCTGCGACTGCTGACGGCCGCTGCCAAGAAAGACCCGAGGATAAAAGAACTGGAGCTGGCTGAGGGGCTGAAGCCGGTTCAGCCGTTGGACGGCAGGATCGAGTGGGCGGGCGACTTCTTCAACCCCGGTTTCGTTGTGGACGAGGAGACCGGCAAGATCGACTACAAGCAGCGGGTGGCAATGACCTCTGTAATGGAAGGTGATCTGCTGGCCCGCGCTATTCCCCCGACGGAAGGGAGGGAAGGCCTTGATGTGCTCGGCCGGCCGGTCAGGACCGCGAAACCGCGCCGTCCTCGGATCCGTGTGGGGAAGAACGTTCGTCACGACAAAGAGGAGTCCGCCTACTACGCCGCCGAGAGAGGGCGAGTCCGCTGGGTCGACGGGGTTCTCTCGGTGGACAACGTCTACCAGATACGCGGCAATGTCGGCCCCACTACGGGGCACATTCTGCATCCCGGGGCGGTCGTGGTAACAGGCGACGTCCAGGAGGGGTACAACATCGAGTCTCTCGGCGACATCGAGGTTCGGGGCTTCGTCGAGGCGGCGCAGCTCCAAACCAGCGGGAGCCTCATGGTGCGCGGTGGCATGATCGGGGCGGAGGGACAACGCATCGTGGTTTCCGGCGACATTCATGCCAAGTTCATTATGGACGCGGATGTCCTCGCTGGCGGGGATGTCTATGTCGAGAGGGAGATCATACGATCCCACGTCATATCACGGGGATCGATCAGTATCCCCAACGGCAGAGTCGTGGGCGGAGAGATCCGGGCCCTGCGGGGCGTCGTGGCGGGGCAGGTCGGCAGTGTGGCCAACGTCTCCACAACTGTCGTCGCCGGGGAAGACTACTCGCTGGAGGAGACTGCCCTGACAGACAGAATGGAAATTGAACTCCTTGAGCAGAGGCTTGCGAGGGAATTCGGACAGCCCGGTCCTGATGTCGAGGAGATGGAGACGACCCGGCAGGATCTGCAGGACGAAGTGGAGGAAATCCGGGGGGAGTCCTGCGCGCCTCCCGAGAACCGTGTCAAGGTACGCAACAAGATCTTCCCCGGCGCCGCCTTTCGCCTTGAGGGGACAACTCTCACGGCCAGGGACAAGTACAGGAGACCATTCGAGCTGATCTGCCGGGACGATGAGGTTCTCTTCGTCGAAGGCACCCAGCAGAACCCTCCACCGGACTGGCTGTTCAGGGTAGAGGTAGAGCCCAAAGAAGGGGAGACGGGAGAGGAGACAGAAGGAGAAGAGGAGGAGAAGGGTACATCTGACGGTGATGTAGCACCTCCCGAAGACCCGTGACCTAGTCGCTCCCTGCCGGTTCAACTAGACCCATATCGTTCCCCTTAAGTCCTCCCCGTTTCTGGTCCGCCCCCCTTTCCTGAGGAATCTGGGGACATAGCGCTCCCGGTGCCAGGTCTTGCAGTGCCACATTGCTGGGCCCGGCCCACACCGATATGGCATTGCAAGACCTGGCACCAGAGCCTGTGATTCTCACGAAAGTATCAAACGCGTATTGTGTCCCGCGAAGACCCAGACTATCCCTATTCCCGCGTTCCTCCTCTCTGTCTCTTGCTAGCGACTCTGTATTTCCCTCCGCACTTGTCCTCAGCAGCCACCGTCGCCCGCGCCTCCACACTCCCCTGTGCCTCCGCCAGAATGCTCGTCACCAGACCATTCAACGACACTCCCTGCCGCTCCGCTTCATGCGCCAGCCATCCATGGAGGGACTTCGGAAGCCGAAGTCGAAACTGCCCGCTGTATGGCTCAACCAGCTTCGGCTCGGGTATGACCCCTCCCTCCGCTGCGTATGCTTCCAGAGCCAACTCAATCACCTTCTCCAGCTCCACGACCGCCGCCTTCTGACTCCTGCCCAACGCAGACAAGTCCCCCATCTCCGGACACACCGCAACGAACATCCTGTCCTCTTCACTCCACGCCACTCTGATACTGTAGCGAGACATTTCCACCTCACTCTTTCTCGATCAGACCAAGCTCCCGCGCCGCGTCAAGAATCTGCCGTACCTGATACGCCTTCGCCACCCCGTTCACATTCTGGAGGTTCAGAAGCCGATCGTATCCCTCACGCTTGAAGATAGAATGACTTCCCCTTGTTCGCACGAGTTCAAAACCCAGTTGCTTCGCGAGCGCACATCCCTCCGCAAAACGCAGGCCACCCGGGTCACGGAGTGCCCTGGAGATCAACTTCGACCTGCGAGTCATCCCGACTCCTGATCCTGATGGTACCGTATTCGGTACCATTCCGCAAGGACTTTATCTCCCAGGAAAGAAAAAGACGACCGCGCGTGTGCCCCGCCGGTCGCTCCAACCTGACTATCCCACCACTACAGATACCCTACCCTGCCGGACTGCTCCTGTCAACCGTCGCTATTTCAACACTTAGCTCCGATCTTGTGGCACTGCAAGATCCGACCCCAATGGCCCGATTCTCCACCCGCAAAGGCCGAGAGTCCTCCCAGCGCTTGCAGTCAAACCACAGGCCGTCCGCACCGCCGTCCGACGGATCAACAGGAATCCCCCCTGCCGATCAGGCATGGGCAGATAGGCCGGTGGCAGCACAATAAGCTAACAAAGCTGACTGCGTCCCCTACTTAGCTTCCCTACTTCGCTTGTTCTGCGCTAAGGATAACCTCAGCCGCTGCTTCCGCGAATGCCAGCTCGGGAATATCGGCCAACAGAGCGTTCGGGTCGCTCTCGCCTGAATTCAGCATCTCGGAGGTCTTCTCCTCGATTCTCCTCCGCAGATTGCAGCCTCCGACAACTGGAAAGTGATCGTCCCCCATGATTAGGTAACCACCGCTACCGATGAGCCTTCCGTAGCTCTTGGCATTAGACAAAAACACCCCACGCACGTCTGGCGGTCCTGGGGGTACTTCATTCGGCGACCTTTCCGCACCGCGAGGGTACACGTTGAATGCGGTTGCGGAGATGTCCTCCTCCGGCCTTGGATGGATCATCACGGAAGTAGGGAAGACCTCTATGTACTCGATCCAAGGGACAGATCTAAACATCTCTGCCAATGCCCTCACTCGTTCCGTGCGCGACAGACCCTGGTCATACAGCCTAGCTTCCAATTCACGGGCGTGGTCGAACAGTCGCCTCCTTTTCGCCAAGTCCCCCACGGGGTAGTCTGGCATAGGTTTGGGTTTTGGCAAAGTGCGAGCCAAAACCCCGTTAATATGAAACTCTCCGCGTCGCTGCTCCTCGTCTTTCCACCCAACAGTCAGCGTGAAGGGATACTCCATCCGCTGGCCGTTCAGAACAACGAGAGCATTCTGTGCGGAAGGATCGTCAATCACGAGCAAGGTGTCGAAGGCGACAAACTGGTGATTCGGGACAGACCCGCACTCCTCGAGGTCGATTACGATCGTAGGCTGAAGGTCGGACGCGGCGCAGGGCACCGCCTGTAGAAGCATCCATGCCGCCAACACTGCCCGG
>JAGLYR010000309.1 GCA_023132135.1 Candidatus Eiseniibacteriota bacterium | reverse complement strand
TTCCAGCGTGACGACCCATTCGCGCGGCGAGAGGTTGAGGAGAACGAAAACCCCGTCATCCTCCTTCTCCCGCACAAACGCGAACACAAAACGATCGTGGGAGGTGCGGATCCGAAGGAGCCGGCCACCCTGGACACCGTTCCAGAGCGCCTGATTCTCCTTCTTGAGATTGAGAAGCGTCGAGTACAGATCCTCCAGTTCGTGGTCTCTCCACGGAATGAGGTCCTTCTCGAAGAACTCGAGCCTGTGGTCGAGACCGGCCTCCTGGCCGCTGTACACCAGGGGCATTCCCGGCAGCGTCATCGTCAGCACGGCGAAGGTCTTCACTCCACCGTCAAGCCGCTCCCACACGGTTCCGTTCCACGAATTCTCGTCGTGGTTGGTCGTGAACCGCATGCGGTACGCATCGGGCGGGTAAGCGTTGGCGTCCTGCTTCAGATGCGTGTCGAGGCTCGAAACCATCCCCGGGCTCTCCGCCATGCGGTTGAGGAGGCCAAAGGACTTCCAGGCATAGGTCATGTCGAAGGCCTTCGTGTGAAGATCGGGAGACTCCGCCTCGGCCAGCATGAAGACGGGCTTGATGGCATCGAGTTCCGCCCGGACCCGGTCCCAGAATTCCGGCGGCACCATTCCCGCCACGTCGCACCGGAATCCGTCGACATCCACATCCCGGACCCAGAACTTCATCGCCTCGATCATGTAGTCCCACAATTCCCGGTTGTCGTAGTTGAAATCGACCACATCGCTCCAGTCCGGCACGGGGGGAACCATGTTCCCGTCTTCGTCCTTCGTGTACCAATCGGGATGCTCCATCGTGAGCGGATTATCCCACGCCGAGTGGTTGGGCACCCAATCGATGATGACGTGCATTCCCATCTCATGGATCTTGCTGACCAGGGACGTGAACTCCTCCAGAGTCCCGAACTCGGGGTTGACCGCGTAGTAGTCCTTGATCGAGTAGTAGCTCCCCAGCGTTCCCTTTCGCTTCGCCTCGCCTATCGGGTGGACGGGCATGAACCACAGGATCCCGATACCCATCTCCTTGAGTCTGGGGAGGTGCTTCTCGAATTCGGCGAAGGTGCCGCCCGGTGAGTACTGTCGCACGTTCACTTCATAGATGCCGGCGTTGTGAGACCAGAGCGGGTGGACAACTTGACTTGTTACCTTGGGCTGCGCAGTCTTCGCCGGAGTTGTCTGCTTTGGCTCGCAGGAGAAGACCAGCAGGGAGAGCAGTGTTATGCAAACGGTGAGCATGATCGATGCGCGGCCAAGGCGCAGAATTCTCAGCATTGTACCCTCCAGAGTGATGGTCCGCGGGCATTCTAGCACGGAACAGTGATACGGGGAACGGTATCGTTGCGGAGTGTTAAGGATCCAACATTCGATGCGTCGAGCGCACTCTACCGGAAGAGAGACTTGACGGAGGACCAACTGGCGGGTGATTTATCGGGAGCGGAAACCGCAGTTGTTCCGCAACCCACGGGCCAGGCGCCGATCAGGTCGCATTCCGGGTTCGGTGGCGTCCACGGGGCGCAGGAGGATTTTCCCCGAAGGTGCAGGTCGTTCTTGGCAGGATCGCAGAACATCGGATCCAGGGAAATGTTTCCGTTTGTGCCCAGCTGGCCGGCGATGTCCCCCACCCAGTCACCCCCCTGATTTGCGTAGAGGTCACAGCACGAGAGGAGAGGATCGCTCTGGTACGTGGCCAGCGCCTCTCCGGCCAGGCTGAAGGCGATGATCGTGTTCCCGAGTTCCGGGGACGATCCGTACATACAAATCATCCCGCCACCGCCCATCTTGCCGGAGTTTCCAAAAAAGGTGCAGTTCATGAGCACCGGCGATGAGTCATCATAGCAGTAGAGGCCCCCGCCGTAGTCCGCCGAGTTCAGCAGGAAGGTGCAACCGGAGAGGTTGGCCGTCGCGTCCCTGAGTTGCATCCCGCCTCCATCGTCAGCCGAATTCCACGAGAACACACACCCGGTCAGCGTCGAAGAGGAACCCTGACCGTACATGCCCCCGCCAACCGTGGCCGAATTACGGGACAGGACACAATCCTCGAAATCGGGAGAGGATGATGCCGAGCAGTACACGCCGCCGCCGTGGATGCCGGCGAAGTTGTCGGTCAGGCTGCACCGGCGAAACTCCGGGGATGAGGCCGAGCAGTAGATCGCGCCCCCGTTCCATGCCACGTTGTCGGAGAACACGCAACCGGTCAGGATCGGCGATGAAACAGCCATTCGCAACGCCCCCCCTCCGCCGCCGGCCGCGTTTTCAACAAAGGCGCAGTCCTGGAACACTACGGAAGAACCAACGCACAGGACTCCCGCGCCCGCGTTCCAGGGATAGGAATCTCCGGCCACGGCTCCACCGGTGAAGGTGATGCCTTCGATTCGTGTGGTTCCGTCCAGGTCCTCACAGTGCAGGACCCGGCCCTGCTTCTGCGCATTGATGGTCACACAGAAGGCTTCGCCGGTCTCACTCCGCAGGCAGATGCCGGACTTCATTTCAATGCCCCACTCCAGGTATTCGCCGCAGGCCACCAGGACCGTGTCGCCCGCGACTGCCGAATCAATTCCGGCCTGGACCGTGGGACACTGGGAGGGGACGCGCCAGAGCGCCGCTTGCGCTTCGGCCGAAGAGGCAAGAATGCTGGAGAACAGTAGAAGTAAGATCCGCAACGTCATGATGGATTCCCAACCCACAGCGAAGACCATGAAGTTTCTTGCATTCTTCGATTCTATCATGTCCGAGTGCTATTGAAAGACTAATCTAGGCTATCACTCAGTGATTGTCACGGGACTCTCAAACGCGTAGTCTGTCCCGCGGGGATCGTGACCATTACCGAAAGAGAAATCGCCATGCGCAAACGTTCCGGACCGAACACGAGATTCCTGCCGAGAGGACTCGTGATCATCCACGAAGACAGAGACATTCTTGTGGTGGATAAGCCGTCCGGTCTCCTGACGGTGGCCACAGACAGGGAGAAATCACGGACAGCCCACTTCGCCCTTACAGATTATGTCCGGAAGGGTTCCGCCAAGTCCAGGACCCGAATATTCATCGTTCACCG
>JAGLYR010000308.1 GCA_023132135.1 Candidatus Eiseniibacteriota bacterium | reverse complement strand
AGCTTACCGTTCGTCCCGAGTGCGGCGAGTCCCGCCGCAAAGCCTGACGTCGCCGTGTATCGAGGGACGGCGGCCAGCCCGGCCGGCTCCGGCAATCGGGGATCGACAATCGTAAATCGGGAGAATCCAGCTCCGCCGCCATTCCGGGATTGCCAGGGGAGTGCCGTCTGGGTATCATGCGGAACAGGAGACAGCGGGCGCTGATCACGATTGAGATTCGGGACGAAGCCCGGAACGAGATACGGGAAGGATTCGCGTGATATGAGGAGAAACAGGGGATGCTATGAAAGTCGACATCGATAAACTCTCGGAAGACGAACTCATCGATCTGAACCACAGAATCGTGGAACGCCTGAGGTTTCTGGAGCAGACGCGTGCCCACGACGACATGCTTCAATTCAGCATTGGAGAACGCGTGACGTTTACGCCTCATGGGCGTTCCCCGGTGACCGGGATGCTTACGAAGTATAACCGAAAGACCGTGACTATCATCGCCGATGACGGCCGGCGATGGAACGTTGCACCGAGCCTGCTGCGGAAGTCGGAGGTTATGGGCGGAAGTGTGAAACGGGGGAAGGTGATCCCTTTGAACGAGAACTAGGAGGAAGGCACTCAACAACGCGCTGCGGTGGTGCCGCCGCGTGTCACGCCCGTTGCCTTTGCAACAGTCGCGCCGAAGTCCTCGCGATCGTTCCGAAGTCCGGGCCCAAAAAGTGGCTGCAGAGCCTGGGTGAACAATCATGGCATTTCGGGGCAGACCACTCGATTCCCGAACATCCGCTCCAATAACAGATTATGTGTTCGTCGGTCCTCGGCAGGCCCATCGATAGGATCTTGACCAGGATAAGCCATCCGGCTACGCTGGAGAGCAGTCAGAAGAGTCGGAGAGTGCCCGGCCGGGTTTGGAGTTGCAATTCGGAGCAGGAGGAATGCGCCAAGCCGAGATGAAGCATGTCTTCTCACTGCCCGACTCACAGTCGAGTAGTGCACCCCGAAGTAGTCCGCGATCTGCTTGAGCAGGCATCCGCCAGACAGATACGCCTGCGCCATCGCCTCTTTGCGGTGGGAATACCCCTGCCTGGCGGGGGCTTTCGGGAGGTCGTGATCCACCAAAGAGGGGCGGTCAGCAGCGTGCAAATGCTGTGCCGCAACAGATCTTTGCTGTGGACTCCGGGAACAGCGGCAGTTATCCTGAAAACAAGTGGGCAGACTTATCGGGAGGGTGATGGGGGAACAGGAGATAAGGGTTGACAATTGTCACCCCTGCCGTTATACTTATGGTGAGCAAGCGACGAAAGAAACAGAAGCGGCCCCGGCCGACACCGCACGTCTGCTTGAATGAGGTCAGGAGGCTTGTCCAGAATGGACAGGTTCTCATCCGCCCCAATGCTCTGTGGGACGCCGAGGAAGCGTTTGGCTGGGATGAGGCCGATATCTTCGATGCTCTAGGGAGATTGAAGCCCAAGCACTTCTACAAGAGCGCCGAATCCGATTGCGTCCCGGGGACAATGCTGGACTTCTACAAAGCGCGCAGCCTGAAGGGTGAAAATGTCTACATTCACTTCTATGTCGACGAAGAGACCCGGAAGCTGGTCGTGAACAGCTTCAAGGAAGACAAGGAGAAACAATGAGGTGCAACGAATGTGGCGGGACCTACGTTCCGATGCGCAAGCCGCTTCAGATCACCGACAGATACACGGGCCCTCTCACTGTGGAGGGAATAGAGTATCTCAAATGTGATCGGTGCGGCGATTACCTCTTTTCTCCGGAAGCGGCCAAACGAATTGGAGAGGCCAGAGCACATGCTCTTGACACAATTCTGCAGTCGCAACCGCTCAGCGCGTTTGTTCCTGCTCCAATCGCTGCCGACATGCTGGGGATTTCTCGGCAGGCACTTCACAAACACCGGCGGATTCGGCGAGGTTTCATCTTCCAGGCGGGGTTTGGCGACAAGACGGTGTATCTCAGAGAATCCGTCCTGCGCTTCAAAGCCGCCGGCGACGGTCGGTTCCCACTCTGGAGCGCAGAGGAGCAAGTCGAGTACGCAGAGACTCAGAGAGTGGTGCCCGCAGTGCCATACGAACCCGAACAGAGTCGGTTTGAGATCGAATGGGCCGCGGCTGCCCACGTCACCGTCGAGCCCAAGACCCACAATACTGGGGGACACGCTTATGCCTCGTGAGAAGGACAAAGAGGTGCAGGAAATCAAGATCCGCGTGAACGAAGCTTTGCCGACAGTTCTTGTGGACAACCTGACTGTGAGCCCGAGATCAGACGGGTTGTACCTCATGCATTTCACCACATCTTTTCCGGATCGTTCGCTGAAAGAAGAAGCACGCCTGGTGGTGCCGCGAGACAGCCTGAAGCGGATGCTCGACGTCCTATGCAGAATCTGCGACTACTATCCGACGAAGCCAAAATCGAAAGCGAAAAAGCGACCGAAGTCCAACTAGCCCGCATTTCTCACCAGCCTCGTCGCGAGGCGTCTCGGTATTGCCTTTACGGGCGCTGAGCCGTCCCACCACCATCTCCCAATATCTCCAAGACGGGGGTCGATTCCGGGGGACAAAAGGAAGCGCGAAGAAGCCCCGGTCCCAGCGGAACCGAGGCTCTCGCTCGAATGCAATTCAGCACGTTACCTGTACAACGCCTTGACCGCTCCCCACGTGTCAGTGCTGGCTCCTCCGATCCTTGTGGATGAACATCCCTCGCCAAAGGCGCCGATCAACCCACAATCAAACCCAATCGGGTGATTGCCCGGCAAGCACGGCGAACAGGAGTTGAGGCTGTAGTCACCGTTGTCCGGGTCGCAGAAGAGTGGGTCTTCAGAGAAGTTCCCGGAATTATCCGGCGGGTCCCAAGGGATGATTCCTTGGGGAAAGTCCTCATAGTTGCCCCATATGTCATTACAGTCGACGCTGGTCCAGGAGTCGTGGATGAAGACTCCATAATGGCTACCTGTGGAGATGTTGTTGTGGAAGCTGCCACCGCACATCTGCTCCATAAACAGACCAAAGCCTCCACCACCAAGAAGCGTGTTCCCCCAGATCTCCCCATCGAAGTACGTAGCGTGGATACAGTAGTCGATGTTCCCCGGTCCAATGATGTTGTTGCAGATGATGATCTCCGGGGCTGGCACAGAGCCACTCGACAGGGAGTTCACAACATGTTCATTCCAAGTCGCTGGAGTGGCGCCTGGGATCCGGAAGCCCTCCAATCGTGCGAACGTTACGTTGCGAATTGTGACGACATCTCCCCAATCGGACCTGAGCACCGTATGCTGCGGACCCATTTCACTGATGAGGGATACTCCATCCGCAAAGACGACAACACCCTCATAGCCCACGCCTTCATACGTCCCCGGACCCACGAGGACCGTATCCCCGTACGCCGCCGAGTCCATCGCAGCCTGGATGGTCGGTGCATCTCCCATCCCGTCCTCAGTCACGTACCAGGTCCGAGCATGGGATTCTCCGGTGCATGCCAGTAAGAGCGCCAGCGTCAGGAAACCGATAGCCTTGAATCTCATCAAACCACCTCCTCCAGCGAGAATGTGGGTGGGAAGTTCCCATCCCACATTGTTCTATTGTACTAGAAATGCGCCGGACTCGAAAGGACCAACTGGCTTGAGGAACCTAGTCGGACCGTGGTTACGGGACGGACCTCGCCGGGGCCTGCCCCACGAACCCCGTGCGGTTCTTTCGCTTTGGAGACCGCTGGGTCTTGATTATGCCCCAAGCTGGGAGTAGAGTCGGAACAGAGGGCGCTCCGCATGTAGAGTGAGCTGGCAGTGGCGGAAACCCCACACACAGGAAGGGTCCATGGCTGGGAGAATCACGTTGCTTGCTAGCGTGTCCTTGGCGGTAGCGATACTGTCCATCGCGCTGGCACAGTGCGAGCCTAAGGACTACGCGCTGAACGCCACTAGCGATTTCCAGGAGGGCGAGAGAGCCGAGCAGGCGGAGACAGCAAGGGACACCTGGACTTGGCCGGTAGTAGTTGAGACAGGAATACTCTATGTGTACGGAAACAGACTCCAACCTCCGTACGTGTTCACGTTCGAAGACGACCGGCTGTTTGTTAACGGGGTCCGCCTTCACCCGCCCCTGAAGAGAAAACCCGTTGTGTCGGGTCCAGGGAGTGAGTCCAGCCAGGCGGCGCACGCGCTCTCCCAGGAGGCCTACCGGATCGCATACCTACTGCTGGAGCAAGGCATTCCCATCCATGAGGTCACCGACAGTCTCGCCACGATCTACCGCAATAGCGAGCTCGTAGAGTCTGTGAGCGACATCCGAGGACATTCGTTCTGGGTCCACTGGAAACACATACCCTACCCGATGAAGCTCTTGGTGCCAACGGATGTTCCGCCCTCAGATTTTGTTCCGCCCACGCCTGAGGAGAAGATCCTCGTCAGGTTGCGCACGGTTAGACGCGGCCTGGAAATGGCAGGAATCCTCTTCTGTGGGAAGGGGTACGACGTGGCAACGTCGATCGACAATCTTGGTTCCGTTGAAGAAGAGATACGCATATTGCTGGAAACGAGGAACCCAAAGGCGGAAGAACTCAAGACCATCTATGGCTGTGTGGCGAAGGACATCCTCGATCCCTACGGAGTCGAATCCGGCGCCAGCTCCGAGCAGTGACGCAGCCAGCACGATCTATCGCCGGGGCTGAGCCCCGGCGTATTCGCGTGCTGGCAGAGAGCCGAGAGGCGAAATCCGAAAGCCGGAAAGTCAAGGACCTGAGAGCAAAAGCCGAGCTGGCCTCTCGCCTCGGTCGGCTCTCGGCTTTCGTCCCCGCGAACGCGGGGACCCA
>JAGLYR010000307.1 GCA_023132135.1 Candidatus Eiseniibacteriota bacterium | reverse complement strand
TCAGCACGATGGCCAGATCCCAGATGAGGGAGCGGTGCCGGAGGTAGTAAAGGTCAAACTGGAGTTTCTCGAAACTCTCCCGACAGGAGGACGCGTACCCCTGGCAGACCTGGGCCCAGCCCGTGATGCCCGGTTTCACTTCATGCCGGAGGTCGTAATGGGGAAGTTCCTTGCATAGCTGGTCGACAAAAAACTGCCGCTCGGGACGCGGTCCAACAACGCACATCTGGCCCAGGAGCACGTTCCAGAACTGGGGCAGCTCGTCAAACCGGTATTTCCGGAAATATCTTCCTACACGGGTGACACGCGTGTCGTCCGTCTCCGCCCATACCGGATCTCCCCCGCCCTCGGCGTCAGCAACCATGGTTCGCAGCTTGTAGAGCCGGAACACACGCCCCCTGAGCCCGACCCGGTCCTGCCGGAAGAACACGGGGCCCCGTGAATCCAGTTTGATGACAACTGCGGCAAATGGGAGCGCAACTGAGAAGGCAGCCAGAGCGACCACCGAGAGGACGATATCGCCTGCCCGTTTCCAGAAGGAGTAGGAGCGGGAGCGGCCGATCCCACCGATCCCGTCCCGGAACCAGGATCGGTCAACATGCTCAACCGGGACTTTGCCCGTCAAAGCCTCGAACACGCGCGGCATTTCCAGCACCCGGACCCCGCTCGCTTCGCAAGACGCGAGAACCCCCGCGACCCATGATTGCCTCGCCCGACTTCGGATCGCGACGATCACGGTATTCGCCCCGCGCTCCTGGAGGATAGGAACGAGCCGGTCGCTCGACCCGAAGACCTCAAGCCCATCCACCCACTTCCCTACCTTGCCGGGGTCGTCGTCGACGAATCCAACGGTTTCAAACCCGTTCCGGGACCGGACGATCTCCCGCGCCAGCGTGCGGCCGGAGAAACCCGCGCCAAGAATGATGGATCTCTTTTTCCGCCCTGCCCGGGACACCCGGACCTCAACCTTGGACTGCATAACCGGATTCCCTCCCCCGGGGAGGCCAGTCGCCGTTGACACAACAATACACACCTGCCCCGCGAGATGCGTACATCCCGCGAGCCACTCATCCAGAGCATGTACTCTATTCCCCTGGAAACGGCACTGTCAAGAGCAAATTGCGACGCGAATATGCGAATGCGCGGAGCTTATTCTTGAATCCCGTTCCAGCACCCGGTAGATTGTACAGGGGATTCATGGGCAGTCCAGGCCAGGAGAACGACATTGACCCATCTGCGAAGCACAGTCCATGTACCGGTCGCTGCCGCCATCGCGGCCCCGGCTGCTGCGGGAGTCCTTGCCCTGACGGCCATCGTCTTCCCCAAGGCAGCCCTGGTGGTCGCGGCAGCTCTCCTTGGCTGCGGTCTCATACTCTACCTCTTAGCCAGACCCGAACGAACCTTCCTCGCCATGGTCTTCTGCCTTCCGATCATGGGCATCGGAGTCCTGGATGTCGGAGTCACCGTGACCCTGAGCAAGTTCGCGGGAGCGCTTCTCCTTCTCCAACTGCTTGCTATTCGCATCCAGGGACGTTCCTCTCTCCGGATTCCGTGGGCGAGGGACGACGCGTTTCTCGTGGCTTTCTGGATCTATTGCCTGCTTGCAGCGCTGGTTTTCCTGCTCTCTCTGGATCGAGTTGTTCCATTCTCGGGTTTTCACCTCCGGGGCCCATACCTCCGCGCTATCAATCAGCTGGCCGTGCTCGCACTGATGATCGGGATCTACTTCGCCACCCGGACCGTCGTGCGCGACAAACGGATGGTCCGCCGGACCATCCAGGTTGTGCTCCTCTCCTTTGGCCTCCTTGCCATCTACGGTCTGTACCAGTTCGTGGGCCATCGCTTCGGACTTCCACTGACCGACATCCGGCAGGGCCCTACGGCCATATCCAGAGTCGGTGTATTCCTGGGAATGACGAGAATCAGCAGCTTGTCCGGTGAACCGAAGCACCTGGCTCTAAGTATGCTCCCCGTTATTGTGTTGCTCCTGAGTCTCGGGGCGTCCGGTCAAACGGCTTGGCGAACTCGCCGTGCGAGCTTCCTGCTACTCCTGCTGCTTGTGACAGTGTTCATGGGCACCTTCTCGCGCGGCGGGTTCATTCTTCTTCCTCTCTGCGTTGCCGCGCTCCCGCTTCTTCGGGGATGGGGCGGATCTGTCCGCATCTGGAAGACCCTGATCCTCTGTGCTGCCGTGGTCGTCTTCGCGGGCCTGTTGGGAACTCGGCTGATGGGAGTGGATCTCGCCGAGATGTTCCTCTTCAGAATTGGCGAAACCACGGTCCAGCACTGGGAAGGCACGATCGAATACCCCAAGACCTTCATCGCCTGGCAAACCGCAGCGCAACACCCGGTATTCGGAGTAGGATTCGGGAACGCCACGTTCTACATCAAGAAAGCCCTCGCCCTGCAAGGGCTCACAGTTCTGTCGCCCGTGGAGAATCCCCCCAACCAGTTTCTGCTCCTCCTCGTGGAAACAGGCGTGGTGGGTCTGACTCTGTTTGCCCTCTTCGCCGGGCGGACTCTCGCCCGTATTAGAAAGCGGGTCCGCGCCGCCCGGGATCCTGAAACCAGAGCGCTTGGCACAGCTCTCCTTTCCGCCGCCTTCGCTATGCTCGTCGTCTACACTTACATGTCCTGGTTTTCCGAGCCCTTTCTCTGGTTCTGGCTGGGACTGGCGCGGGCCGCCGCCGACATTCCGCAGCCGGCTGATTGATGGAGAACGCGGGCTGGTCGCCTGTCACCTGTCACTGGGGCGGGGCCAGCGCCCGGTCCGTGTGACGAGGGCCAGGGACAAGTGACAAGTGTCGAGTGTCGAGGAAACAGGGCAGAATTCCGCAGGCTGGTGAGGAATACAAGCCGGCAGGTTCAGGAGATTACCCGATGCATGATACGCGCTTTCAGGAACCGCAGCCACCCCGCGGGGGAATCCGCCAAGGGAAGCCGGATAAACATTTTCGGAAGGAAGGACCCATGATCGAACCGGTACACGGGAATACGGTCCGTCGCAAGGAACAACTCCAGCCAGGAGCGCCTCAGCCAACCCGGGCGGCATTTCTCCAGCACCCGCGCCGGAACCGCGCTGCCCAGAATATTGCGCACCACCAGAAGGGAAAAGAACAGGGCCACTGACACTTCCCACTCGCGCGCCCGCTCCAGGACCACGGACCAGTCGAGATTGCAGGATCGGATCATCAGGTGGATATCCAGCATGTCTCTCAGGTCTGTCTGGTAGCGGTCCTTCGCAAGGATCAGACAGCTCAACAGCAGACAATCCTCCGGCTCCAGCCCGGCGCGACCGTCGCCGATCCGCCGCCACAACTCCTCATAGTCCACCGGGTAGAGCTCCCGGTGGTAGAAGACGGCGTGCATGTCCAGGCATCGTGATTCATCCCCCTCCCATCGGAACAGAATCCGCTTGTGGTAAGTCCGACCGTGACGCCGCTCGGCCGGGCTGTCTTCCTCCCGGTATTCCAACGTTCCCTTGAGGAATTCACAAGCCGGCCCCAACTCGCGCTCGGGAAGCAGAAGATCGATATCGACCATGGGCCGAAGGCCCACATCCGGGTAGAGTCTCCGGGCATAGTCGAAGCCCTTGATCGGCACTACGCGGTAGCCCTCTCGCTCCAGGGCCGCCACGACCCTTTCCCCTTCCGCTGCGAGACGCCGATTCCATCGCCGCCACGCATCCGCTTCCATCCAGAGTGTTTTCCGCTCTTTGCCGGGGATTTCCAGTCGATCGCTGTGACGAACCAGGGTGGCATCAAGGAGAGGAACAGTCCTGAGAGCCCGAGCCGCTTCCACGACTCGCGACCAGTCCACCGATCCCCCCGTGACACGCCGAAGGGTGCCTTCCGGGGAACCCTCTGCCGCAGCCCTGGACAGGCGCACTGCCAGCATTCTTTCCGGTTCAGGAACGGATCCGATTCGCCGCCAGCGCTGGAGGTCGTCTACTCCCGGGGTTCGTCGCAAGATCCCCCCTCGAGGTAGATCTTCTCGTAGACATCGCGATGGATGGCCGTCTCGGAGCAACGGAACAGGCTCGGCTCTGTGAGGCTGCCGTTGTCGAGCACTGAGCGGCCGGGGCATAGTACACAGAAGGGGGCAAGTTCGCAGGTTGCGCACGTCTCCAGGTCCCGGCGCCGGATGGCCCGAACCCGCTTGAGAACCTCCGAGTGATCCCAGATTTCTGCAAAGGATTGCTCGCGGATGTTGCCCGCCAACATCGGCATCACGGAACAGGGGAAGACATCGCCATAGGGCGAGATCGTGCACATGGCCCTTCCGGCCCCACAGGGAACGCCTTCCAGCCACTTCTCCCTGTTCCACGCCTCCTTCATGTGCTTGAGATCCGGCATCCGCCTCTCCCGGTACTCAACGACATCCGCCAGTTCAGACACCGGAACCTGGAACGCCAGAGGAGCCTCCGACCCGTCAAACCGCCGGAGAATGGATCCATCCAGGTTCCATGTGGTTCCCAGACTCTCGGCGAGATCCACCATCTGCCGGAACCGATGGATATTCTGCTTGAGGATAATGAGACCAATCTTGATGCGGATCCCCGCCTCTCGCATTCTGCGGATGCTCGCCACGGTTTTCTCAAACGATCCCGCGACACGGGTCACCGACTCATGGACCTCGGCGGTGTCGCCGTACAGACTCACGTCTACTTCTCCGACCCGGTATTTCCGCATCCGGGGAATCATTTCCGGTGGAATCAGCGATCCGTTGGTCATGAGCCTGAGGGAGAATCCACACCGCTGAGCTTCTTCGAGAATATCCGGCAGGTCCTTGCGGAGGAAAATCTCGCCACCGCTGAGAGAGAGGTACAGACAGCCCTTGTCCGCGATCTCAGCAAAGAGAACCCGGATCTCCTCGAGGCTCAAGTCCTCGCGTCTCTCCGGGACCACGCAGCAGTGAACGCACTTCTGATTGCAGGCATAGGTGAGATCCAATTTCACCACCGCCGGCACCAGAGCCAGGCTCGCCTGCTTGATCAGTGAATCCAGGGCATCCTGGCTGCGGCTACTCGTTTCCAATACCCATCCCCGCGATCGCGTCACTTGAGAGTGACGATCTTGCGCTGCGCAAGATCCCGGACAAAGGAAATGACATCCCGTTTCGCCACCTCGGGTTTCACATCATACTCTTCAACAATTCTCTCGACAATCCGCTGGACCGTCAACCCTTCGCCCCCCAGTTCCCAGACCCTCGCGGCAACCCCGGTCAAATTGTGAATCTGGTTGTCGTGGGGCGTGATAATGAACGCTTCGCCGTCGATAACCCTCGCAGCGGCATCCGCGTTGTGGACCATGACCTGCTCCATGACTTCAGCCACGCTCGATGCACCTCCAGAACTCCGGGTTTTTTCCAAAGACGAGTTCGGCACACGGGACCTCCCGGACGAACTCGGACGCCACCTCAATCACCCTCTCCCTGGCCTGTGGATCAACCAGGGGGAAGCAGATATTTTGCAGCAGATAGCCAAGCGCTTCCGACCGGCTTACGGGATTGATCCGCGGTGTCCCTTTCTTCAAGAGAAACATCCCTGCCAGAGGAGTGGGTTGGTCCGTCATGGAAAGGATGTCGAACCGCGCCCAGAGGGGAAATCCGAAGACCTGAAACCGGCCGTTATCTTTCGTGATCACAGCCGTCTCCTCCGTGAGAGCCCGCCTTCCCGGCGAGTTGGCCACCACGGTGCTCTTGCCGGCCTCGGGCAGTCCCGGAAAGAGATACGCGCCTTCCCGATTCGCTACCGCCGCCGCGTGGCTGAGAAACCCACGTCCGCTCAGGGGAAGAATCGTCGATATCCCGATCCTAAGGACCGTACCCACCTGGAAGTACCGGGGGATCCTTGCCTCGATCCTGTTCAACTCGGGCAGGACCAGAATCCAGTGAGAGGGCCCGTGAGCAAGAAAACCATCCCGGGTCCGCTCCATCTTCAGGGCCTTCCAACCGGGCGTCGCCGCATCCTGCATACCGCGATCGAACCGGATGGACACGGTGAGTGCGGGTTCCATGTCCGAAACGAACTGGGGCAAATCAGACTTGAGAGCCCGGATCGCCGCCGGGTTGTCCGGACACTCTATCCGACACCCCTGCCCCGCTATTGACAGGACCACCCCGTGTTCTTCCTTCAACGGATCTCTCTCCCCGTCACGGCCATTAGCTACCACTCACTCACTCCCACGCGACCCTGCGCACCTTCCTTGCGAACAGGCGAGCAAGGACGACCCAGGAGACAACGGTTGCCCGAACTCGTTTCCACCGCCAGGATTCAGCGCTCACCGGCTCACCGCTGTCGTCCAGTACTTGCTCCACGCGCCCCACCACCTGCGTTCGGTCCAACCGACGCGCTTTCCCCCCGGCGTCCCCTTTCTCAAACAGGCTTCTGTGCCGACCCCAGCCGAGGACCGCGGCAATCCGGTGGGCAATAAGCCTGGAGCCCAACAGAAAGACCACCACGTCTCCCGACCGGAGACGCTCCACAGACACAGGCCGGACAATCAGACTCCATCCGGGACAAAGGGCCGGCATCATGCTTCGGCCATGCACAATCAACCGGCCTTTCTGTGCACTCTCCAGTAAATCACACCAGGCATCGAGCATCGCCCGACGCCTGGCGTCTACATCTTGCTTCTCACAATGCAAGAACTCTTCAGACACGAGCTCTCCGGCAATCCCTCCCGAGAACCCACCTTCATCGGCCTCCATGCACAGACCACACACTAGCTCAGGGTCGTGCCACACGCCCCCCCCAATGTACACAACGCGGCTTCGACCCGGAAGGCCTCGCTTGAAGACACCCGCGGCTTCTCGTACGGCTTCTTCTCAACTCTCGTTTTCTTCTCGTCCATACTCTGTATCCCTCCCCCCTGTCACCGCCAGGTAGATCCCACCTGCAATTCGCAGACGAGAACCCCCGACTCCTACAGTTACACCAGCATACCCGAACGCGCCCCATCCGCAACGCATCGCGCGCCGAGACGTCTCCACTTTCACACTTGATCCTACACCGGGACTCTGTCCCAAATCCCCGCAACTGTCAAGCGAAAAAGAGAGGATTCCACACGCGCCAGTCCAGACACACCCTGAGACCCTCGCAGCAGGGATTCATGAATAACCCAGGCTACCCATGGGAGTTCTGGCCGCTGTGAGCACCCGGATCTCCCGCGCTTCCCCCTCCAGGAGGGCCCCGGCCGCAGCCGCCAGGGTCGACCCGGAGGTAGCCACGTCATCCACCAGAATCAGACGTATTCCCGCAATTCCTTCCGGATTGACCACCCTGAAGCTGCCACGCGGGTTAACCGTTCTATCTCGCGGCCGGATCTCCGTCTGGGACGGGGTTGGCCGGATCTTCACCAGCGCCCCATGCACAACCGGGATCCCTGTTGCCTCGGACACCGACCCTGCCAACAGAGCCGAGGGATTGTAGCCGCGTTCCCGCAGCTTCTCCGGCCTGAGCGGCACAGGCACCAGCCCTTCGCACCCGCGAAACGCGGGGTCGGACAGTGCCACCCGGGCCATCAGGCGCCCCAGTCGATTCGCCACCCTCTTCCGGCCCCGGTATTTGAGATTGTGAATCGCTGCGGCCATGACCGGTTCCATATACGCCACGGCCCGTGTGCGGATCTCCGCAACCCGCCCGGGCCACGGGCATCGACGGAACCCGACACCGTTCGCACGGCCCCAGGCGCTCGTGAGCTCGGCGAGTGTCCTTGCGTCGGAAACCCACGACAGCTTCAACCAGCATGAATCACACAGGAGACAATCTCTGATAGCCAGGACCCGGCCGCACCCGCGGCAGAATTCCGGAAACAGGATTCCAAGAAAGCGGTTCGCGGTGGACTCAAGCCGTCCCGTGGCCCTCCTCCATTCCCCCCCCCTTCCCACTCACCCGACCGCAAAGCATGATCACCGCCAGAACCACCAGACCCAGTTCCAGAAGTTGGTTGACCGACAAGACAACGGCTCCGGAGCGAAGGACGATAGCGCTCGACTCCCAATGCCGCGTGAAATCGGTGAAGAAGGTCCCGGCGCTGAAGAGGAAAACGAAGAGCCAGAAGACGAACCCTTCCCGCCGGGGTCTGCGGTCCACCTGAAAAAGAACGAGGAAGACAGCGAAACCAACGAACGATGCGTACAGCTGCGAAGGGTGAATGCCGATCCGCCCCATCTCGTACTCCGCAAGAGAGCCCTGGGGGAACCGAACAGCCCACGGGAGTTCGCACGCGCTTCCATAGCAGCATCCATTCAGGAAACAGCCGATCCGCGTGATTCCCACGCCCAGAGCAAGAGACGGCGCGACGGTATCCGCAATCTTCAGAAAAGGAACACCCCGGGACCGGCAAAATGCATAGGCCACCACCACGGCCAGCAGGACTCCTCCGTACACAGTGAGCCCACCCTCCCAGACCTTGAACACGTCCCACCAGCGGGGCCAGTAGCCATCCCCGTGGAACAGCACGTAGACCATCCGCGAGCCCACGATGGCAGCGAACACAATGAGCGTGCTGAGATCCATCACGAACTCCGGCAGGATCCCCCTGCGCCGTCCCCGCGTCACAGCCAGGAAAATCCCAACGGCAAACGCCACCATCAACATGAACCCGTAGCTGTAGATCCTCAGCGGCCCCAGTTCCACCAGTATCCTGTGCATCCAGTCGCGGCTCCTTATCTCCGGGTTGTCGAACTAGCCGGCTCTCCGGCTTCGCCCGATGGCAAGCAGAATCCCCACCGCCACCATGAACATCAGACACGAGGAGCCCCCGTAGCTCAGCAGTGGGAGCGGCAACCCCGTGATGGGCAGCAGGCCGATTGTCATCCCTATGTTCACAAACACATGAAAGGTCAAGACAGACGTAATGCCCATGGCCGTCAGGCTCGCGAACTTGTCCTTGGCGTCCTGCGCAATCCGGACCCCTCGCCAGATCACCATCAGGAACAGACCCAGGATCACAAGAACACCGACAAAGCCGAACTCCTCCCCGGCCACGGAGAAGATGAAATCCGTATGCCGGGCCGGGAGGAACTCAAGCCCCTTCTGTGTTCCTTCGAGGAATCCTTTCCCCAACCCCCCACCCGATCCGATAGCCACCTTGGACTGGAGGATCTGATATCCTGAACCGAGAGGGTCCTTCTCGGGATTCACATAGCTCAAGATCCGGTTCTTCTGATACGGCTCCAGGCGCCCCCATAGAAACGGCGTGACAATTCCGATCGCGAAATTGAGGAGCAACACAAAGGCTGCCTCCCCCGCCCGAAGAGGCCCGAAGTAGAGAATCGCCATGATCACCAGAACGAACACGATCCACGACACCAGCGCTGTGGCGCAGAGCATGCTGATCAATGGAGTCACCAGCAGAGCCACGTAGATGGGCTCCATCCCCGCCCAGTACAGCAGCGGGAACAGTATTGCCCCGAAAACCATGGCGGTTCCCAGATCCGGCTGCCTCGCAACCAGGATCATCGGAACCGCCACAATGGCAAAAGGAACCAGGACCGAACGGAATCCGCCGGGTTTCTTCTTGCCCGCCAGGTACCGGGCGAGAGCAAACACCACCAACAGCTTGGCTATCTCAGAAGGCTGGAACCGGAAGGGTCCGCTCGAAATCCACCGGTGCGGCCCTCCCTCTCCGGGAGCCAGGAGAACGAACACCAAGGCCAGAATCCCGGCGGTGTAGGCGAAGTAGGCCAAGACATCGTAGGTCTTGAACGGGATGAGCTGGGCAACAAGCAATGCCGAAAGTCCCATGCCGACCCACAGGATCTGACGCCTCACCAACACGGAGCCGTCGCCACCCGAGGTACTGCTGTAGATGAGCGCCAAGCCAACCGCGGACAGAAGCAGAACGCTCACAAGAAGAAGCCAGTCGAAATCCCGAGGTCTCATTGGTCCATCGCAAAGAAGGCCGACATGATCTTGCCCGCAATGGGCGCCGCAACAGCCCCGCCATGGCCGCCGTTCTCAACGACAACGGCAAGAGCCACCCTCGCTTCATCTACGGGCGCCAAGGCCACAAACAAGGCATGATCCTCACCATGAGGATTCTGCGCTGTCCCGGTCTTTCCACCCACTCGAACGCCGGCCACCCGCGCCGCTCGTCCGGTTCCCCTCTCGTGTTCGACAACCCCCAGCATTGCCTCTTGCATGAACACCAGGATCTCATCCCGAATATTGACCCGGCGCATTCGGCCCCTGGGTTCACGCAGGCACTTTCCCTCGGGCGTTTCCAGACGCAGAAACAGATGCGGCGTCCAGAACACCCCGCCATTGCCGATCACCGCCACTGCCGCTGCCATCTGGAGTGGCGTGGCCAGGATTTCTCCCTGGCCAATCGAGAGGTTGAGCATCAGGCCCTGGGTCCAACCTCCCACACCATATTTTTCGTCGTACCACTTCCGGGTCGGCACGAGTCCTGTTGCCTCGCTCGGCAGGTCAATCCCTGTTCGTTTACCAAAACCGAACCGGAACATGCAATCGCTCAGCTCGTCGATCGTGAGTCTCTCACCCACCTGGTAGAAGAAGGTGTCACAGGACTGGATGAACGCGCTGCGAAGATCCAGTCGGCCGTGCCCCCCCTCCTTCCAACACCCAAACCATCGATTGCCGAAGCGGTACCCGCCAAAGCACGGACGGAACTCGGGCACATCCCCCAAGCAGTCCAACTGGAGAGCGCATGTAGAAGTGATGATCTTAAACGTCGAGCCCGGCGGATAGGACGCGCTGACCGCCCGACTGAGCAGGGGCAGTGCCGGGTCCTCCAGAAGGACACGCCACATTTCGGGGTTGATCCCTCCGGCAAAAGCGTTGGGATCGAAGGAAGGCCGACTGACCATGGCCAGGATCTCGCCGGTTCCAGGATCCAGCACCACGCAAGCCCCACGTTCCACCCCCTGAAAAGCCTCTTCCGCCGCCGCCTGGAGGCCAAGATCCAGAGTCAGAAACACGTTGTTCCCCGGTCTCGGCTGCACGGCCTTCTTCCCCCTCACAGGGCCTACTTCCCTGCCGTGCGCGTCGACCCGGATGAAGATGGCGCCGTCCGTCCCCCTCAGGGCCGCCTCCCAGATTTCTTCAACACCTGTGCGCCCCAGGTAGTCTCCCGGTCGATAGCCCTGGGACCGAAGCCTGCGCAGTTCATTGTCGGAAACCTCGCCCTGGTATCCCAGAAGATGGCATGCCATCGCGCCGCTGGAATAGGAACGAATCGGATCGGCCTCGATCGAAGTGCCGGGGAGCCAATTGCGCTGCTCCTCAATCCGAGCCACCGCTTCGAAGGGAATGTCACGGACAATCTTCACCGGCTCGTGGGGATGGCGTTTTGCCTTGGCGAATCCCCCGGCAATCACGGATGTATCCACCCCCGCCAACGCGGCAAGTCTCCGGACGTGTGCACTGTCCTGCGGCGTTTCCGAGAAAATCACGGCCAGATCGTAAGACGGACGGTTGTCCGCCAGAACCCACCCGTTCCTGTCCAGGATGAGCCCGCGGGGCGCGCGGTGACGCCGGATCTTGATCTGGTTCTCCTCGGCCATCTGCTTGTACCTGGCGCCGTGCACCACTTGCAGCTCGAATGCTTTGGCAGCCAGCATGGCAAGCAGAAGAGCCACCAGGACAAGGACAACCTTGGCTCGAAACGACTTGGTGTACTGTTCCTGTTCAGAGTATCGCCGTGCCATGAGATCTCAGGTTCAGACCGAGCGGTCTGAGAACAAAACGGAAGATGAGGCATCCCAACAGAGCTGAGTAGACGGCGCCCGGGATCGTGCGGGTCACAAGAACCAGGGGCAAAAAACCTGCGTCTCCCAGGACAATGGGGAGAAGGATCAAGTCATGGGCTACCTGGGCCCCGATGATGATGGCAGCCTGGGTGGCAAGGGATTCACGGACAACATGAGGTCCGATTTTCCCGGCGCCGAACCCCACGATGGATTTCGCCAGAGCATGACTCCCGAAATGAACGGGGCAAGATGCTCCCTGGAGGATACCCATCAGGAACCCCCCTGCCGTTCCCGCAATGGCACCCCTCCAGAGACCAATGTATACGACCAGCAGAATAGAGAGATCCGGTCCAATCCCGAAGATCCGCATTCGACGAATCACGGTCAGGTGCAGCAGCACAACCAGCAGCATCACAACCAGCATCTTCAGAAATCCGCCGGCCGTCCTTGTCCAGGAGCTCACGCTCTGTCCTTCCTGTCAAACTCGACGCGGGGCTTCGCGCGGGGCCCCACTATTCTACTCACCGGATCCAACCGACGCCCCACCGACGGCAGCGCTGTCCCCCGCTCCACGCCGGAAGCTCTCAGCCGCCCGGAGAAGGGGATCCGATTCCCGCTCGAGCCCGGCGGTGAGAACCGCAACTTCCTCCAGGCGGTCGAAGTCCACCACCGGGTGCAGGGTCACCATTTGAAACAGGTCGCCGAGTCGCTCCTCCACAGACTTCACTGTCCCCACACGCAACCCCTTGGGGAACACTCCCCCAAGACCCGAGGTGAGAATCATGTCGCCCTCTCTCACATCCGATCCCTTGGCCACCAGCTGCAGGGTCAGTCCCCCCGGGTAGCGCCACCGGACTATTCCTCTCACCCGGGAGCGCTGGTCCAGAACGCTCACCGCGCAATCGGGAGAGCGGAGGGTCAACACCCACGAGGAGCGGGGATGGGCTTCGATTACCTCGCCCACGAGCCCGTCCATGGATACCACGGGATGGCTTGGCTGGATTCCCGAACGGGAGCCCTGATCAATCTCCAGGTTGAGACCGACGGTGCTTTCGTCCCAGCCGATTACTTCGGCCGGTACCATGTCCCGATACCCCCGCTCCTTGAACCCGAGCATCCGCCGCAGCCTCTCATTCTCAGCCCCCAGGTCCTCCAGCCGACTGGTTTCCTGAACCAGCCGCGTTACCATGAGACGGAGATCCCGGTTCTCGCTCTCCAGGTCGGCGTAGCGGTCATGTAACCGGAACAACTTCTCCATCGGGTACAGCACGACGGATCGCACTCTCCGGGCGGATTCCACACGTTTGGACTCACCCATGCCCATGAGAGCGACGGAGCTCACGATACACAGTCCAAGTACGATAATCTGCCGAAAGCGCCAGAGGAACACAGGCATATCTAGTCGTTTTTGCCTCGCATGATTACCTTGTCGTAATACTCCAGGTTGTCGAGGATCTTGCCGGTTCCCAGAACCACGCAGCTCAGGGGATCTTCCACTACGTTGATGGGAAGAGCCGTTTCCTCGCGAAGAAGCTGGTCCAATCCCTTCAGGAGAGATCCCCCTCCCGTCATGACAATCCCGCGGTCCACGATGTCCGCGGCCAGCTCGGGCGGCGTACGCTCCAGGGACACCTTCACGGCCTCCACAATGGCCCCGATGGGTTCCTGTAGAGATTCCCGAATCTCCGCGGACGTCACAAGGAGAGTTTTGGGAATTCCATCGATCAGGTCCCGGCCCTTCAGCTCCATCTGCTGCTCTTCATCCGTCGCAAAACCGGACCCGATTTTCATCTTGATCAGTTCCGCCGTCTGGTCTCCGATCAGGAGATTGTGATTCTTCTTCACGTGCTGGACGATACTCTCGTCCATCTCGTCCCCTCCCACACGGATGGAGGTCTCGCACACGATTCCCGAAAGGGCGATCACGGCAATCTCCGTGGTTCCCCCGCCAATATCGATCACCATATTCCCGGTAGGCTTGTCCACCGGCAAGCCCACCCCAATGCCGGCGGCTATGGGCTCGGCCACCAGGAACACTTCCCTTGCTCCGGCATGTTCCGCCGAATCCCGGACCGCCCTCTTCTCAACCTCCGTGATCCCCGAGGGTACGCAGATGATGATCCGGGGCCGCACTAACCGGGCCAGAAACCGGTTCTTCTGGACACGCTCGATGAATTCCCTCAGCATGACCTCCGTGATCTCAAAATCCGCGATCACGCCATCCTTCAGGGGGCGGATGGCCTTGATCTCTCCCGGGGTCCGGCCCAGCATTGCCTTCGCTTCCCTTCCCACCGCCACAACTTTGCCTGAGGCTTGCTCCACAGCAACCACGGAAGGCTCGTTGAGGACAATCCCGCGACCTTTGACATAGACCAACGTGTTTGCAGTGCCAAGGTCTATTGCAATGTCGTTGGAGACCCAACCCGATAGAGATCCCATGGCCATGTCTTCCCCTCCTAGAAATCCACTTTTCCAGCTTCCCGCAGGGATTCGTAGGTTCCATCCCCAATGATCACGTGATCCAGGATCTCGATTCCAACGATCCGGCCCGCTTGCACAATCCTGCGAGTCAGCCGCACATCCTCCTGCGACGCGGTTGCAATCCCCGTCGGATGGTTGTGTACCAGGATCACAGCCGCCGCGCTCTTCCGGATTCCCGGCTTTAGCACCTCGCGTGGATGGACCAGCGAAGCGTTCAACGTACCCACAGCCACCGTCTCGATTCCGAGAACACGGTTCTTGCTGTTCAGGAGAACCACCCGGAACTGCTCGCGGTCGAGGCTCCGCATTGACTCCATGAGTAACCGCGCCACATCCTCCGGCGACCGGATCTCAGCGCGCTGCTCACCTGGAGAGCGCACCATCCGGCGTCCCAGCTCACACGCCGCCACCAGCCGGGCAGCCTGAGCCGGACCAATCCCCTGCACTTCCATCAGCGCACCGGCCTCGGACCGGGCCAGCTCTCTCAAACTCCCAAAGCGAGCCAGCAACTCATGGGCCAGCGCCACAACGTTCTTCCCACCCGTTCCTCTTCCCAGGACAGCGGCCAGAATCTCAGGCGTCGTCTTTTCCTCCAGGTGACCGGCGAGGACCCGCTCACGCGGCCGATCCTCCTCCGGGATCCCTGTGATCCATTCCCTCCCGGCACGCACTATCGCACCTCCCCACCCCCACCTTTGAACAACTCCACATCATCCGTGCGAACTCATTGCGGCCGCCGACCACCCCGCGAGCGGGGCGAAGGTTCCAGAACAGCCTTGTCTCTCTGTCCCTCCATCTCCATGGGATACGCCCCGCCGAAACATGCGGAGCAGAATCCGTTTTCCCGTCCTCCAATATCCAGCAGCGCTTCACGCGACAGGTAACCGAGACTGTCCACACCCAGGAAGGAGGCGATCTCTTCCGGCGACTTGCCGGACGCAATCAGCTCCTCGGAACTGGGCGTGTCGATCCCGAACCAACACGGGTTGCAGATGGGAGGGGAACCGACCCGCAGATGGACTTCCCGGGCCCCGCCATTGCGGATGAGTGAGACCAACCGCCGCATCGTGGTGCCGCGCACAATGGAGTCGTCCACAACAACAACCCGGCGCCCGCCGAGAACTTCCCCCACGGCATTGTACTTTATCCGGGCCCGCACCGCCCGCATACTCTGGATCGGGTAGATGAAGGTCCTGCCGACGTAGTGATTCCGAATCAGGCCGAACTCCATCGGGAGCCCGGATCCCTGGGCATATCCCAAGGCGATCTCGTTGCTGGAATCGGGGACCGAGATCACCACATCGGCATCCACCTTCTGTTCCGCTGCAAGTGCCCGGCCCAACTCCCGGCGAAACCGGCTCACGGGCTTGCCAAACACGACCGAGTCCGGACGGGCGAAGTAGATGAGCTCGAAGATGCACTGGGCCCGCTGCTGCGCGGGCAGCAGCGGCATGGAGACCACTCCATCCTCTTCGGACACGACAACCAGCTCACCCGGATCCAGTTCTCTCTCGAAGCTTGCCCCCACCACATCCAGCGCGCACGACTCCGACGCCACCACAATTGCGCTGCCCGCCCGCCCCATGCAGAGGGGCCGGAATCCCCAGGGATCCCGAACCGCGTACAGCCGGTCCCTGGTCATCAGGAGCAGGGAGTAGGCTCCCTCCAGCTCCCCCAGCGCTTCTCCCAGCGCATCCTCGAAACACGAAGTACGGGACCGGGCCAGAAGATGGACAATCACCTCGGAATCGGTTCCGGTCTGGAAGATCGATCCTTCGCTCTCCAGGCGCCTCCGGATCCGGGACGCGTTGACCAGGTTGCCGTTGTGGGCCAGACACACGAGGCCCCGCCAGGAATGCATGGAGAAAGGCTGGATGTTGACCGTTCGGGACAGGCCCATGGTGGAATATCTGTTGTGCCCGATTGCCATGTGGCCGGCCAGACTCCCGAGAGACTCCTCGTCGAACACGTCGTAGACCAGACCCATCCCCCTGTGCTCAACAATGGATTCCCCATCCGAGACCACGATGCCGGCGCTCTCCTGACCACGGTGCTGAAGCGCGTAGAGACCGAGGTAGCACCACTCGGCTGCTGACGGAGTGCCCACTACACCGAACAGCCCACACGCCTCCCTGAACTTGTCCTCGGCGGGCATGATGTCATCCGTCACGATATCTCTCTCCTGACCGGTGTGGCGGCATCCGTCACGATATTTCTCTCCTGACCGGTGCGGCGGCATCCGTCACGATATTCCTCTCCTGGCCGGTGCGGCGTCATTCATCATGGCACTGCTCTTCTACCCGTAGATCTCAAAGGTCTGTGCGTGGGGATTAGCCAACAGTCCCCGCCGGCGAGACCGGGTTGCCGCAATTCCCTCGGCCAGCGATCGGGGATCCTTTTCACCGGCTCCCGGCTCAACTGTCCACAACGTCCCCGACCGGAGAGAAAGCAGATCGGAGGCGCCCAGGCTGTACCTCAGGAATGCCAGCATCGACCGGGCACGGACGTCGTCCCTGTCTCGGACCAGGACTCGTACTCCTGAACCGGATCCGGACTTCTCCCGGGGGAGCTCAACCCTGGCACGATGTTTGTTGGGATTCACCAGCGACGTGCATCGGCGGGCCCATTCTCCCACCCTCGCCCGCGCGCGGGCCCCATCGCCGGTGTCCACTTCGAAGAGCCACCAATCCTCCCGCCGGAGCCGGCCCAGACGGTCTCCGTATCCCATCTTCCGCCTTAGGACATCCTCGGCACTCAGCGCCGTCGTGTCGGGAACCTTCAACCGGACTACGAGTGCAATCTTCGTGCTCATCCCTGCTCCCACCCAAAGGCTTCAAACAACCGGCGGCCCGGCCCTTCGTTCTCCAGATCCTGCCCGCGCCCCGCGGCCCCGGACCTGTCTGTCGCCCACAACGTCTCCATCCCTTCGGGTACCTGCCGGAGCCAGGCAGCCCGTTCGGGGTGGGGCATCAGAGCCAGGACATTCCCCCGGGGATTGCACAACCCGGCAATATCATCCACTGAACCGTTGGGATTGACATCCGGGCTCGAACTCACCCGTCCATGAGCATCGCAGTACCGCAGAACCACCTGGTCGTTTTCCCTCAGGGTTGCCACCAGGTCGTTCGATGATGTGACAAACCGTCCCTCGGCATGGGCAATGGGAATTGGAAGAACTTCGCTCTGGCCCAGCAGGCGCGTCAGGAGGCAGCGGCCGGGAGAAGCCACGTGCTTCAGAAACACCCAGCGGCAGTAGTACCCTGCCCCTCCGGGGCGGTGGTTGGGAGCCAAGGCCATCTCCACGTCCCCCTCCCGAATTCCCGGCACCAGCCCTGCTTCCACAAGAATCTGGCACCCGTTGCAGATACCCAGGATGGGCTTGCCCTCTTCGGCGCCCGCCGTCACCGCCTCGACGATTGTCTCCTTGGCCGCCAGCGCGCCGGCCCGGACGCGATCCTGGTAGCTGAATCCCCCGGGCAGGACAAAGCCACCATAGTGACTCAGCCGGTCGGGGCTCTCGTTCCACCGGACAATATCCGCTTTCACACCGGCAGCCAGCAGAGCTCGCTGCGTCTCCACCTCGCAGTTCGAACCGGGAAACCCCAGGACTGCAACCCGCCTGTCCAGCCCGTCTCTGCTCATCCTACAAAAGCTCCTGCCACGGCGGACGACCAGCCTGACTTCAAGTCTGTATACCCAAGATCGATGGCCGCGCTGCCGAGATGACGGACCACGAGCCTGTCGCCATGTGTCACGGCGCCCACCCGTTCCGGCCGGACGCCCATCCCGGCAAGCCGGGCCTCAACCTCTCCAGCCAGAGCGCAGTCCACTTCCATCAGGAAACCCGGCGACTCGCAGAACAACCACAGGTCGGCTCTCGTCGCCGCCCCAAGATCCCCAACTTCCAGTTCCATGCCCAGAACCTGCCCCGGATCGTTGGCCAGCATCATCTCCGCTGCGCTCACAAGCATTCCCCCCGAGGAAATATCGTGACAGGACAGAAGCAGCCCGTCCCCGGCAAGCTCAATCGCCGCATGAATCCGCACTCTCTCTTCCTCGAAGCGCACTTGCGGCACTGCTGCCCACCACACGCCGGTCAGGATTCTCATGTACTCGGAGCCACCCATCTCGCCATACCGCGGACCCAGGAGATAGATGATACTGCCGGCCCGCTTGAGCCTTGGAGTGAGACACCTCGAGTAGTCCTGCAGCACGCCGGCGCAGCAAACGATCGGAGATGGGGCTACGGCTTTCCCCGATGTTGAGTGGTTGTAGAAGCTGACGTTGCCGGAAATGATCGGGACGGGTTCCCGATCCGAACCCTTCCGCCACAACCGGCGAGCGGCATCAGAGATTCCTCTCACGCCCTCGGCAAAAGCTCCGAAGGTCTCGGGGTCTTCCGGTGATCCGTAGTTCAGGCAATCCGTAAGGGACCAGGGGGTCGCGCCGACGGCCGCCACATTGCGCATGGCCTCGGCCACAGCCAATGCTCCTGCCCAGTAGGGATCCAGCCGGCCGTACCGCGGGTTCCCATCCACAGAGAAAGCCAGCCCGAGGGACTCCCCTGGCAACGGCGCTATTACTCCGGCGTCCGCCTCCCCAGAGCGAACGACAGCGCACCCCTTAACTTCTGTGTCGTAATGCCTATACACGAATTCCCTCGAGCATTGATCGAAGGACGCAAGAACCTCTGTAAGCGCCACATTGAGATCCGCCATCGGGGGCAGTTGCGGCTGCGCCGGAGGTGCCGGCCAAGGAGCGATGTTCCTCTCCTCCCGAACCGGCTCGGTGATCAATTCCACCGGCATGTCACACACCCGCTCGCCCTCCATATCAACCTGGTAGCGCCTCGATTTGGTCACCTTGCCGATGACTGCCGCTCGGGCGTTGTGGTAGATATGGGGCAGTTCAAAGTCATCATTGTAGATTTTCAGCACTTCCGGTGTGAACCAGCGCGGAACCACCCAACAGTACCGCTCCTGGGTCTCTGAACAAACGACGACTTCCGGTCCCAGATCCCCTTCGGCCACTGGAACCAACGCCAGGTCAATCTGCATTCCAAAACCGGACGCCGCCGCCATCTCCGACGTGGCGCAGGCAATACCGCCGGCGCCCAGGTCCTTCCATCCAACAGGGACTTCCCGTTCCCGCGCCAGGGCCAGCACCCGGGCCGAGGCCAGCGTCAGCATGCGCTTGAGGAAGGGGTCGGGAACCTGCACGGCGCCCCGGTCCTGTTCAACCTCTTCGTCATCCTCCAGGGCCCGGGAAGCCATGGTCGCCCCGCCAAACCCGCTGGAGTCCGTGGGCTTTCCCACCAGGATGACATCGTACGGCTCGGCTGCAGCCTCCCCGGGGACCCGGGACCGCACCACGGCATCTTCCGCCACCAGTCCCAAGGCGATGACGTTGACGAGACAATTCTCGTTGAAGGAATCGTCGAAAGCCACATCCCCACCCAGGTTCGGAACCCCAAGGGCATTGCCATACTGCCAGATTCCATCTACCACACCTGTGACGATTTCCCGAGCGGCGACGCCTCGCTCCCCATCCGGATTGCCGAACCGCAGAGCATCCATGACTCCCACCACATCCGCCCCCATGCAGTACACATCGCGGACAATCCCACCGATCCCGGTAGCCGCCCCCTCAGCAGGGACAATCTGCGAGGGGTGATTGTGACTCTCATGAGCCATCACCAGGCACCACGAGCGCCCTCCCCACTCACCAATGCGCACCACTCCCGCGTCCTCACCGGGCCCCAGCACCACATGCTCGCCGTCAGTCGGGAGCGCCTTCAAAGTACTCCGGGAGGACTTGTAGGAGCAATGTTCACTCCACATGATGCTGAAGAGCGTCGCTTCAGCCAGCGTCGGCTGCCTCCCCAGCTTTTTCAGAAGGCGCATCGCCTCATTGGGAGAGAATCCCAGATCGAGATCCAGCAGAAGCCCTACCGCCTGCTCCACATCTGTCGGTGCCGGCATCACAGACCCACTCGCTCGTAAACCTGTTCCAGATTCTGCAGGTATTTCGTCACGTCGAACCACCCATCGATCTCGGCCGCGTTCGCCGTCGCCCTCACTTGCTGGTCCGCCTTCAGCCGCTCCCTCAGATCGGGCCCGCCACCCAGGGTTTCGGTCGCCAGGGACTCGACCAGATTGTAGGCATCGCTCCGCGCCCAACCCTTTTCCATGAGTTCGATCAGCACCCGCTGGGAAAAGACCAGTCCGCGGGTCCGGTTCAGGTTCTCCCTCATCCGCTCCGTGTTCACTGTCAGACCGTCGATGACCCACGTCATCCGAGCAGTGACATAGTCGGTCAGGATGCAGGCATCGGGCAGGACGATCCGTTCCACCGAGGAGTGTGAGATATCGCGCTCGTGCCACAGGGCCATGTTCTCAAACCCCGCCAGCGCGTACCCGCGGAGAGCGCGGGCCAGCCCTGCGATTCTCTCGCAGATGATGGGATTCCGCTTGTGGGGCATCGAGGATGAACCCTTCTGGCCGGCGAGGAAAGGCTCCTCCAACTCCCCGATCTCGGTTCTCTGGAGGCCTCGGATCTCGGTGGCGAATTTCTCCAGGGATCCCCCCACGATGGCCAGCGTGCTGAGGAATTCGGCAACACGGTCTCTCTGGATAATCTGGGTCGATGCCGGCGCGGGTTTCAGACCCAGCCGCTCGCACACGTACGCCTCCACGTGTGGACCCACGTGGGCAAACGTGCCCACCGACCCGGACAGTTTCCCGTGCGAGACCGTCTCGACGGCCCGCCGAAGCCGGTCGCGATTCCGCCGGGTCTCATCCAGCCAGACAGCCAGCTTCAGACCAAGGGTGATAGGCTCAGCATGAATCCCGTGGGTCCGACCCACCATGACCGTGTTCCTGTGGCGGTCGGCCTGGCCGGCCAGCGCCGTCTCCAGCTCCCCCAGTTCCCGATCGAGGAGCAACCCGGCCTGGCGCAGCCGAACAGCTTGCGCCGTGTCCACCAGATCCGACGAGGTAAGTCCCGCGTGGACGTAACGGGCATCGTCCCCGAGTTCCCGGGTGGCCACTTCCAGAAACGCTATCACGTCGTGCCGGGTGCGTTTCTCCACCGCGGCTATCTCGTCCGGATCCGGCGCTTTCGCTTTCCGCATGGCCGGCGCCAGGGAGACTGGGACGCGTCCATCCGAGGCGAGAACTTCCATGACCAGAGTCTCGATTTCCCACCAGACCCGGAATTTGTTCTCCTCAGTCCAGAGGCGCCCCATTTCCGGCCGCGTGTACTTCGAAATCAACCTACCGTCCCCCCTCCTCCGGTCGCTCCACAAGTTGCAGCACCATGTCGTGGGCCTGGTCGCGTCTCACCAGATGGAAGGTGATCTCGTCCCCTACAATGGCATCGGCCAGAGCTCTCTGGGCCTCTTCGACGGAGCGAATCTTCTTACCCGCAATCCGCTGCACCACGTCCCCGCGCTCTACACCCGCCCGCTCCGCCGGAGACCCTTCGTCCACGTGTGAAACGAGCACCCCATCCGTCGTCTCCAGATCCAGGGACAGTGCCAGCAACGGCGTCATCTCCTGAACCTGGACGCCCACCCACACGGGGCGAATCCGGCCAAAAGTCGTGAACTCCTCCAGGATACGCTGAACTGTGTTGATGGGGATGGCAAACCCGATGCCCAGCGATCCGCCGGACTTGGTGAAGATGAACGTATTGATCCCGATCACTTCCCCGGCCGCATTGACCAGCGCCCCGCCGCTGTTGCCCGGGTTGATGGCCGCGTCGGTCTGGATCATCTTCCTGTAGATTTGAACCTGTCCCCTCTCTCGTTTGATGTCCCGGTTGACCGCGCTGATGACCCCGACCGTTACCGTGGGATTGGGGTCGTCTAAGAGGTAGCCGAAAGGATTGCCCACCGCTATGGCCCATTCACCGGTAATCAGATCGCTGGAATTCCCCAAAGCCACCCAGGGCAGATCCTCAGCGTCTATCTTTATCACCGCTAAATCCGAGGCCTCATCGAAGCCTGTCACCGTCCCCTCATATTCGTCCCCCGTGGTCAGGGTTACCTTCAATTGATCCGCTTCTCTTATCACGTGTGCGTTGGTCAGTATGTAGCCATCCGGATTGATTATGAATCCCGAACCGATGCCGTACACTTTCTCCTTATATTCCCTGGGACGAAAGAACCTGCCCCAGAACTCATCTCCAAACGGGGAAAAGAAGGGACGCTGTCTGACCATCCTTACCTGCACCACGCTGATGGACACCACGGCAGGCCCAACCTTCTGCGCCGCCCGGACGATGGCATTCTGCCGACTGTTTGTTATCTCATCTTCAAGGGAAGCGACGGTTTGCAGCACATTTGGCGATGGTAGGGGAAGATTTCCCTCCGCCGCTTTTTCAGGACCGGTCGAGAAAGGAGGATGGAAAAACCCGAAGGCATAGAGCAGAATCAATATGACCGCTCCAGCCAGCATGCCGAAGAGGACCGAAAAGAAGGTTACGCCGACCTTCTTACTGTTGGCTGTTGACATCTTTAAACCCTCACACTTACGATATTAAGAGGTCGGGACAGCTTTATGTGAGTCAACTCGCCATCCCGACCTGAATCTGACTGATTTGTCCGGGTGGAACCAAACCACCCTTGTCTTTACTTATTTCTCCTTTTCCTCCACGTCTACGTATTTCCCGGGGTCCTCTTCGAACTTCCGTTTGCAGTTGTCGTGACAGAAATAAAAGGTCTGGCCGTTGAAGACGCTCTTGGCGGGAGCGTTTTTCTCATCTATCTCCATCAGGCAAATGGGATCGACAACCATCCTTGCCTCCTCACTTTTGAAGGTTTCGAATGTTCAATTGGAGAACCTTCGACCCGTAGTCCTGGTTACCCCGTATTCATAACAGCCTCCATATTAAGTATACCCCCGAAGGCGGCAAGAAGTTCCGGCAGAAAACGAACTTTTCAAATCGACCGGTGGGGACATCTTCTCATTCCCAATCCATCATGCTCCACCGTTCGTACCAGGACGTTCTTCTTTGCATTCCCCCTCTTGTGAATCACCCCCAAGAGGATATGAGACCCCACTTCGGTGGCGGAGATCAGCCTTCTAAGTTGGTCCGTACTTTCGACAGACTTTCCGTTGAAACTAACTATTCTATCCCCGGGATTCAGTCCCGCTATGAAGGCAGGGCTCTTTTCGATCACCTCGGTGATCAAAACACCTTCCGAGGTTTTTCCCTTTTCGCAGGCGCCGGGCTTTGCCTCGCAGAAGATTCCTATGCACCCCCTTTTTACCTGACCGTCTTTCTTGAGAACCTCGCTGACCCGCATACAGGTTTTGGCGGGAAGGATGAAGACCACCCCTTCTCCCCCCTTGGGCACTCCCTCGGTAAGACCCAGAAGTTCTCCCTTGCGGTTGAATATGGGGGTGCCTCCGTGGTAGGGAACCACCGGACCATGCCATATCATCAGGCTCTCATCGTA
>JAGLYR010000306.1 GCA_023132135.1 Candidatus Eiseniibacteriota bacterium | reverse complement strand
CGGCTCAATGCTAGCCCCGGGTGGAGCGAAGTGGAACCCGGGGGGACAGATCGACAACGCCCAACCCTCTCGCCCTTTCGCGCCCTCGCCTTGTCTCGCACTCCCTCATCACCCTTGACACCGCGCACCGCCGGCGCGTAGGCTGGACGCATGATGAATCCCACCATTCTCATCGTCGAAGACGAGAAGAAGATCTCTGATCTCGTGGCCAAAAACCTCGAAGCGGCTGGGTTTCGTTGCTACCGGGCGATGGACGGCCAAAAGGGGCTGGAGGAATTCAAGCGGATTCAGCCGGCTCTCATCGTTCTTGATATCATGCTGCCGCAGGTAGACGGTCTCGAGGTTGCCCGCCGGATCCGGCGCGACAGCACTGTTCCGATCCTCATGCTGACGGCGCGATCGACGGAAGGCGACAAGGTCCTGGGCTTCGAGATCGGCGCGGACGACTACCTCACTAAACCCTTCAGCGTCATCGAGCTGGTGGCGCGCGTGCGCGCTCTGCTGCGTCGTTCGGCCATCGCATCTGAGGACGAAGTTCTCACTCGCGGGGAACTGATCATGGATCCGTCAAGGTTGGAAGTGAAACGCGGTGAGGAATCCATTGATCTCTCCACCCTTGAGTTCAATCTTCTCTATTTCCTCGCATCCCGGCCCGGTCGAGTCTTCAGCCGGGATGCCCTCATGGAACAGGTGTGGGGGGACGACCGTATTGTGGATACGCGATCGATTGACAGCTTGATCAGCCGACTACGTCGCAAGATCGAAGAGGATCCTTCCAGGCCGAAGCACATTCAGACCGTGTGGGGCGCGGGCTACCGCTTCACAGGGACGAGCTCATGACCCGATTTCTACGTGCACGCAGCTTGTTCTGGACCTTTGCCGGTGCTTTTCTCGCCGTTCTGATCCTGGGGATTGTGCTTCAGGTGCTTGTGATCGGTGTTGTGCTCCGGCCCCTCGCGGACCGGTGGGTCAGCGCCCACGGGGAGCTCTGCGCTCGGAAGGTGGCGCAGGAGATCTCCGAGCTCCCCCCGACTTCGTCCGAGGATGACATCCGGGCAGTCCTGCACTCCCTTGGGACGGAGCCCGGAATTGCTCTTCTCTTTTACCGGGACAGCGAAGGACACTTTGTTTGCGACCGGCCCATCCCACCCGGAGTCCGGCACAGGATGGAGGGCTTCCTGGATTCAGGGGAAGACATCCAGCCGGCGATGCGGGACAAAGGTCCGGGGGGGCGCCCCTGGGGTCCTCGTCATGAAGGCCGTGCACTGGAGATCGTGGCTCGCCATCGGATAGATCTGGAATCGGGAGCCACTGGTGAAGTGATAGCGATGGTTCCCCGCCGGCCGCATGGGTTCGGACTCATCCCGCGCCACACGTCTCAGCCGCTCTTGCTGTACCTTCCCATCGCCATCCTGTTGGCGGGCGCGGCGGGGCTCCTCATGATTCGTATTCTGCTGCGGCGGCTAAGGTCGCTGGAGGAGCTGGCTGCGCGCGTAACAGAGGGCGACCTTGATGCCCGGGTCCCTGATCCGGGGAACGACGAAATCGGCCGACTGGGCGGCCGGTTCAACCGGATGACGGAGAGCCTGGCAGACGCCAGGGACCGCGTGAACGAGAGCGACCGCCAGCGCAGGCAGCTCCTTGCGGACATCTCCCACGAGCTGGCGACTCCCCTGACTTCGATTCAAGGGTACACGGAGACTTTGCTCGAACCGGGGGTCCCGGTATCCGACGAGGAGCGGGCTGCGTTCCTTGGGAATATCCTGGAAGAATCGCAGCGAATGGATCTCCTGATCCAGGACCTGCTGGATCTGACCCGCCTGGAGTCGGGGGCCATTGTCCTGGAAAATGTCCGGCTCGATTGGACGGAACTCTGCCGGAACACAGCGGATCGATTCCGGGCGCGGTTCGAGAAGGCGGGGCTGGGTATCCAATGGCCGGGTGCATCGGAGCCCGCGTGGGTCCTGGCCGACGGCCGACGGATGGAACAGGTTCTGGAAAACCTCCTCATCAATGCCCTTCGATATGTTCCCTCGGGTGGCACGGTGACTCTCTCGCTGGAACCGGTCTCCGAGGGCGCGGGCAATCGATTCCGGCTCATCGTGAACGACGACGGCCCCGGGTTTCCACCAGAGGACTTGCCTCACATTTTCGACCGCTTCTACCGCGCCGACGCCGCGCGATCGTCCGCCGGCAGCGGTCTTGGCCTGGCCATCGTCAAGGAGATTGTCTCTCTGCACGGTGGCGGGGTGCGAGCGGAGAACCGGGGCCCGCGTGGCGCAGCCATAATCGTCGAGCTACCTGCTGAGATCTGAGCAAGAGCAGTCCCTAGTGCGTAGTCCCTAGTCCCTAGTCCAAGGAAAAAGGCATGAGAACCCGTGCTACGTGCTCCGTACTTGGAAAAGGGCATTGGAGGGGTTGAAGCC
>JAGLYR010000305.1 GCA_023132135.1 Candidatus Eiseniibacteriota bacterium | reverse complement strand
GGAACCCGGGGGGAAGGAAGAAGAGGAAGGGAAGATCATATTGGTATGGGGTCGTCTTCTTGTCCCACGGTTCCGCTCCGCTCCACCGTCGAAAGCGGCGCGGGGCAAAGCCAATCGTCATCCCCGCGCACGCGGGGATCCATCTTGACCTTGCTGGGACAGCGTGCATATGAAAAATGGGTCCCCCAACGGATGTAGGTCCAGCACTGTCCATCCTGTACAGGCCGTGAGGCTTTCACCGCCAGACCCTGACCTCGTCGAATTCAGCATCGTACTTCTTGAGAAGCCTGAGAAGTTTCTCCCTGCCATCGAAAGGCACGATCACACTTCCTCTGGATAGCTTCTCTCCTCCGAGTTCTCCGAGCAGACCACTGTATTGGTACTTGCCCTTTGTTCTCTCGTACATGTCCCGATTGAACTTCGCTTTCATCCTCTGATCCAGGCGCGGTAGCTCGAAGGTGAAGATCGAGTACGGCTTGAGGCTCAGCAGCGAATCAACGGGAATCTCCATCGGCTCACGGAGGTAGAGAACCAGACCTTCTTTGAAGATATTCTGGAGAAGACCGGAGTCGGTGTGCCTGAGCTCGGCTTCTGAGCGGACGGTCGGTTGAATGGACTTGTCCAGATCGAGTCCTGCCAGAATCTCCAGGACTTCCTCGCGCACCCCGCGCTTGTCTGTGATGATGAAGAGATCGAGATCCGATCGCGGACCGAAATCCCCCCTGGCGAAGCTTCCGTACAGAAAGACCGCCTTGACCCCGGCCACCGAAGCCAGCGCTCTGACGATCCTCCTAAGGTTCCGCTTTTGGCTCAATCTTCTCACCGAATCGACCGCACCCCTCCCATCGGTTCGTTATGATAACGAAATTAGCCCGATTTTCACCCCGTTTCGTTATTGTAACGAAATCCGTTTGTATGTCAAGAGCCGTTTTAGAGCGCGTCTTGGACAGCGAAGGTGTGGCTCTGGGTGTTTAGTGATTCGAGTAATTCGAGAGTAATTCGGGACATAGGGTCTGTTGAAAAACCCCTTCGTTGGCACCCTTCCCGTTCCGGACAAGCAGATGCTCAAGACCATTCGTCGGCACACACACATCGGCTGGCCCTGCGGAGGGAAGGAATTCGTCGACCGGTTGGAGGCGCTGCTTGGAAGGCCGCTTCGCCCACAGAGGCGAGGCCCTAAGCCAAAGTCAAGCAAGTAGTTATGCTAATGAGTAGTCTGTCCCAAAATAGTGCGGCATCAACTGATACAACAAACCCGGTATGAACAGCGTCTCCTGACTCCGGTCTTGCTTTCCGATCATTTCCCGGTACCCTTGGTGGTTGGGTGACCGTAGAATCGATGGGTCGGCGTTCAGCACAACGAGGAAGATGGTCATGATTAGATAGGGCAGGAGATTCTCGCTGATTATCAAGCTTCTGAGGCATTCGGCCGAATTGAGGATTATCATGAAGAGACTGGTCATTCTGACTGCATACGGTCTTCTGATCCCTTGGTGTAGCTACGCCACCGTCTGGCAAGTGCCATCGCAATGCCCCACGGTTCAGGCGGGTATCGACTCAGCGAGTGCCGGGGACACGGTGTCGGTGGCGTGTGGGACATACCACGAACATGATATCGTCCTGAAATCCGGGGTTCATCTTCAGAGCGATACCGGAGACGCCAGCTGCGTCACTATTGATGCAGAGTGGCAAGGCAGGGTATTCGTCGGTCAGAACCTGGATATCATGACGGTCGTTGAGGGTTTCACAATCATGGGAGGCTTCCACGACGGGGGGGGTGGCGTGGGATGCTTCTCATCCACACTCACGCTTGAGAGTTGCATGCTACGTTCGAACCAAGCCTACCATGGCGGCGGAATGGCTTGTTTAGATTCTTACCCCACATTGATAGACTGCAGTTTCATCGACAACTACGGAGATTTCGGTCCGGGAGGACTGTACTGCAGCGACTCCCCGGCCACTCTTGTCAACTGCAATTTCATCGACAACGGCGAAGGTGCAATGTATTGCTCCTCATCCTCGGCAACACTTGTAGGGTGCGTATTCTCCGACAACTGGTCCTGGGATCCTGGTGGGGGCTTGACACTTAACCGCTCCTCGTCGGTGCTTACGAATTGCACTTTCTATGCGAATACCGGAGTCCTTGGAGGCGCGGCTATTTACCTGGCCTCCGACAATACCCTTCTTGTCCAAAACACTATCATAGCGTTCAGCAGCCATGGAGAAGCCATCCTGTGCAGAGACGGAAGCTCCCAGGTGACTCTGGAATGCTGCGACGTTTTCGGGAACGCGGGCGGTGATTGGGTCGGATGCATCAGCGGTCAGCTGGGTATCAACGGCAATATCTCTGCGGATCCCCATTTCTGCGATCCAGAGAACGGAGATTTGGGGATACAATCCGACTCACCGTGTGCACCCGACCACCATCCGAGTGGGCATCCCTGCGGACTGATCGGTGCCCGCGACACAGGGTGTGATAGTTCCGCAGCCAATCGCACAACCTGGGGAGGAGTGAAGGCACTATACCGGCAGAAGACGCCATGAACCCAGACCACCACACGTCGCCGTACCACCTGGACTGCCAGATGGCCCAAGAGATCTTCCACCTGTAAAATCGGGACCACTTTTTCAACAGCCCGCGTGTCCCCGGAACCCCCCAATCTGCCGCGAATTACCACTTGCCTGTCACATTTGTGCAACATTCCCTGCGTATAATTAGGAGTGAAGGCGGGAAGGAAACAGGCTCTTGCAAAGGAGGACGAAGATGAAGGCAAGAACGTTGTTGGTGAGTGCTCTGGCAATCGCAGGTCTGCTCATGATTGGCGCGGGGTGTAGTGAAAACGAGACCGATCCGGGGATGATGGGCCTGACATCGCCGCAGTCGACCAGCGACACGGCGTGGATGCCCAGTGTCTCCGATATCGAATCGGCCGTGGAGCTGACTCCCGAGCAGCGAGTTGCAATGGAGGCCGCCGCGGGGCGCTTTCGCGAGACGTTTGCTGCCGCAGTGGCGGACCGTCCGCAGCGCGGAGAACGGGGCCGTCATGGCGCCCACGGTCAGCGGGCCCGCTTTGGTGAAGCGGGGGACATGCCCGATCACGAGCGGCCGTTCCTGGCGTTTATCGGGGAGTGCGCGGACATCCTGGGACCCCGGCAGTTCGTGCAGTTCACGGGGTTTCTGGCCGAGCGTCATGAGGCCCATCGGAGCGAAATGGCAGGCCTTGGGAGAGGCGGTCGGGATCGCGGGCGCGGCGGGCGCGGAGGATTCCACGGGCGTCACTTCGGTCCGGGGGAGAGTTGCGGCGAGCGGTTTGAGCAAATGGCCGGTGATCTGAATCTGACAGAAGAACAGAGCGCGCAGGTCCGGGAAGCAGCCGAGGCCATGCACGAGCGGATGCGGGATTTCCGCGAGCAGTGCCGGAGTGGGGACTGTGATCGCGAGGCCGTGCGGGAACAGGCCCGGGAGATGCGCGAGGCGTTCCGGGCGCAGCTGGAGACCATTCTTACGCCCGAGCAGATTGCGCAGATGGAGGAACACAGGGCGGAGCGCCAGTCCGAGATGATGGAGCGGCGCGAGGCGCGTCACGAACAGCGGATGGAACAGCGGATCGAATTCCTGACCCGGGTCCTGGATCTGGATGAGTCGCAGGCTCAGCAGGTAAGAGACATCACCGAGGCTGCGATGCAGCAACACCAGACGTTGAGAGAGAGTGTGCGCAGCGGCGAGATTGAATTCGAGGATGCCCAAGATCGAGTGGGCGAGATTCACGAGGAAGCGGTTGCTGCGATCCGGGATCTGCTGACTTCTGAGCAGCAGGAAATGTTCGATGCGCTGACCAATCTTCTTCCGCACCATGGTCCGAGGTTTGGACACGGCCCGGGCCATGGTGTCGGAGGCCCTTTCTAGTCGAGGGCGCGAGGGCGTGAGGGCGCGACAAACAGGGGCGGGTCTGCTGAGACCCGCCCCCTCTTGAAGCTTTGGGCTAGTTGCTACTTCGCCAGAATCATCTTCCTGGTCAGGACTTCGGACGCCGACTCCAGCCGGGCGAAATACACCCCGGGAGCGGATGCAACTCCGCTCCGGTTCCTTCCATCCCAGACCGCGGAATGCTCCCCTGCGGTGATAGCGCCGTCGATGAGCGTCTTCACACATCGGCCGCGGACATCGAAAATCGCCAGTGTCGTCTTCCCTTCCAACGGTACATTGAAGGCGATCGTCGTCACCGGGTTGAAGGGATTGGGATAGATCCGCATGCGAATCGACCTCGCCCTGTCAATATCTTCCGATGCGACGACATCCGTCACCGCCCCGCCGCCTGCGAGGCAGAGAATCTCGCCCGCCCGCGTGCCCACAAGAACCTCGGCTGATGGATCCCAATCGATGTTCTTGAAGGGGGAGACGGTCTCCACGGGACCGGCCGTGTAGCGGGTCCACACAGTGTCGCCGCTGGATCCTTCCATGATGGTGACACGGTTCACGTTGTAACCCGAGCCGCCGATCACATCCTCCAGCCCGTTGCCCGAAAGATCGGGCACGCCGGAGGTCGCAAAGGCCTTGTGATCGGAGGGTCGGCTCCAGAGAATGCTCCCCGCTGCTCCATCGATCACGAAGTAATCGTACATCACGCCGGCCACCGTGATCTCCCCGACGCTATCGCCGTTCTGGTCCCGGATGACGCTGATGTCGGTGATGATGCTGCCGACGTTGACGGTCCCGGGCCACGCCGTTGTCCCGTCCGATGAATCCACAGCGTGGACCAAACCGTTGCTGGTCCCCAGTACGATGTCCTTTTTCCCGTCGCCGGTGATGTCCTCGATCGCGGCAACTGTCCAGATGGTTGACCCTGCGTCGTACTGGTCCAGAACGGTTCCGGCCGCTGCGTCAAGGATATAGAGGATACCGTCCGTCGTCGCGGCCGCCACTTCATCCTTCCCGTCCCCGTTGACATCGTCGATGGCCCGTACGCAGAAGACCGAGGCACTCAGGAACCGCGCCCAGATCTTGGCCCCTGTCGCTCCGCTCAGGCAGTAGGCCCGCCTCGGTCCTGTCAGGCTGCCATCATCTCCGGCCGCTGCCAGGACGTCCTCTACCCCGTCCCCGTCTACATCCTCGATGGGGGCCACCTCGTAGATCCATCCCCCATCACCATACTCGTGAGAGTCGTAGCTCCAGATCTGAGATCCATCGGCCCCGGAGATGGCGAAGACCGATCTCGATCCCCCGGCGGTGCCGATCACCACATCCTGGATCCCGTCGCCGTCCAGATCCTCGACGGGCGTCATGCCGCGATCCTGGTAGACCGATCCGGTCCGGTAAGGATCGATGGATGTGTCGAAACTCCAGAGGGTATCGGCCACTCCCGATCCGTTTCCGTTGAAGCAGTACGTACGGTAGTTCTCCGCGCATGCGATGACGTCCTCGAACCCATCACCGTTCACATCCCGGAGAGCGCGGATGCTGGTGACCTTGTCCGAGTAGGAACCCGTGACCTGGTAGCTCCACAACAGGGCGCCCGGACCATGTCCTGAGCCGTCGCCGGTTCCCGCTAGGGGAACGCGCAGGATGGGCTCATCCGCGTCGTTGCACGCGATCTCAAGGGTGTCGCCGTACGTGGAATGAGAAGGAGGGTTGAACCAGACGTCCAGATCGAAAGCCTCGGTCGAGTCAATCTGGACCGGGAACTGTGTGTTCCGCACACTGAAGATGGACCTCGACGTTGTGGCCGAATACAGGATGAGAGGCTGCGCGCCCTCATTCTGGACCCTCAGCAGCCAACGCTTGTCGGCATTCACCCGGATTAGGCCGTAGTCGTGGGAATTCTCACTTATGCCGATCTCCTGGTCGGGCCAGACACCCCATCCAGCCAGAGCTACCTGCGGCGGAGCGCCCACCGGATCGTTGCTGTAGACCGTGAGTGTTGTCCCTGCCGGCCCCCACATTGCGGGGGAGAAGGTGACGGGGAGGTAGAAGGTCGAGTCGGGTTCCACTGTCTGGGGGAAGACACCCGGGAAGGAGAACGCCGGGTCCGCGCAACATACGCTGTCCACGACCAGATTGCCGGTCCCCAGGTTGGAAATCCCGAGAAGGAAGACCCCGGGATCCCCGATGATCGTGTGGCCATAGTCGTAGTCGGAGTGGGAGAGAGAGATCTGGGGCGTGCCGCCTCCGAAGGGATCGATCTTGTAGATATGGTTCATAGTCGGGGAACCCGGGTATCGAGAAACCAGCCAAAGGTACTGGCCGTCCCAGGCGAGGCCTCGGGGGGATTCACCCGACGCAGTCCCCGTGTAGGGGACAGGGAAGGACATCAACGTATCGCCCGTCAGGGGGTGGATCTGCCAGACTCGTTCTTCGTCCCCGTCGTTGTCATCCATGACATTCCAGAGGTATTCGCCGTCCCAGGCCATGCCTTGCGGCTGAAGACCCTGGGAAGGAATCGTGTCCTGGATCGCTCCCGAGGTGGGCTCGACGCTGAACAGGTTCGGCTGCGTGTTGGGGTAGTATCGTGTCACCCACAGGTTGCGGCCGTCGTAGGTCATTCCCCCGGAGTAGTCTCCCCCGGGGTTCAGGATCGAATCCACGCGCGCACCGGCCGTCGTGATTTTGTAGATGTAGTCGGTGTGGTAGTCGCCGGCAACCCAGAGGTGCGTCCCGTCCCACGCGAGTCCGTGGTTGGATTCGTACGCGCCTGGAATCTCGGTGATGATGTGACCGTCGGACGTATCAATTTTCGCGATCGCCCCGTGGTAGTCGTCCCCGCACCACAGGTATTGCCCATCCCAGGTCAGACCGTAGGAGCGATACCCATACGGTGCTTCGAAGCTCTTGAGGATGACTTCGGCCGCGGCCGGGTTCGGAATGATGCCTGTTGCGAGAAGCGCTGCGGCAATGATCAGGGTCGGCATTCTCGTACTCATCGGATGCCTCCTTGGCTCGAAAGTGAAGCGTGCAAGCGGAGAAGCAAGGAAGTTGTTCAGCAAAGCTCACTTCGTAAAATGATACCACAAATGAGACGGAAAGTCGAGTTGTCCATGGTATTGAGGGCCCCGCGGGATGAACACGGTGTCGGGTCGAAGGGTAAGGATTCTGACTCCGGCAACTGGC
>JAGLYR010000304.1 GCA_023132135.1 Candidatus Eiseniibacteriota bacterium | reverse complement strand
GGGGCAGCGCATTCCCTCGGGACGGCTTTTCGGGTCAGGCGAATGCGGGACCGACTACTCATTAACAGAACTACTTGCCTGATTTGGCGTTACGCCTTTCACTCGGGAGCACGGAGTCTGTTCCGAAAAGCGCGGAATGCGCACGGGCAAAACAGACTCTTGACACCGGGCGGGTTTTGGACGATACTATTAGTAGTCATCCCCAGTTTGGTTCACTGAACCGGCTGGCCCCCTCCGGGTTGCGACCCGGGGGGTCTTTCCTTGTTGGGAACGATATGAATCGCACCTCCTTCCTGGTTGACGGCTTCAATCTCTATCATTCCTTGCGCACAGCATCGGATGACCTTGGAGGTCAGTCCACGAAGTGGCTTGACCTCCAGTCGCTCCTCTCCTCCTATCTCCCTGTGATTGGAGCGGGGGCAACACTTGAGAAGATCTTCTACTTTTCCGCTCTTGCCGTGCATCTGGACCATCGCAGACCCGGCGTGACGGCCCGACACCGGCTGTACCTCGAGTGCCTCCGCGCTGCCGACATCGTCCCTATCCTGGGACGGTTCAAGTACAAGAAGGTCCACTGCCGCAGATGCAACCAAGACAATCCACACTATGAAGAGAAGGAGACAGACGTTGCTATCTCGATGAAGCTGGTCGAGATCTTGGTCTTGGACGAAGCCGACACGGTTGTGCTTGTCAGCGGAGACACAGATCTGGCTCCTGCTGTCCGAACAGCGGGCCGATTGTGCCCAACCAAGCAGATCTGCTTTGGGTTCCCATACAAGCGCAGGAATAACGAGCTTGCGCGGCTGGTATCGAAGTACTTCTACATACGCAAGGATAGGTATGTCGCGCATCAGTTCCCTGATCCAGTGACCCTCCGGAGTGGGCGAGCGGTCCCCAAACCGGCATCGTGGTAGTACTCATTCGCTACGTTTTTCGTGACGGCCTTTGAGGATGTTGTCCGCTTAATCAGCTTATTGTGCTGCTCCCGGCCCATCTACCCCGGCCCGATCGGCAGGGGGGATTCCTCTGGATCCGTCGGACGGCGGCGCAGAGCGCCGGTGGGCGGAGCGCAAGTGCTGGTGCGGACTCTGGCCATTCCGGACAAATCTACTTTGCTGATGACAGAGGGATACAATGACGCTCGAGAATTACGATGACATAGTCACTCACGATCGGTCCGCCACTCTCGTTCTAGCTGGTCCCGGAGCAGGCAAGACATATCTGCTGGCCGACCGGGTCAAACGCCTTCTTGAATCAGGAACGAGCAAAGATACCATCACTGTTCTGAACCATTCCGGGATTGCCGGAGGCTCCATTTCTTGAGAGGATGGGGTCATGAGCAGACCAAGGAGGTACTCCCCAGAGGTACGGGAGCGGGCGGTACGGATGGTGTTTGAGCAGGAGAGCGAGTACGCCTCGCAGTGGGCAGCGATCAAGTCGATTGCGGGCAAGATGGGCTGTACTGCGGAGACGCTTCGTAAGTGGGTACGCCAGAGCGAGGTGGACACGGGTCGGCGGGGCGGTCTGACGAGCGATGAGCGAGCTCGGCTGAAGGAGTTGGAGCGGGAGAACCGCGAGCTTCGGCGGGCGAACGAGATTCTTCGCAAAGCGTCGGCTTTTTTCGCCCAGGCGGAGCTCGACCGTCGACCGAGGTGATGGGGTCGTTCATCGACGATCACCGGGAGGTTTACGGGGTCGAGCCGATCTGTGCAGTGCTGCCGATCGCCCCGTCGACCTATTACGAACACAAGGCCCGCCAGGCCGATCCTTCTCGGTTGCCGGAGCGTGCGCGTCGGGATGCGGCCCTGAAGGAGGAGATCGACCGGGTATGGCGGGAGAATCGCCGGGTCTACGGAGCCCGCAAGGTCTGGCTTCAGCTTCGCCGGGAGGGGGTCACGGTGGCCCGCTGCACGGTGGA
>JAGLYR010000303.1 GCA_023132135.1 Candidatus Eiseniibacteriota bacterium | reverse complement strand
CAGCCGTGGACCTCGAGCGCCGTGTGGTAGGCGGCCGCCGCGTCGGGGGCCATGCGTGAAGCGAGGGTCACGAAGTCCGGCAGCGAACCGTTGCCCCTTCCCTGCCCGTCCAGGCGCACGAAGACACCCCGCTTGACCCGTGCGATCCGCCCCTGATGACGCCAGCGAGAGAGGTACGAATCCACGGTGGCCCTAGCCCGCCCCTGCAGGGCGGCCTGCAGCTCCGCTCGCGTGAACACGCGGTGGGTGGTGAGGAAAAGCTCAGGCTTCATGGCGCGTGACCTCCGTAACTGGGCACATATTGCCAGTTGCGGCGATCGTGCGCAAGCGTTTTCTCGTCCGGCGGCGACTTTAGCGGTTCACGGCACAGGCTACAACGGCAGTGTTACGGTCTCGGACTCTGACGCAGAAGATGAGACACTCCGGGGTCCGATGTGCACGAAACAGTGTGTCAATCAGCACCAGACAGGCCCCCAAACCGTTCGTCCTGAGCCCGTCGAAGGATAACCACACTGCCGTTTTCGCGTACTGGAGCTCAGGCGTCCATTTCTGCACCTTGTAGGGAGGGACACCGAAGGGTTTTCTGGGGACACGGGGGCTGTTGAAAAAGCGGTCGCGATTTTGCCGGTAACGAGCCAGCGTTGGGGCGAGGATCGATTTCGGCGGATCTTCGAGAAGATCATCGAGGCACGTATCAAGGCAGGTCTTGTGGCCGGGGATACGATCCACACGGATGCGACTCTGATCCGGGCGGATTCCCCTCCTTTCAGTTTGTGTCGCCTAACGCGCTGCCGATCAACGGCCAGCCGAAGGGCAGTCCGGTTACATCGGCTTGTTAGCTACTGTGGTTGGATCGCCTGGGATTGACTCACCACCGCCTTCGTGAGGAGTACTGCCACCATCTTCCGGCTGGACATCCTTCGTAACCAGTCGTGGTGCACGCGGAACGAAGGGAACGAGCCCCTCCACTACGCGGAGGTAGAAGTCCTCAAGCCCCTTGGAGATTCCCTCCAGGACGGGTGCACTTGAACGTCCGCGGCCCACCAGGAGATTGGTAGTCCATTGAACCTGGAAACGCTTTGGATTGACATCCTTCGGAAGTGCAGCACCGTTTCGGTCGACTAGCAGCATGGGCGGGTCGGCCACGAATTGGGTCGCAGGCGCCGACGTGAGCAAACCGCGTGCGGTCCACTCAGCGATCACGACGAGATCGCTTGGAAGGTCGAGACGGCGCAGCTGTCGTGATAGCCACTTGACACGAGTCGCCTGCCTTCCCTCTGTTGGTGCGGCGACCTCCAGACCATACCGAACGGAGCGGCTGTGCAAAAACAAGTCAATCTGGATGTCTCCGGCGGCGCCTGGAATACGGAGCACGCCAGACAGAGCTCCGTTGGCGCGAGCGTTTGCGATGAGGCGTTCGAGATGAAGCTGACTGTCCCTTTTCTCTTTTCTGGACAACCGTATCTCCACCTCTACACCGAGTTTCGCCCGAAGCCGCAGCGCGGCCTTTCGGAGGTAGCCCATCCAGAACCTAGCCACATCCAGGAGTTCGCTACCCGACTGGTCAAGCGCACCTGTTCTGGCAGCTTTGAGAATCTCGGTCCACTGCGACCCGAGGTCCGGCGGCACGACAATGCGTGACTCCGGATCATCAACGTAGCGGATCCATTCGTCGAGCATCCATTTTTGATCTGAATCCGATACCTCCTTCTTGCGGCTTAAAAGCTGCGCCTCGCTGAGGAGGCGCTCCCATGAGAAGTGCACTACGGGTATGCTGCGCAGCCTTCGTCCATCGAGACTAACTGGAGGACGACCATCCGGAAGTGCCGGCTGATTGCTCACAGTGATCAAGGCACCCGCACCTTCTTGCCGAGCCAGCCGGTGATACTTATCGATCTGCTCGGGATCGAGGTTTGCCCTGCCGACCTTGACTTCGACCAAGGCAACCCAGCGTGTCTTCCCGCGCACTACCTGAACAAGCCCATCAGGGCGCAATTCCTCAGGAGGACCTCCGCCGCCAGGCTCCAATTGACAGGGCACTTCGGTGAAGCAGGAGAGTCGGCCAGCCGGACCACCGGCAAGGCGAACAATTGTCCTGCCGAACTCGGACACTGCGCGAATCACCGCGAGGAGCGACGCTGTCGCCCTGAGTTCGGCCTCTCGGTCGCTCGTGATGTGCACAGACGGAAAGAGTCGGACCTCATGCTCGCTCAAGGTCGCGTCTTGTTTGGTTGTCATGTGCGCTCTTCCCTTTCGTGAGCATGGTGCGTTATGCAGCTAACGTTGGCTTCACCAGCAAGCGTGGCTGGCGCGATTGTCTGCGTGCAAGCGTTTGTTAGGTCGATTGCGCACCAGACTGCATCTTTCCGGCACCATCTGTCCATATCTGATTGGCAGGGGGGATTCGCTTCGATCCAGCGAATGGCGGCTGAGACCGTCGGGAAGATGTCCGCCAGAAGACCCACGCATGTTCTGGAATGTGCTGGCAGAAGGAGTCGATACAGCGCAGGAATGTCCTTCGGCTACAGGGACAGATGAATGCAAGAATCCATCTCAGGCCAAGAATGGCAATAAGCTAATAAAGCTCACTACGTCCCCAAAGCTCTACCCTTAACGTTGACCTCACGCGTTTCAAAAAGGCAGGTCGTCGTCAAGACGGCCGGCCTTTTTGGAATCGCGTGCAGGTTCTGGTTCGGCTTCCCTGTTCCCCCCAAGTGCCTCTTGAGCAGTGTCAAACGTGTCGATGTCGAGTGCAAAGGCCTCAGTCATCAAATCTTCCATTACGCTCAATCGGACAACCCCGCGTTCGATCAGCGAATTGACAGCAGCTCTCGGGAAGGGGAGGTCAGACCGATTGACCGCTCCCCATGAAACACACGCACCCCCAGAACGGACGAAGAACTCAATGACCTGGCGTTCTTGCGGGCTGAACCTGCTGAATGCTTGCGCCGCCTCAATCTTCTTCACGATTTGGGCATGGTTCTGCTTCCAGCGTGAGTGCAGGGCAGATGCTGTGACACGACACACCGGGAACGCGATGACGGCGGCAAAGAGAGCGATGATCCAATCCGAACTGAACAGGTAGGTCGTGAGACCCACGACGCCAGCCACAGTTGTCGCGATGCTGCGACCGAAATCCCGCTCCGCGTAGATGGTCGCGATGAGTTTGTCCCGGTTCATCTCTTCTCCAGCCGAACTATGAGTATCTTGTTCCGTATAAGACCCCCAGCACCGCTGGCGCGTAGCATAACGCATCTGCAGATTCGTGTAGAGCACGCAGGCAACGCCGACTATCTCAGCTAATTGGCCAGGCAGCCTCTCGTCGCGAGGGGTCTTATGCGGATCTTTATCCCAATGCTACTTTCAGCGTCACACGAAGTCAAGGTCAAGCATGCAAGCATGAACATCCCGCGCGAACCACCGGGCCTCATCGGATAAGCGCGCCGGCCTTGTGCCTGAACACGGGGTCTTTTCATGACCCGGCTGGAAGATCTCGGGGCTCCGACAACGTCGGGGACCCGAGGACTTCCAGCCTTCATCGCCTGTCTTCAGTGCATTCAGTGTTCGGCTTTTCGCCAACCGGCAGGACAGAATCCAGGCCATAACACTCACAACAGTTTCCACGTTTTGCCAAAGCCCGCGCAGACTTTTGATCCTTGATCTGCTTCTGCGTATCTGCTATAATACCTCCAAAGCTCAGTTCGCTTGAAGGGGGGTGAGATCAATGCGAACGGCGATAGTTATCGGATGTTTTGTAGCTCTTGCAGTCTTCGGCGTCACCTACCTGACGGGTCTCTCTTCACCGGTTCACCACGCAAGCTCCCCAGCCTTCCAGACGTTGCTCACTGAGGCGATCGCCCGCCTGGAAGGGGCCCCGCAGCAGATCACTGCGGCGACCGTGGCGGAAGCCCACGCGGAGAGCCCGAAGCAGATGACCATGTACGGTGAGTACACCTGCGACCGCGACCTTCCCGAATGTTGGGACCTCACCTACCAGGGCGAGGTAACCTGCGAATCGTCAATGGCTACGTGCGGCGCCACGCAGACCTGCTCCAGGTTCTACACGTGCGACTCGCAGTACACGTGCCACGGGGAGTACACGTGTGACGGGGGTTTCACATGTTGGAACTCAACGTGCGACCAGCCCGACATGACGTGTGACGGCGTCTCGCCGACGTGTGACGGCACGTGCATCCCCTACACCATGCAGGGCAACTTCACGTGTGACGGAACGGTCACCTGCCACGAGACCTGCGAAGGTTGGCCGAACTGCGGCAGCGTGGACACTATGTATCCGTCACCTACGTGCGACCGGGACAACCCCGACTGCTGGTCTTTGACCTACCAGGCGGGAACCCCAACATGCGACCCGGGCATTGCGACCTGCGACGCCACGGAAACCTGTTCCAGGTTCTACACGTGCGATTCGCAGTACACGTGCCACGGAGAGCTCACGTGCAACGGTCAGTACACCTGCTGGAACTCAACGTGCGACGAGCCCGAGATGACGTGCGACGGCATCTCGCCCACCTGTGACGCGAGCTGCATTCCCTACACCATGCAGGGCAACTTCACGTGTGACGGAAGCCAGACGTGTCACGAAACCTGCTCGGGCTGGCCGGACTGCGTGCAGCCCACGATGTACGGGTATGACACGTGCGACCGCGACCGTCCCGAATGTTGGGAGCTGACCTACGACGAGGGCATGGCCACGTGCGATCCGGGGCTGGTGACCTGCGACGCCACGGTGACGTGCTCCAGGTTCTACACGTGCGACTCGCAATTCACGTGTCACGGCGAGGCCACCTGCGACGGTCACGACACATGCTGGAACTCAACATGCGATCAGCCGATGGCAACGTGCGACGGGGTCTCCCCGACGTGCGTAGCGCACGATCCGGACTGCATCCCGTTCACGTTCCAGGGCAACTTCACATGTGACGGAAGCCAGACGTGTCACTTGACCTGCACAGGTTGGCCCACGTGCGACGGCGCCCCAACCTGCGATGGAGTTCCCACCTGCGAGAATACCTGCCTGGGTTGGCCCGGATGCCAGACCGGTATCCAGGGCGACGGCGGTTCCGACCGCACCACGTGGGGTAAGGTCAAGGAGGAGTTCAGGAACAAATAATGCCACGGAGATTCCGACTCTCTCCGCGTAACGAATGGCAAAGGCCCGCAATCACTGCGGGCCTTTGCCGTCGCATTCAGATTCCGCTTCCCAGGCAATTCAGTGTTTGACGGGAATTCGGGCTGGTGGTTTAATGGAGCGGCATCCATTGAAGCAGGAGTCCGCCCGTGCAGCTTATGGGAATCATGGTCTTTTCAGCCGCCCTTCTTTTCTCTTTTGGTGAGATGGGTTTTCTCACTGAGGCCCTCAACCGTCTGGCCTCCTTTACCCTTGCTTCTGTGTTCGTGATCATCGAGAGACCTCGGTCCCTCTCCAAGGTGACTCGCCCGCGGTGGCTGGCGGGCATTCTGCTCCTCGTTCTTGCGGCGGTTCTGGGCCAGGGGCATGAGCTCTGGCGCGGGATGGCCTTCATCGCCCTGGTTGCAGCTCTGCTGGTTACCACGGACGAGGAAGACCCCGGGCACCGGGATCTGGTGTTCCTGATCCCTGCGGTTGTCTTCTTTCTCGTGTTCCACCTGGCCCATCTTCATCTGACACACCTGTGGTGGTTAACGAGCCGCACCGCCATCGGCTTTTCCGGCGCAGTCGGAAAGATGATCGGCGAGAACTACGCCATGAGCTTCACCATGTCGGGATTCTGGATGGGAATCTTTGCGGCATGTTGGGGACTCAGCCGGCTCATTTGGGCAAAGGGCCGGCGGCCGTGGGATTTCGGGGTTTTCCTGCTGTTCATCATTGCAACCAACGCGCTGGTACTGATGCTCCTGACACCCATCGCGGTGGGAATCCAGCGGTGGGCGCCCAGCCTGGATTTCCTCCTGTTCAACCCCCAGACGATTCACCTCCTTGCCCTTCTGTGCCCCATCGCCTGGTACCGGCGCAGGACCTCGGGCGGCGCTGTCGGATCACCCATGGCCTTCCAGCCTGCGGCTCTCGCGCTGGCTCTCCTGGCCGGCGTAGTCCTGGCGGCCGGTCTCACGCTGATGCCGAAACCGGGGTCCGGGGGTGGAAAGGTCGTCATTCTGGATGAGGGCTACCTCAACTGGGATGTCCCGGTCTTCGGACGGTACGGAGAACGCTCCGGGGGCATGTTTGGGCGGCTGCCCGGATTCCTCGAGGCCCAGGGATTTGAAGTGGTGAAGGGGCCCGAGGCCCTGACCGCCGAAGTCCTCGCCGACGCCCGGGTGCTTGTGATGATCAACCAGATGGAGTTCTTCAATACCCGGGAAAAAGCGGTAATCTGGGACTTCGTAGCCCGCGGGGGCTCCCTTCTCGCCCTCGGAGACCACACCGGAGTCAAGGGCATCCGCGGGCCCTTCAACGATCTACTGAAACCTGTGAACATCGGGTTCGAATTCGACTCCGGAACCTTCTGGGCGCAGGGATGGCGTGATGCACTGGAGCTTCTCCCCCATCCCATCAACCGGGACGTGATCGTTTCCGAGGACATCCAGATCTGGGTGGGCGCTTCCCTCGGTTTCGCTCCGCCGGCCAAGCCTGTCATCATTGGGAAATACGGCTTCTCGGACGTGGGCGACGCCGCGAACCTGGAGCGGTCCTACCTTGGAGACCGCCTCTACAACCCCGGGGAACAGTTGGGCGACATCTGTCTTGTGGCCGAGGCCAGCTACGGCAAAGGAAGAGTACTGGTGTTCGGAGACACCTCGCCCTTCCAGAACGGGGCCCTGGTAACTGCGTGGCCCTTCGTGCAACGGGTGTTTCAGTGGCTGACGAGTCCTCCCGACAACAACCGTTTTCCATTCAGGGAACTGCTCATCATAGTCGCGGTGGCTCTCATTCTGCTGTCCCGCAGATCGCTCTCCCGGTCGGTGCATGCATGGTCCGTCCTTGGTCTTGGCATTGTCCTGGGAACCATGGTCACAGGCCATCTGGCGGAACCCCCGCCCGTGCCGCGGATTGATCTGCGCAAAGCCGTGATCGATCTGTCCCACGTTGGGAGGTTCGATCAGCTCACCTGGTACGACGACTGCGTCGGAGGCCTTGAGCTCAACCTGGCACGAAACGGGTACTGTTCCATGATGATGAGGAAGTTCTCCGGATCCCTCGTCATGGACAGCGAACTCCTGGTCGTGATTGCTCCCGCCAAACCCTTCAGGGGGAAGGAACTGGAAACCGTCCGGGCCTTCGTTGAATCGGGGGGCGTGCTCATTCTGTCTACAGGCTACGAGGAGAGGGATCGTTCGGAGCCCTTGCTGGCCATGTTCGGCGCCGCGATCCAGAACGTGCCTCTGGCTCACTTCGATATCGCACTCTACGGCCAGAGCGTCCACGTTTCGGAAGCCTGGCCTTTGAAACTCTCCAGAGCCGATGCCGTCGGGATCGGATACCACCCGGGTCACCCCGACCCCTTCATGGCCTTCGTGCCGGAAGGCGGGGCCGGGGGTGGCGCATTGATCATCGCTGACTCGCAGTTCCTTCTGAACAGCAATCTGGAGGCCCTCGAGGAATGGAAAGTCGGAAACATCATGTTCCTGAAGGAATTCTTCGAGCGACTGAACGCGGGAGAGCTCCGGTGATGAGATGGTTCTGGCTGACCGCCCTTGTCTTGACGCTGTTCTGGCTGAACACGGTTCCCATCTTCACGCCCCCGGGCGGGAACTGGATCTGGTTGGTTCTGATCGGGATTGCGGCGGCCGGTATGGGGCTCCGCAAGACAGTCGTAGAGCAGTTCGATCTGCGATGGTCATTTCTCCTGGTCCCCCTGGCTGTGGCCGCTGTCCATCTCCCCTTTCCCTTTCGGCTGCCGGCCGTTCTCCTGATCCTGGCCGTGGTCCTTCTGTCCACCGCGCGATTGTCCCGGACGCTGGCCTGGGTGGGCCTTCCACTGGGGCTGGCCGGTCTGGTTCTCGCGGTCCAGGCGGCGCTGTTCCCCTTCGTCTACATCTTCTCCTCCCGCGTTCACGAGATCCCCTGGCTCTCACCCCTGTTCTACGGGTTGGCCCGGTTGTTCAACCCGCTGGTGTCGCTGAGCGAGAATGACATTATCATTCCCTACGTCTACGACGTGTTTGCCTTCCCTACGCGTCTTGAATCGTTGGGCTTCATTCCTCTGAGCCTGATCGCCGTAGCCGGGATCACGTTCCTTGTTCTGGCGCGGCGCTCCGCACGGACCATTCTGGGCTTCCTCGCCCTGCTGGCGGGTTACTCAGTGCTTCGCTACCTCTTCATGATGTTCCTGGTCGTGAAGTTCAAGACCTCGGGTATTCTTTGGCAATTCCAGCCCATAGCGCTGAGCTTCGTGCCCCTGGCTGCGTTGCTGGCGGGCTTGGAAGTGCTCAACCGTTCTCCAGAGCGGGCTGCACTGCGGATTGCGTGGCCGGGACGCGGGAGGACGCTGACCGCGCTGGTTCTGGTCACGCTGGGGGTAATCGGCTTCATCGGACTTTTCGCGTATCATGACGCTGGAACGCCCAAGGCGGGACGTCTGCTGATCGAGGAGATCCATTCCGACTGGGAATGGACAACCCAGGAGTACGACACCTACTGGTACGGTCGGAAGTCCGGCTACAACTACTACTCCCTCGCTCAGTATCTCAACCAATTCTACCATGTCGACTCCCGGGCCGATTCCCTTCTGCCGGACCTCCTTTCCCAGTACGACATCGTGATGCTGAAAACCCCGACGGAGTCCTACGGTCCGGAGGAGATCGACGCGCTGGTCGAATTCGTGCGCCGGGGGGGCGGACTCTGGCTTCACGGGGACCACACCAACGTTTTTGGCATCAGCACGTACCTCAATGCGCTGGCGGAACGGTTCGGGTGCCGTTTCCGGTACGATTCCACCTACCAGCTGGCCACCATGGCTCTCTCGGTCTATGAGCGCCCGCCCATCTTCGCACATCCCGTGGAAAACTACATGCCCGCGTATCTCTTCGCCACTTCCTGCAGCATGACGTCACCCTTCCTCTCGGAGAACCAGATTCTGGGCTATTCCGTCAAGGCCAGTGAGCTGGACTATTCCCAGAACAGCTTCTTCCCCAAGAAGGAGAACCGGAGTTACAGCTACGGTGTGTTCGTGCAGCAGGGCGGCGTCAAGTATGGCAAGGGCAGGGTGGCCTTCTACACGGACAGCACGTGTCTCTCCAACTTCTTCATGTTCATTCCGGGTAAGCCGGAGCTGGCCCTGGGCACTGTGGAGTGGCTGAATCGGGTGAACCGCCTGGCGTGGGTTGACAAGCTGCTGTTCCTTCTGGGACTCGCCGCCCTCGCCGCCGCCGCACTCCCGATGCGGTCATGGTCGCGATCCCAGAGAGCCGCCCTCGTTCTGGGGGCAGGGTGTCTGGGCGTAGCCCTGGCGGCACTTATCTACGACGCTCACGTGCGGCGCTCATACGGCCCACCCGAACCCCACACGGATTACGTTCACGTGGCATTTGAGGCCGAACACTCGCGGGTAACCCTCCCGACCCGGGGCCTGACCCGGAATCCCGAGATCAGTCTCCACACGTTCTTCGTGTGGACACAGCGTGTCGGGTTCTTCCCGAGCTTCGAGCCAACGCTGGAGGAGGCCATCGCGAAGGGCGATCTTGTGGTCATCGCCGATCCGTGGCGTCCCTTCATCCAGGACGAGATTGATGCCCTCGTAACGTACGTCAGCCGGGGCGGTCGGCTCCTTATCCTCCTGGACTCCCGGAATGTCACCCAGGCACCGAGGCAGCTCCTGGGTTCGCTGGGCATC
>JAGLYR010000302.1 GCA_023132135.1 Candidatus Eiseniibacteriota bacterium | reverse complement strand
TGGTGGATGGATGGATGCCCGCCGGGTTCCACAAGGCGGCTTGGGATGGTCGCGATGTGAACGGACAGCGGGTTTCGTCAGGGGTCTATTTCTACCGTTTGACCACGGCCAGCGAGGCGCTGACCCGCAGGATGACCCTTATCAAGTAGATGGGTAAGGCCGAGGATACTGAAGAAGGAATATAGAATGAAGGCGGGCCCCGTGTATCCGGGGCCCGCCTTCCGCTACATGGAGATGAATTCCTCCACGAAGTACCTGGCTGTCAGCTGCTCGCCCGTGGCTCGGGAGATCATCTCGTCCCAGTGGTATCGGTTTGCGGGCTTGAACACGTTTTCAGCCAGATACCGGCCCACTTTGGGTTTCCCGTCCGGGGAGTACGGCTGTCCTTCCGGCAGATGCAAGATGTTCTCCTTGATGTGTGCGGTCAGTTGTGAAGCAAGAAGCTCGCCCAGCATGTAGTTGTGGTAGTAGACGGACGCGGAGGTGAGGTGGACCTTGGCGGCCCAATCGGGTTTGTCACGCCCTTTCGGAGGACACACATACTGGTTCTGCTCCACCAGTGTCCACCACAGGCTGTTGAGATCCTGGTCGGGATCTTCGTAGAGGGCCCTCTCGAAGCGCACCATCACCTGACACCAACGCGCGAACACCAACTGGGAAAGCCGGGAAGCCTTCCGCGTGATGGGTTCCACCTCCTTGCGCTCTTCGGCTGTGATCACACCCATGTTCTCCAGCCATTCGGCGTTTCGGGCCAGGCGCCCGAAAAACATGGCGATGGCTTCAGTTGTGAACGTGTGCGCCTCCGTTCGCAGAAGCCACGGAAGATCCGCATCCACGTTCTCGCTGTATGTTGCATGTCCCAGCTCGTGAAGCAGGGTGTCCATCCAGTATTCGTCGTTGCGCAGATTCGTCAGGATCCGGCAGTCGCCCTTCCGGTCCATGTCAATGCTGTAGGCGTGCGGGTACTTCTTTTCCGCCTCGTACAAGTTGCTCCGGTCAAGAATGTTGGTCGGGTCCAGTCCGATGCTCTGGTAGAAGCGGGTCCCAACGTCCTTGAGATCGGATCGCCCGTAGTACTGATCCAGGTCCACCGCGTAGATCTTGGGGCTCTCCTGGAAGAAGGGGTCCTGGTAGTGCCAGGGTTCCATGTCCTCGGGCCGGATTCCGTACCGGCTCGAGAGAACCTGGTCGACCTCGTCCTTGATCTGCCTGAAGGGCTCGTCGGTCAGCGCCTTCAGTTCATCAAACAAGCGGATCAGCTGGTCGGGATCCTGCTCGTTGAGAGTCAGCTGCATCACGTAGTAGTTGGGGAATCCCAGCTGCCGCGCTGCCCGATTCCTGAGTTTCACCAGCTGCAGCAGCTCCGGCTCCACCACCCCGCCAACCTGTTTGGATGCTTCCCAGGCAATCTTGCGCCTGGCCGATTCCGTCTCGGTCTTGAGAATGCCCTGGATGTCGTTGGACGAGACTTCCCTGCCGTCCACGGTTGCCCGGAAAGTGTTGAACCTGTTCTCGATGGATGTGCTGAGTTCCACCATCTGGCGGATGAGAGTCGTGTCTATCTGATTCGCAAGGTAGCTGTCGTGGAGAATATTCAGCTGTCGCGCCAGAATGGGATCCTTGACACTGCCGGATTCCTTCAGATCTTTGAGGGTGGCGAATTCCTTCCGGTCGCTGTAGATGGTTCTCATCTTCAGCTCGAGATCGGCGTATTTCTTGTAGGCCTCCTCCTCGCCCGTCAGGCAGGCGCGCCAGTAAACGCTGGTGAGTTCGGAGTGAAGCGGCTCAATCTGCCCGAGGTGAGCCGTGATAAACTGCGAGAGTTGCTGTTCCTGCTGGGAGGGTCCCGATGAGCACCCCGAGAGCAGGCCAAGACCCAGAATCACTACCATCGCGACAGTTCTCCTCATGAGCTTTTGCCCTCCTTACTAGATCACATGCGGCGCCTCTTCGAACCGCTCGGCGTTCCCGGACCAGACCGAGTATTCGAATCCTTCACGGAGCGACGCCGCACCGATTTCTCCGTCCCTGCTGACTGCTATGAAGCAATTCTGGAAATCAGTGACGCCATGATAGTGATGGATCATTCTGTCAAGGGCCTTCTCACAGGCTTCCTGAGCGGATGCTCCCATCCGCATGAACTCCACTACCAGAAAGGACCCGGCAATCTTGATCACGGCTTCGCCCTTCCCCGTGGCTGCAGCTGCCCCGATCTTGTTGTCCACGTATAGTCCGGCTCCAATGAGAGGGGAGTCACCCACTCGTCCGTGAATCTTGAAGGCAAGTCCTGACGTGGAACATGCGCCGGCCAGGTCCCCGTTGCCGTCAAGAGCGAGAACGCCAACGGTGTCATGATTCTCGCGCCCAAGCCAATCGTCCGAGGAGCTCATTCCCATTTTCCACTTCAGCCATCTCTCTCGCGCCTTGTCCGTCAGGAGGTTCTCTTCCCGGAAACCGAAAGAGCGTGCGAAGCGCCGGGCGCCCTCGTCCACAATGAGGACATGGTCGGTGTACTCCATCACCTTCCGGGCCACGGAAGAGGGGTTGCGGAAACCCTCGATGCATGCCACCGCGCCCGCTCTCCCGTCCGGCCCCATGATGCACGCGTCGAGAGTCACCCGCCCGTCCTCGTCAGGAAGTCCGCCATAGCCCACGCTCGTCACATCCGGGTCGCTCTCCGAGACATTGACGCCATTCTCGACAGCGTCCAGAGCGGATCCTCCGGATGCCAGAATGTCCCACGCTCCCCGGCCTGCCGCCCGTCCGTGTTTCCACGTCGCAATGACCAC
>JAGLYR010000301.1 GCA_023132135.1 Candidatus Eiseniibacteriota bacterium | reverse complement strand
TGGCCCAGCCGCAGATGGCGGTGGCCCCAGCGGCCGCGTATCGCATGAATTCCCTTCTCGATATCCAATGCATGGCCAGAGTTGCCTCCCTTCACCGTCTCCGCATGTGATCTCCCATTTGGATGACGATCGTACTCGATCGCTCCCTGTCCTGTCGATTCGTATCTCAACGGTTGCGATGTTTTGCGTGGAGGGTAGGGATAGTGAAAAACACTTAAGTTGGATCATGCCGCGTGCCGAAACACGGGAGTAAGGAAGCGCATAGTCCCACAGTGCTCGAATGGTGCTGAGGATAAGGATCCATCGCGCCATCGGGTACTGCGGTGGAATGTACTGCGGCGGAATGCCGGAAAGGAGTGGACCTCATGTGCTCGTTCCTGAAGATGCGCGGGGCAACCCTTGGTGCAACTGCGTTGGGCCTGATGGTCTTTCTGGTGTGGTGCAGCCCCTTGTGGGCAGGCACCACGGGGAAGGTCCGCGGCAGCATCGTGGATGCCTCTGACGAGTCGCTGATGGCGTCTACGAACATCGAGGTGGTAGGTACCCGGATGGGCGCCGCCAGCGACTTCGAGGGGTACTATGTCATCCTCAACATGCCTCCCGGGACGTACACCGTCAGGGCTTCCTTCATCGGCTACCAGGCGGTAGTTGTCGAGGGAGTGAAGGTCACCGCGGACCGGACCACGGAGGTGAATTTCACCCTCGAGGAGTCGCCGATCGAGATGGAGGAGGTGGTGATCCAGGCCACCCGGTCCCTGATTGTCAAGGACCTCACCTCATCCCAGGTTGTTTTCTCGGGCCTGGAGCTGGATGAGATCCTGCCCCTGGAGTCCTATCCGCAGGTTCTGTCCATCAACCCGGGTTATGCGGCCGACATCCGGGGATCGCATGTTCGAGGTGGGCGCTCCAGCGAAATCAACTACCAGCTCGATGGATTCAGCATCAAGGATCCCATCTTCAAGAGGCTGGCCCTGCACCTTCCGCAGAACTCCGTTTCGGAGATGACCATCCTGAGCGGGGGTTTCAACGCGGAGTTCGGGGATGCCCAGTCGGCCATCGTGAACATGGTTTCCAGGGAGGGGGGCCGGCAATGGTCGGGGCAGGTTCTCCACCGCTTCGCACTGCCGTTCAGTGGAGTCGGTTCGGGGAACTGGCGCATTGACCAGAACGATACCGGTGAGCGCAAGACCCGGTTCACCCTGTCGGGACCGCTCCTCAGCACGCCGAGGGTTGCCCTGTTCGGAGTCTACGAGCGCTCCGCGTGGGACGACTGGGACCCGCACGTGCATACGCTGGACAACCAGGGGCGGACCAACTACCAGGCCCTCGGTACCCTCACCATGGAGATTTCTCCCCGGGCCAAGCTTAAGATCGGAGGACTCCGGTATGACGCGACGTGGCGAATATGGGAAGCCGTCCGGCAGCTGGTCCCCGACACGTTTCTTGAGGGCGCGCGAAAAAGCTCCATCGGCTACGCCGATCTCTCTCATCTCCTGAGCGATGAGACCTACTACCGGCTCAGGATCGGATACCACAGCTCCAGCGCGCGAATCGCCCAACCCGATCGCTGGTGGGACATCAACAAGAGCGAGGCATGGAACACAGGCGATCCCAACGCTCTGGAAGGGGTCAATTGCAGGCCCGTGGACATCATCTCGCCCGAAAGGAACGAAGATCGATTGTTCGTCGATGGTGACAACAACTACTTCGAGGATCGCTACTTCAATACGCTGACCCTGCGGACCAGCCTGGTATCCCAGGTTACTCCCCGGCATGAGATCCAGGTCGGTGGCGATCTCGAAAGAACACAGCTGCGCCGCGCGAGCATCTATGCCTCTGCGGGTAACACCTACGGCTACAAGTACGACGCCCATCCGACCTACGGCGCCCTCTACATCCAGGACAAGATGGAGTATGAGGGCATGGTGGTCAACCTGGGGCTCCGGGGTGAGTTCTTCAACGCCCGGACCGATGTTCCCAGGGATGTGTTCACCGGCCAGACCATCACGGATCGGGATCCCGCCACGCCCGTCTACCCGTGGGATCCTTCCGCTCCCGATTCCCTCTGGGGCCACTCGGACCGCGTGTGGGCGCCGACAGGATACCGGATGGACTACGCCACGGGACAGTGGGAAGAGAACAGAACCCAGCGGACCGGGACCAAATTCAAACTGTGTCCACGGATCGGTGTATCGCATCCCATCAGCGACCGGGACGTCTTCCACTTTTTCTACGGGCACTTCTACGAGACGCCCCCGGCCAACTACCTGTATGACAACTCGACGTGGAACACCAATGGTTTCTGGATGATGGCGGGCAACCCGAACCTGAACCCGGAGCACACGGTTTCGTACGAGATGGGTGTGGATCACCTGGTCACGGAGAATGTCACTCTGGACATCACGGGGTTCTACAAGGATATCTCGGACCTGATCGACACCCGGACGGTCAACGATGCAAATGTGGTCGAGATCGCCGATTCCATCACGACCTACTCGGGTATCACGATCGCCGCCCCATTCCCCTACGAGTATACGATGTACGACAACCTGGGGCACGGAAACGTCAGGGGATTCGAGGTCACCCTCAAAAAGCATCCCGTGGGTCGGTGGAGCGCTCAGGCGGTGTACACTTTCATGGTGGCTCGGGGTATCAGTTCCGATGTGATCGAAGGGTACCTGTTCCGTTCCTCAAGCCGGAACCGGCCCACGAAGAAGTACTTCCTCGACTGGGACCGGAGACACAGCCTCGCCTGCCATCTGGGCTACCGCGATGTGCCCAACTGGGGTTTCAGCATCCTGTGGACCTACGCCACGGGTAACCCGTACACCGTTGCCGCTCAGTCGCTGCAACCGGAACAGAACAACCGGCGCTTCCCCGGCATCTCGAGGGCCAATCTTCACATCGAGAAGTATTTCAGATTCTGGAACCTGCGCGAGACGTTGTTCCTCCGGGTGAACAACCTCTTTGACAAACGGAACCTGGTCAACTTCAACGACGGCGACGTGGAGTCCATGAACTACCTGCTGGAGACGGGCCGGTGGACCGGTCCGTACGACGATCCTACGGTCTATGGATCGCCCAGAGTCATCAAGGCAGGATTCAGAGTCGATTTCTGATGCCCTGCAGCGCAGCAAGGTTGAGTTACCCCGGGCGTGACCCTGGACGCCTGTGAGAAAGGGGGAACCGTGATGAGAGACAGATGGCACAGGATTGGGACGGGAGTCGTCGCGACCGTGGTGGCGGCGCTTCTCCTCCCACTGCCCGTCCACGGCCGGGTCCACAGCGCTGGATGGGAAACCTCCGCCGCGGCGCTCGAGGACCAGGCAGCAGCGAGAGCGGGGAAAAGCCCGGCATCGCTGGCCTGGGACGTCGGGTTCGATGTTGGGAGCTTCTGGCTTCCGTACATCTCCAACAAGGGATTCATCGGACTGGCGGCCAGCTCGGCCGAGTACCCGGGCGGATCCGGCAACAGCCACCTCTGGCAGGGAGGGATCTGGCTGGGTGGCTATGTGGATACGACGGGTCTCGGGCTCTTCAACGAGGATCCATGGATGGCCATAGGGACCTTCGACCAGTTCAGCTTCCTCAACTATGACATGATCGATGAGGGGTTCCAGGATTTGTCCGAGGGGAGCATGCGGGCGGTGCGGACACGGTTCAACACGGCCTACTCCCAGAGGGATCCGGGTGTGACGGTGGAATGGACGATCCGGGCCTGGGACCAGCCAGGCTATGATGGCTTTGTCGTCTTCGAGAACCGTCTCCAGTTCGAGAAGGATATCGAGCAATTCTACTTCGGATGGATGAGCGACTGCGACGTTGGGAACAACATCCTCGGTGACTTCCACATCGATGACCTGGCGGGGTTCGATCTGGAGAGCGGGCTGGCCTACATGTACGACGCGGACGGTGATCCCATCTATCCCGATAGACCCGACGGGGACAAGGTATCCACGACCGCCATTGGTCAGATTCTGCTGGAGGCGCCGTTGCCGGGAGGGGCTGTTACCGGGACGACGGTGAAGGCTCCATCCGTGTCCTGGTCGGGGTTCAACTGGTGGGACTGGAACAGTGATGTCACGGGCGAGTCCGATGCCTATGAGCGTCTGTCCAGCAACGAGAAGGACATTGATCTTCCGGTTTCGGGCTTTGACTACCGGATTCAGACGGGCGTGGGCCCGTACTCGGTGAGAGCCGGGGATTCAGCGGTTTTCGTCATCGCCTACGTTCTGGGTGATGGGGTGACCCAGGCGGCCAGTTCACTGGGGTCGCTCCTGGAAAACACCCGTGATCTCGTGGACTTCCACAACGGGGGCTACGAGCTGGCGGGCGTGTCACCTCCACAGCCTGTGATCGAAGATCCGCAGATCTCGGGTCTGACGGCCGAGGTATTGTGGTCGGCGGACGCGGAGACCGACCCGGGGTTCGATCACTACAACCTCTACTGGTCGCAGGCGACGGCGATCGGTCCCTGGGAGCTCCTCGCCGAACTCCCGGCCGGGACCCGGAGTTACGAGGTGGATCTGGAGCCCGGATTCGGGCAGTTCTTCCTGGTGACATCTGAGAGCGGGACGGGCCTGGAATCCAACGCGTATTCGGCGTGGAGCAAGACGCTGACAGCGGTGGAAGGGTCCGTGGCAACCGCTAGTTCCCTCAGCCGGATTACCGTGGCCCCGAATCCCTACGTGGGCTCGGCCGATTGGGAACTCGTCGACTACGAGGGAAAGATCCTGTTCAGCAATTTGCCTGAGCAATGCACTCTGAGGATCTACAACCTGGCCGGAGATCTGGTGTACTCGGTTGAGCACAATGACCCGGCCATCGGAACAGAATCCTGGAACCTTCTGACCTACGACCGGCAGTCTGTGGCGAGCGGTCTCTACCTGTATTCGGTAACAGCCCCCGGGCTGGGCCAGAAGGTAGGGAAGTTCGCCATCATCAACGGCCAGAGATGAGACGCCCGTCGGAAAGGGGCTGAATTCGCAATGAGACGGCTATCTGCATGGATCGTGATCGTGCTCCTGGGAATCTGCGCCACGTGCGGTGAGGTCATGGCTGTGGACAACACGGGGACCGCGGGTGCCCTGTTCCTCCGGTTGGGGTACGGCCCAAGGCAGGTCGGCATGGGCGGTGCCGCCGTGGCAACCCCGGGGGGGGGAGCGGCGTCCGTTTTCTGGAACGCCGCGGGACTTGCGCAGATGTGGCAGCGCAGCGTCTGGCTCTGTGACACAGAGTACATCGCCGGCATCCGCGTGACCAGCTTTGCCTATGCCCAGGCGGTGGACCGTCTGGGTGGAACGGTGGCGCTCAGCGTGATCTCGCTCTCGAGCGGGAGCATGCAGGTGACCACAGCGAACGAGATCAACGGCGTAGCTAGTGGTGAGGAGTTCAGCTGGAGTGATCTGGCAATCGGGATCTCGTACGCGAGGAATCTGACGGATCGGTTCTCCGTGGGAGGCACGGCGAAGTACATCCGCGAGGGGGTCGGCTCCATCAGCGCGATCGGCTACAGCGGGAGTGCTCAGGGAGTGGCCTTTGACTTTGGGACTCTCTACCACACAGGTTTCCGGAGCCTCCGGTTCGGGGTGTCCGCCACGAACTTCGGCCCGAGCCTCACCTTCGGAGGAGACTATCTCGACAAGTACTACGTCGGGAGCGCCCAGGTTGCGGACAGCAAGTCGCTGGGTGACTACGACCTGCCGCTGATGTTCCAGGCGGGCATCGCGTATGACCCAATGATGAGCTCGTCACAGAAGCTGACGGTCGCGATGGATTTCACGCACCCGAATGATGCACCGGAGAGGTTGCATGTGGGAACGGAGTATGTTCTCCGGCGTGTTCTTGCCCTGAGGGCTGGTGGAATTCTCAACTGGGAGGGGCGGGGGCCCTTCTTCGGCATCGGGTTGAATATTCCCGGACGGATCCGCGGGGACCTCAGGCTGGACTACGCGTACAGCGGCGTGGAGGCACTGGAGGACATCCACCAGTTGTCGATCGCATACTCGTGGTAGAAGTCTGAGGAAGTGTGCTGGAGACTTTGATGGTCGGGTTGAGGAACATGCTGCTCACGCTTGTGATCAGCCTCGGGCTCGTGTTGTCCTGGTGCCCGGGAGCCTGGTCCAATGGGGTCCTGATCCTGAACTCCCGGGATATCGGGCCCTTCCGCCAGGCGGTAGAGGGTCTGACCGGCGCCCTCGACGCGGCCGGAGTTAACGTAGTTGTGATGCTCAGCTCGGAGGAACCCGAGGCAGAGGCCCGGTTCGCCGAAGTCATCGTCGAAGAGGGCATTGAAGTTGTGGTGACGGTGGGGACGGTTGCCACGGATCGGGTGCTTTCCATGAATATGGATCTCCCAACGGTTTTCTGCATGGTTCTGGATCCAGAGGGCAAGGGATTCGTGGACGATCCGAAACAGCCGGGTGGCTGCACGACGGGCGTCGAGATGGACATTCCCATCCAGGCGCAACTGGAAGCGCTCAGGGAGACGGTTCCCGGGGCGCGGAGGATCGGCGTCCTCTACAGCACCGATCGAAACCGCCGGCTCATCGAATTGGCAGCGGGAATCGCCGACAGCATGGGGCTGAAGCTGGTCCCGGCCGAGGTTGCGTCGGACGAGGCGGTGCCGAAGGTTCTGCGGGATCTGACCCGCGACGTCGATGCCCTCTGGGGTATTCCCGATCCCATCGCCTTCAGCAGCATCTCCACAGAGCACATCATCCTCACCACCCTGAGGTGCGGCATTCCCTTCATGGGACTGTCCGCCTCCTTTGTGAAGGCGGGGGCCCTGCTTGCCCTGTCGTGCGACTATCAGGACATGGGCCGGCAGGCCAGCGAGAACGTGTTGCAGATCCTCGCCGGCCAATCGGCCGGTGGGATTCCGGTATCGTCCCCGAGAGCTACTGCCCTGCACCTCAGCCTGCGGACCGCTCGCCTCATCGGAATCGAGATTCCTTCCCCGGTTGTCGCCAAGGCGAAGGAGGTTCGCAAGTAGGTTTGTTCGCACGAATTCAAGTCCTTCCCGCAAGCGACCGATAGCTGGGAGGGCATGGTATTGAGGGGAGAGCTGCGATTGAACACGCCGCGTATCGGTCTTCGCGCCAAATTGCTTCTTTCGGTTTCACTTCTCATCGTCATGGCCTCTGTGGCTCTGGGGCAGTTCTTCGCCCGGCACGAGGCCGTCAACATCCGGCGCAGCGTGGTAAGCCGGGGCATTTCCCTCGCCCGCGGATTTGCCTACAACTGCGAGTACGGCACTTTCGCGAACGATGAGCAGATGATCCGCAAGATCGCCCAGGGTGTGTTGCGGGAACCCGGCGTCGTCTACTGTTCTGTGTACGATGAGCAGGGCGCCCTTCTGGCCCGATTGGAGAGGGACGGGCAGGAGAACATCCGTTCCCGCCTCAGGGAGAGCTACCTGCAGGAGCCTCAGACGGATCAAGGGGTTGAAATCAAGACCTTCGAACTCGAGAACGGGGAGCAGATCTACGAATTCTCCTGTTCCATCCACATCCAGAGAGAAAAGAAGGCGGAAGAGGAGATGAGTCTCTTCTTCGGCGACGAAGTTCTGAAGGATCCGGGCAAAGATGATGAACTCGCGATCGCGGAAGTTGTCCGGTCCGCCGCTGGTCCGGTGCAGTCGCGGGGCCCGGTTGTAGGGGAGGCCAGCGTCGGTATTTCCCTGGCCGAGATGAATGCTCGTCTGGCAAGGGAAAAACGGCTGGCCATCCTTCTGACGCTCCTGGTCGTCGGCGTGTCTCTCTCGCTGACCGTCCCTGTCATCCAGACCATTGTGGAACCGATCCGGGACCTGGTTCTGGGCACGAAGCGAATTGCTAACGGGGATCTCTCGCTCCGGGTCCGGGTGAAGTCGCGGGACGAGATCGGCAATCTGGCGGAATCCTTCAACCAGATGATCGAGGACCTTCGGACATCGCGGGAGGAAATCGAGGAGTACAATCGCACGTTGGAGCAAAGGGTGGCCGAGAGGACAGCGGATCTGGAGAGACGAAATCGGGAGATTTCGGAACTGAACCGCAGTCTCCGGGAAGCGCAGGCCCAGCTCGTTACCTCTGCCCGTCTTGCCGCGATGGGGGAAATGTCCGCGGAGATCGGGCACGAGCTCAACAACTACATTGCCGTGATCTCCGGTCGGGCCGATTTGATTCCCATGACCATCGAAAGAGGTGACCTGGACAAAGCAATGGCGAACGCCAGGATCATCGCAGACCAGACCTCAAGAATCCAGGTACTGACCAATGGGCTGATGGATTCATCGAGGCAGGACACGAGGGAGATCGACTGTGATCTGGGCGATCTCATCGAGCAGACGGTGGCCTTTGTGCAGCCCCAGAACAAGTACGACCGGACTCATTTCAGTATCGATATTCAGGATTCTTTGCCGACCATGTGCCTGGATCCGCAGCAGATGCAGCAGGTTCTGCTCAACCTGTTTTCCAACGCTGCTGACGCCATCGGCCCCGAGCGGGATGGCGAGATCACGGTTCGGGTGCATTGCCGCGCGGAGCATGATGAGGCTGTGGTGGAAGTTCAGGATAACGGCCCCGGAATTCCGAAGGAGCTGTTGCAACGGATCTTCGAGCCCAGTTTCACCACGAAGAAACACGGCCATGGTTTTGGTTTGGCGGTCTGCCGCCGGGTTGTGATGAACCACCGGGGACAGATCTCGGTCTCGAGCAATCCGAAGTGGGGAACGGTATTCCGGCTCACACTCCCGGTGAATCGACTGGCGGAGGAAGCCGCGCGCAAGCAGACGGATATGGAAGCCGAGATTCTCGTGGAGACACTAGTCTAGATTGGGTGCTTCGTGCTACGTGCCCCGTGCTCCGTGCAAGGAAAAGGGCGACCCGGTGGGTCGCCCTTTTCCCCCTAGAATTTCAACAGTCCACTGAACTTCGCGAGCACAGGCGCCAGAACAAGAGCGATGATGGACATCAACTTGATCATGATGTTGAGAGACGGACCCGAGGTGTCCTTCATCGGATCGCCCACGGTGTCGCCCACGACAGCGGCCTTGTGGCTGTCGGATCCCTTGCCCCCGAGGTGACCCGCCTCGATGTACTTCTTGGCATTGTCCCAGCTTCCCCCCGCGTTGGCCATGGTCACAGCCAGGATGAAACCTGTGGCGATGGCGCCGACAAGGAAGCCTCCCAGTCCTGACGGTCCCAGAAGGATGCCCACCACGATGGGGGAGAGCACGGTCACGATGCCGGGCAGGAGCATCTCGCGAAGGGCGGAGGTTGTACAGATGTCCACGCAACGGCGGTACTCAGGTTTCCCGGTGCCGTCCATCAGTCCCGGGATCTCCCTGAATTGCCTGCGGACCTCGTTGATGATCT
>JAGLYR010000300.1 GCA_023132135.1 Candidatus Eiseniibacteriota bacterium | reverse complement strand
CAGCGTGCATATGAAAATGGGTCCCTCCAAGGGGTCATATGATACTATCTTACTATCTCACCATCAGCAACTTCCTCACCGCCCTGAACTCTCCAGCCCGCAATTCGCAGAAATAGATCCCGGGAGCGACGCGCTCATAGGGCTTCCACACAACCTGATGGCGTCCGGCTGACTGGGGGCCGTCGATGAGACGGGCCACAGTGCGTCCCTCGACATCGAAGATCCGGATGGAAACATCCGACTCGCTCCGGATCGAGTACTGGATAGCGGTCTCGCGCGAGAACGGGTTGGGCGTGCAGGGTGCAAGAGCCCAATCTACTTCCAGTGAGGCCTCGTTGGAGGCGGCCGCAAAATCCGTCACCAGAATCGTCCCCTCATGCGCCAGGTAGTTGTGGGCGGTGACGACGAGATCCAGCTCATCGAGCATTTCAATCAACTCGCTGAACACCACCTCTGCATCTCCCGACGGTCCCGCGTACGCGCGCCCGTAGAGAGTCCCATCCCAGGAAAGAGCCGCCAGTGCTCCTTCCACACCGGTCTCGACGGTCACGGACGCCGCGTACCGGTCCACACTCTCCGGCGCGTTCACTGCCGGATTGCCCGGAGTATCCGTCCACAAATCCATGGCCGCATCGCCCATGGCGTTGCTGCAGTAGAAGCACCAGCGGTGCGCGCCGGGCTCGTACTCATCCGGGAGATCAACAAATGGAGCGGTCTCGGCTTTGCAGCGGGTGATCGCTCCGCCCAGGGTCGTGATCCCCTCGCCGTAGAGCGCATCCGCGAATTCCCGGTGAAAGTGCTGCGACGGACCGTTGGTGGTCCCCTCGGTAAACCACCCGTACCGGGAGTTGGCGATCACGGCCGCGGCGTAGTGGTTGATGGAGAGCATGTCCTCGGCAATGCAGTCGTCCGAGTACCAGTCGCCCCCGTAGTAGTTGTCGAACGCTCCGCCCAGGCATCCCTGGGTGAAGACGATGCAGTAGCTGTGGTCGATGCCGTTGTTGGTGAAGTTGACGTCTGTGACGTCGGTGTCCCACATCTTCATCGTGTACCACGTGTTTGAGTGGCCCAGATGGTGGATGAAGTGGAGGCCGCTGTTGACGGTGGCCATCAGGTCCCATTCATCCCATCCGGTGGTCTTGTCATAGAGTCTCTGGATTGGGTAGGAAGTGGGGATTCCCTGGGTCGTGAAGCCGTTGTTCGTGCAGACCCCATCCAGCTCGTCCATGTAGTCGCCGCCCCAGGTGAGGGGGTCCGCCCAGAGGTATTCTCCGAGGAGCAGAACGTCTCTCACCTCGGCGGATACCGGTTCGCTCTGGTACCGGGTGGTCTTGGTGATGAAGTTCGCGATTTCCGCTTCGCAGTCCACGGGGGCTCGGGCAACGGCCACCTCGCCATAGAAATCCTCCTCCCCGGGCTCACCCCAGCGGTTGTCCCCATCGTTGTTCCAGTTGCCATCGAGTCCGGCGAAGTAGCAGTCCGAAGGGATGTGGTAATCTTCGTAGAAGGATGAAGACTGCACGCCGCAGTAGAGGCCCCGGTAGGGAACCACCTTTCCGGACGGGTCGTCGTGTTCACCGTCCGCGTCTCCTCCAAGCAGAACCCACTGGATTCCGTGGTTCTGGTACTCGTAGATGATGCAGGCCCGGACCCGGTCCGCCGCATCCACGCCCGAGTAGTTGGAGTCGATGAATTCCACGGTCTTGATTTCCGTCCGGATCCCGCGACGGGTATGGAAATCCGCCAGGGGCTGGAAATCGTCAACGTAGGTGTTCTTCGTGATGATGAGGTAGTCGTACTCGCCGTCGGTGGATCGGGGCGCGTAGGAGGTCAGCGCCTTGGGGTTGTCCGTGCGAGCCGCGGCTGCTTCCAGAACCCTCTCCGAGGTAGGCAGCATCTCCAGAGCGCGGCGGGATTCCATGGTCGATTCGGTATGGACACGTACAGTGACGGATTGGTAGTACGTGACCGTCCCCGATCCGGGAATGTAAGTCATGGGGGTGAAAGCCCCGACAGCGATGGATATCCCATTGGCGTAGTGAGTACTGAAGGCGGGGGCCATGTCCTCCGGCAGGCGAACGTCGCTGCCATAGACGGTGCTGTCGATCAGGAACTCCGTCGCGCCTGGTTCGGAGAGGGGTCGGACCGGTTGCTGAGGAAACAGCCGGAAGGATCCATCCAGGGTGGCCGGGTTGCATCTCTGGATCTCGATCCAGTCAACGGCTTCTCCCGGAGGCAGCAGAATCTCCGCACCCTGGAACGGGAGCATCGGCCCCCCGAGTTTCCCCGCGGGGTAGGTGCCGTCAAAGGTGATGAGATGATACCCGCCGGTGGTCACGATCCGGGGCGTGTCGAAGGAGTAGGTGTGTTCGACGACGGCGCCGGACACGGGCGCGGCGAGCAGGAGGATGCTCGAAACAATTATCAAGTGTCTCACGGGCCTGTCCTTCCGTTGGGGAATACCCATGATTGAGATGAATTCCAATGCCTCAGTATATCACAGAACTGGCGGAATTGCAAGGGGTTGCGTCGATGAACACGGAATCCTTACCTTCGACCCGACCCTTGCATAGTGTCGCCAAGCCCGTGTTTCTCCAGCTCTTTCCGCGCCTGCGCAAAGGAGGGATCGATTTCCAGAGCGAGAAGGTACTGCCTCCGCGCTTCGTCGTGACGGCCGAGCGTGTCATAGACGCGTCCTCTGTTGTAGTACGCATCGACAAGTGCAGGATCCAGGCGCGTCGCGCGGTCAAGAGCATCGAGGGTTTCGCCGTAGCGCTTGAGGTCGCGGTAGACAACCGAGAGATTGTTCCAGAACGTAGCCTCGGCGGGGGCGAGCGACACGGCCCGTTGGAGTCTGGGAAGAGCCATGTCCGGTCGGCCCGCAGAGTGGTAGAACCTTCCAAGAGCATCCAGAGCTTCGGCCGACGAGGGGTCTCTCTCCACAACACGCTCGTACTGATGCCGGGATTCATCCACCAGCCCCAGGGCCGCCAGCGCGTCGGCATACCGGATGCGCGTGGGGACGTCCCCGTGTCCGACATGAAGCGCGTGAGCCAGGGTGCTCCGGGCCGATGCCGGGTCTCCCGCCGTCAGATAGAGATCCCCGAGGTGAGACAGGAAGATCCCCGGTCTCATCCCTGAGCGGACCGCAGTGGTCATGAGCATTGCGGCCACGTCCGTGTGACCCAACTTCATCTCCGAGATCGCTAGGTACTCCCGAGCGACGGGGGAAGACGGGTTCGATTCGGTTGCCATCTCCAGCATTGCCGCCGCTTTCTCCATACGGTTGCTGTTGAACAGGGAGACCCCGGTGTGTTCGAGAAGAGCAGGATCATCGGTGAGCATGCGGGCGGCGTGAAGATAGCGATCAGCCGCCTGATCCCACCGGGAACGCGCCTCCGCATTCCGTCCCTGGATCTGCGCCACTTTCGCCCCCAGCAGGGGATTTTCCCCGGCCAGGAGAGCGTCCACGTCGCGCCCGACTACGGTGGCGACAACCAGAGCGAAAGCGAGGTAGACAGCGAGAAGCACGTTGTCTACCCCGGGGCGTTTCCAGAGGTAGACGAGCGCCGCGCTCGCAAGGCCCAGGAGGATCGAAGGAACAATAAGCACGCGGTAGGGGAGAAGAAGAGGAATCAGAAGGTACCCCAGAGCAAGGAGAACCGCTACGGCCGCCTTTCCCGCCCGGGGTCCCAGCAGGATCGGCAGTGTGAGTGTGCCTGTCGCTCGATCTCCATCGATGTCCTTGAGATCCTTGGCCGTGAAGGCGAGGCCGAAGGAGAGCACCAGCAGCCACCCCAGTCTTGGCGGGAACAGCGCCACGGATCGTTCTTCGGCAAACGCGGAGAATCCGATAAGCGCGGCCAGGAGAGAAAGGAGCCCAAGGGTCACCGTTGCCAGGATCGGAATCCGCTTGAGCCTGAGCGGCGGCGCGGAGTAGAAGACCGAGACCGCGAGCACGAGCGCCATAAGGAGAAAAGTCGAGTATTTCACGTTGAGGGCAAGGAGAAGGGCTATTGCAGAGAAAGATACTGCCTGCAGGATGGCGTCCTTTCTTTCCAGAATGCCGGTCACCAGGGGACGGTGCGCACCCGCAATCCGGTCGGCCTGCTCGTCGAAAAGGTCATTGAGTCCGATCGATGCCTGGAGAGCAAAAAAGGTGGCAACGCAGACTCCGAGAACTCCGAGGAGATCTCCTCCGCCGGAGAACTCGATTCCGGCCGGAGCAAAGACAGCCCATCCCAGCGCAACGCCGAAAACCGTCATTCCCGTGTAATGCATCGAGCGGAGTGGGCGAACGTTCGCGCAGACGGCGTCTGTCTTCTTTGGCGTGTGCATCCGGAGTGCAATCCAGCCCAGGAGAATCGATGCGAAGAGGAAGAGAAGCGCCAACTTCCGGCTTTCCTCCTGTACAATTCCGCCCGACTTGAAGGCGGCATCGTATGCAGCCGCCGCGCCTGTCCCGGCCCCCTCCGTCACAAACCATGCCGATTTCGCATACAGACTGGGAAGAACCCCGTGTATCGCGATCAGAATGTAGACCCCGATGAAGGACCCGACGGCTCTCGTCCAGCTCCGGGTCCTGATCCGCACGTACCCGCAAGCCAGAATGCAGGCGAGGAGGATTTCCACCCGCTGGCCGTATGAAACGCGGTCGAGGGCGACCATCGGGTCGAAGAACCTGAGGATCACGGGCGATAGGTCGAGGACGTAGGTAATTCGTACACCACTCCCCGCAGTGAGGATGAAATCGAGAACGGGGGGAATGAGGATCAGTGCCCACGCCGGCGTCATTACCTTCATGACCCGGCCAATTCTCTCCCGGATCAGCACAGAGAGGAGAATCGAGAAGCCCAGAAAAAGGCTGACGTAGAAGAAGAGGAAATGATCCAGCACCATCAGGGCCGAAGGAGAGGCGAAGTAGGTGAATCCCAGAATGCGATCCGGGCCCAGCGCGCCTTCGATGAGATTCCGGGCGATCACCAGGCCAATGAAAGTGGCGGCGTAGCAGCCCCAATGGAGGGGGGAGTTCTCAAGATCTGAGATGAGGGACGAGATCGAGCGCCGTGCCACGCCCTGCCCTTTCGTGGATGTCTGATGTGGCGCTTCGTTCTACTTCAACAGAATGACTTTCCTCGTCTCTTTCTCCCCACCATACGCCAGCTCACAGAAGTACACGCCGCTGGAGACGGTCACTCCCTCGGACGACCGCCCATTCCAGATCACGGAGTAGAGTCCCGGATCCTGGACACGGTCGACAAGAGTGGTCACGACCCGTCCGTCCACGCCGTAGATCTTGAGTGTTGCCCGCGCCATCCCCAACGACACCGGATTCAAGCGGTAAGCAATCGTCGTTGACGGGTTGAACGGGTTGGGAGAAATGCTCTGAATCTCGAAGGGTTTTCCTGCGACGGTCAGTTCCCCGTCCGCGACCCCGGTGGGATCCTGGGGCCAGTTGGCGAAGGACCCGGTGGTCACGAGGGCGAACGGCTGGGGCGCGTGGGGAACCACCGCGCCGTTCACATCTACCGTGTACGTGCCGAGAGACGGGCTGTTCCGCCTCACGGCCTCTTCCACGTTTCGGGTATCGTAGGAGCCCCCGGCTATCGACTGGCCGCCGCTGAAGACGTTCCCCCTGTACTGCGTTCCACCCGGGGCCGTGACCGTGAGATTCAGATTGTTCTGGATGGCCACGCTGGTTCCCGCTGTGCCCGGGTAGTCCGTCCACACCAGCACGATCTCGAGGGGCACCGTGGAGGAGTCGACCTCGAACTGGAAGGACTGTGTCTGCCCCTGAGCGACCCCCGGCGCCACATCCTCCACGATGAGCTCGCGGGCGTCTCCCTGGAAATAAAGGGCGTCTTCCAGAAGCACCCGTCCCCAGCCCTCGTCGTTGTTGGGGATGTTGGCGGTGCCGATATCGGTGGCGGAATTGAGAAGCGTGGCCTTCATCACGGCCGCGCTGGGCACCAGGGCATCGGCCCCGGTCAGCGTCCCGCTCGGGTACCAGCCTTCCGTGTAGTACTGGCGGACCAGGAGCGCGCATCCGGCGACGGCCGGGGCTGCCATCGACGTTCCCTGGAAAGGACTGCTGACCATGCTGCAGGTCTGCGCCGGGGGATTGCCCGCGTGGTTGTCAGCCGAGTTGATGTAGCCGTAGCCGGCTTCTCCGCCGGGGGCGACCACCGTCGGCTTGTAACGGTTGTCCGAGGTGGGGCCGCGGCTCGAATAGCCTGCGATGGTGCTCTGCTGTGGAGGTCTCCTTGTAGCGCCGACGGTGACGCAGTTCTTGGCAGTGCCGGGGAACCCGACAGTGCTCGAACCGGATCCCGAATTCCCGCAGGCGAAGACGACCAGGAAATCGGGGTGTCCCCACATGAAATTGTCCACGTTCACAGCGTAGGAATCGTAGCTGTTCTCCGTGCTGCCCCAGGAGTTGGAATGCACACGGCCGCCCAGATTGTACGCCGCGTTGTAGGCGGAGGTCAGGCTGCTGGGCACATTGACCGCCCCAACCGTGCACGACCATACGTCATCCTCACCAACGTCCTGCATGGCCAGCTTTGCCTTGTAAGCCATCCCGTTGTAGGAGTAGTTCCCGGGATTGACGTAGGACTGGTCGCCGGCAAGAGTGCCGCACACGTGGGTACCATGACCAGTGTCACACCCGTCGTATGCGTTGCCACCATACAGCGAGTAGTTGATCACCTTCCGGTGGCTGGGTCCCGGGGCTGAGCCTCCATCGCGGAACCAGCAGGAATTGTAGTCGAGGCCGGAATCCATTACCACGGCCAGCTGATTCTCTCCATGGAGCCCCTTGTCCCAGATGGGAGTGTTGCCGGACACGTTGGACTGGACGACCCACTTGGTGTCGTTGTTCATCAGGAAGAACTCCGGTTTCTCCTCGATCCACCAGACGCGGGCCAGTCGTGCGATATCCTCGAGTATCTCGGGCGCTGCACGAGCAACGACGGTTTTCTGGAACCCATCGTCGACGGTCTCCAGAATCTCGGCGCCCAGATCCTGAATCTGCCCGGCCGTCTCGTCCAGATCGTCGAATACACGGATCCTCAGTGTATGGAGAGGATCGGACGCGCGCTCGGGATTGTGGAACTCGCGCTGCCCGATCATCGAGTCCAGTCTGTACGCCGGGTGGTAGGGCCCGACCCAGCGGACTTGCGGAGAGGAAATGATTGCTTCCCGGGTGGCGGGATCCATCCTCACGATGTAAGTGTGATCCGGGACATACGCGATGAGCTCGCCGCCGCCGGAGACAATGGATGCCTTCCGTTCCTCTGTCGGCGGACCGCCGAGCTGAACGAGGTAGTAGGCCTGCTGCCCCATGATGGGCTCGGGGGCGCTGAGGGAGGCGGGAACTTCGGGGATCGCTTCACCGGGATCGAACGTATGGGTCATGAGGTAGATCGTATTCCCCGGGGTTGCCTCGAGGGAACCGGTTGCAATGAGCAACATCGAAACGACGACCAGGATGGGGCCACTCCAGTATGTCCGCACGATGGAGGCTCCTTTCGTAGCGGTTTCAGGGCAGCGATGCGATTCGTCAGGCATCAAGTATATCTCGAAACATGCGGCTATGTCGAGGCAAAACCCCCTATCCGCTGAGCCATCCACCGAAGACACTGATAGAGACAGAGGAGAAGGGCGTGAGAGACAGTCCCTAGTGCGTAGTGCCGAGTACGTAGTCCAAGGAGAAGGGCATGAGAGACAGTCCCTGGCCTGCGGAATGCTGCCCCATTTCCTCGACACTGGACACTTGTCACTCGCCCACGTCACACGGGCAAGGCCGATGCATAGATCCAGTGACAGGTGACAGGGTGACAAG
>JAGLYR010000030.1 GCA_023132135.1 Candidatus Eiseniibacteriota bacterium | reverse complement strand
CATCCATGCCGCCAACACTGCCCGGGAAACACACACGCTCATTCTCCTCACCTCGCAGCCGGCTACTCAATCCCCCGTCAGCTTCGCAACACACGCGGCGAATTTCGGGATAGACACGAATGCCGCAATACCCGGTCCACGCTTCCCCCGCCAACGCTTGGCAAGCACCGTCACCGGTACCCACCCATGACTCGGGGCCGTGATGGGTCGCTACTCCTTTCACGTAGGTCTCTCTCATACCCTACTCCATGCCGGCTTATCCCGGCGCTCGCTCTGTCCCCAAAGACCGGACTCACGCACAGTCCGACAGCGCTTGATGGATCCGAACTCTCGCCTCATTCAATAAATCCATTTCGGAACGAATCTCCCGGCGGGCGAGATCCTTGAGATTCAACGAGACAGGGACCGTGCTGTGTCCGCGCCGAGAAACTGACAATTCCACAGAACTGCCACTGATGGTCGCCCCGACTCCCGTGATGTCGCGAGCGCGGAGATCCGCGTCCTGCGAGAGTATCTTCAGCACGCGCGTCCGGAGAAGCCGCTCAATGTGATAGTGATAGCTCGGATTGCATTGCCCGTAGAGAACGTCGTATTCCATCCCCTCAGGCCTTGAGACTCCCAATCTCCGGACTCGTGCACAGGTGGGACAGAACCGCTCGGCGGCTCCGGGCTGTTCGCCAACGGAGAGCAGCTGCGCGATCACCAAAGGCCTAAACTCCACCGCCGCCGTGCATCCGTCGCAGATCTCAGGCTTGACCGCCAGATACTGCTGGGCAACCAGACCGTCCTTCCTCAATTGGTAGTCCGCTATTGGAATCAAGCGTTTCGTCGGTCGAAGAAAGGGCTCAAGCTCAATGCCAGTTGGGCTCACTGTCAATTGGCAGCGGAGGAACAGGTGTTCGGGATTCCTGTACTCGTGGACGTTATCCAAGTGGATCTCTACGCGCTGGCCGCTTCGGGAGTCTCTCAGTGCGATGCGGTTGGGGTTGGACAGAAGTTCCTCAACGCGCCAACTATCATCGGTCTGGGGCATGCGCCGACCATCTTCGCCTACTCGACGTGCTTGGGGTCGGAGACGAAGATCTCGATTCAGGTTCTTACGCATCATGCCAATGTTCATGGTTCACCAGCCTATTGTCCAACAGTGAGCATCTGGACCGGCACGATGCATTCCGAGTAGGCGATACCAATTTCGCCCACCCCTTGATGTTACTCCCTGGCGCCAGCCCATCGAAGTTCCAACGCCGCAACTTGCACCCCACCAGCCGCAGCACCGGATCGGCTGACGCGATTGTCACCGAATTATCAAACGCGTATTGTGTCCCGCGAAGGCCTAACGCGTATTACGTCCCCCGAAGGCACCGCGACTACTGACACTAGCTGATCCTACGGTCCCACGATCTTGCCGTCCTCCTTGACTAACCCGGCTAGCCGCGCAAATAGGACATCAGTGTCAGGAAAGAAGTTAGAAGCAATACCGACAAGCTCAGGATACGAAACTCCAGACAGCTGCCTTTCGCGAAACACGGGAGATCCACTCACCCCACTAAGGTACCTCAGAAGAGCATCCTCTCTCACTTCGGAATCGGGGGTCATCGGGGCCGTTGAAAAACCCCCGTTCTGTTCCCACCTTAGGCCGCCCTGTCGAGATATTCCCCGATCACTCGATCCTGGTCGAAATCTCGATTAGGAAACGGCTGGAGTTCCACCAGGGCATCTTGTGATCCCGACAGCCGG
>JAGLYR010000003.1 GCA_023132135.1 Candidatus Eiseniibacteriota bacterium | reverse complement strand
AGAAACCTGGTGAGAAATGCAGGCTGGCCATTTGGCTTGACTTGCCCAACCCGGAGGCCTAGATTCATGGGGACGAATGATGGATATCTCTTCTCTACATATCAGGATATAATGACTCGACACAGTGTCTGCATTCTCACAACCGCAATGATCTTGGGGTTCGGCAGCGGCTTTCCGGCGGAGGCTATACCTCCATATCCCCCGGGCGAGCTCCAGCGCCGGTTCAAAGACCCGGCGCAGCTCTCGGCCATCCTTGAGATTGTAGCCCCGCATCAGGGGACAACACTGAAGGAACGGGCGCCTGCCCAAGGGGTGTTTCATGTCCCCGTCATTCTGATCGATTTCGTGGACCGCCCGGCGGATACCCTCCAGTATCCCCCGTCCCACTTTGAGACCCTGCTCTTCGAACGCGCTGCGGGAGCGCTCAGCCTGTACGACTACTATAAGGAGAGCTCGTACGGTGCATTTGACGTCCGGGGAACCGTAACTCCTTGGCTTCGCAGCGCCTATTCCTACAACGGCCACTACGTGAACCAGGATGGCATCTCCGGAACAGCGGACGACCACGGATTCGACACATCGGCCGCCGCGGCCACCGGCCCACTACCCCCCCGGAACGTGTGGGGGCTGGTCAAGGAAGCCGTGGAGCTGGCGGATGCCCACCTGGATTTCAGCGAGTTTGACAACGATCACGACGGCAAAGTAGATGCCATCATTGTGGTCCACGCCGGCTGCGGTGCGGAATTCCAGAGCTGCCAGCCGTCGGCCGACCAGATCTGGTCCCACCAATCCAGCCTCCGGGACTACCTGGAGATCATGGCCGGCCACCTGCTCCCCGTCGCGGTGGATGGAGTGGAGGCCGATATCTACACTCTCAATCCCGAGGACGGCCGACTCGGAGTCTTCTGCCACGAGTTTGGGCACACTCTGGGTCTGCCGGATTTCTACAACACGACCAGCATGGAGTCGCGGCTCGGCCGATTCTGCCTGATGGACTACGGCGGATGGAGCGGATGGCCTGTGGGAAGCCGGCCGTCGCATCTGAGCACCTGGTGCAAATGGTTTCTGGGATGGATAGAGCCCAGAGCCATTGACTCGATTACCGACCCGCCGCCTTTCCAGACCTACTCGGTCGTGCTCCCACCTGTGGAGAATGAGCCCATCGCCTACCGCATCCTCGACAATCCCAACGGCGTGGACTGGACCAGGTCGGCAACGGGTACGGGCGAGTACTTCCTCATGGAGAACCGGCAGCTCCTGGGCTACGACACGGAGATCTTTGCCACCGCGGGAGCGGAAGCGGAGGGGTTTCTGATTCTCCACGTCGACGAATCCCAGGTGGACAACAACCGGATGGATCGCCTGCTCGTTTCCGTGGTGCAGGCCGATGGCGGAGGCTTGACCGAACTGGGCACCGGGGCTCCAGGAGATCTCTGGCAGCCAGGGCAGGAGTTGGGCCCTTCATCCACTCCCTCCAGCAATCTCTACGGCGGGACCCCCAGCGGCGTATCCGTGACAGGAATCCATGCCGCAGGAGCGGACTGGATGCGAGCCACCATCTCGCGCGGGGAAATCCAGACGGCCGAGGACCTCGACATCCGACCCAACCCATGGCTCATAGGAGACGGGGCCGAAGACCTGCACATCACCTACAAACCCGGCGCTGAACCCCGGCGTCTCCGGGTGTGCATCTATAACCTGTCCGGAGCACTCATCCGCGTTCTCAACCAGCCCCCCGACGTCTCCGACGCGGGAGGCTATGCGCGGTGGGACGGGAAGAACAGAGATGGCGAACACGTGGCGGCCGGTGTCTATTTCGTCGTCGTCGATAACGGAGAAAAGCGGTCCACCGGCAAGATTGCCATTGTCCGGTAACCCGGCGGAAGTCACCAACCTTGGAGGACATGGAGATGGAAAAGCAGAGACGCCCCCTCCAGATCGAGCTGGGGGAAAAGGAATCCGAAGGTATCTATTCCAACCTCGCCCTTATAACCCATTCACCAGCCGAGTTCATCATCGACTTCGCCCGCATTGTGCCCGGAGCGCAGAAGGCAAAGATCTACTCCCGGGTCATCACAACGCCCCAGCACGCGAAGGCTCTCCTTGATCTGCTGGAGAAGAACATCAAGGCTTTCGAAGACAAGTACGGGGCCATCCGGAAAGCCGGGCCGGACGATGCGAGGGACAACATAGGGTTCTAAGTCAGATTGGGGGTGGCGGTGGTTTGGTCTTCCAGCGCCGATGAGGCCAGAACCAGTGGTCGGGGTACATGCGGACGTAGCGCTCCAGCACGCTCACATGTGCCTGGGTGTACTTGCGTACGTCTTCCTCGCGGTCGTCACCGGGAACAGGGTCGATGGGTTTCTCCAGAACGACTTCATGCCGGCCGCCCGGCTTGCGGAGTATGAAACAGGGGAGGATGACAGCTCCCGTCTTGAGGGCAAAACTGGCCGGCCCCCGCGGTGTGGAGGTCGGCCGCCCGAAGTACTCCACGAAGCACCCGCTGCCCCTTGCGTCCTGATCCGCCAGAAGGCCCACCAGCTCGTTTCCCCTCAGCGCCTGGATTACGCCCCGGAGAGCATAGCCCTTCGGGATGATGCCCACACCTGTAGAGAGGCGAAGCTGGTTCATCAGACTGTCCACAGCCTTGTTGTGCTGCTCCCCCACCAGGAAATTCATCCTGTAGCCGATGAGTTTGAGCCCGACTCCAAGGAGTTCCCAATTGCCGAAGTGGGGTGACAGGATGATAACTCCCTTGCCCCGTTCCAGTGCCTGCTCGAGGTGCTCGATGCCGCGGAATTCCACCAGCGATCCGATGTTGTCCGCCGACAGGAGCGGAAACCGGCAGAATTCTATCATGAACCGTCCGAAGTTCATGTATGTCCGCCGCCCGATCCCAACTCTCTCTTTTTCCGGGGTCTGCTCCCCCAGAGCATTACGCAGATTGTCCAGAGTCACCCGACGGCGAACCCGGAAGACATCGAACACAAGCCATCCGAGGAACGCCCCGTAGGCAAGCCCCAGACGGAGAGGCAACGCGCGCGCGGCCACCGCTATTCCTTGCACGGCGGCGTACTCAATCTTGTGTGAGAACACCTTCCAGTTCAATGTGCAACCTGTTCATACCGGGCGCCACCAATCCTTCTGACCAGTCCCCGGAGTTCCATCCCCAACAGCCTGTTGAGAATCACCGAGACATCGAAGCCCGTCGCTTGCGCAATCTCATCCACCAACCTCGCGCCGGAACGCACAGCCCCAAGAATCTTCCGCTCCTCAACTCCTTCCGGCTCCGGCGGCCGCGGAACGGGCGGCACAGCAGCATCTCTCTCCATCCTGAGAACGGGCAGTTCTTCGAGCACGTCCTCGGCCGAGAGCACCAGCTTGGCTCCTTCCTGCAGCAGACGATTGGGACCTTCCGACAACCGGGATTTCGGGTATCCCGGCACGGCCATCACCTCACGCCCCTGCTCAAGGGCCAGATCCGCCGTCAGCAAAGCGCCACTCCGGCTCGCCGCCTCCACGACAACAACCACCGAAGATAGCCCGCTGATGATCCGGTTTCGCCGCGGGAAATACTCCGGGAGCGGTGTGGTGCGCATGGGGAACTCAGACACCAGCGTGCCTTTTTCCTGTATCCGATCCCTCAGTTCCCCCCGTCGGCGCGGGTACAGTACATCCACACCACATCCCAGAACCGCTACCGTGGTCCCCTGGCCCTCCAGCGCCCCCATGTGCGCAGCCGAGTCAATTCCATAGGCCAGGCCACTCACCACCTCCACTCCCGCCAGGGCCAGGTCCCGGGCCAGCTCCCGGGCAAAGGCCAGACCGCTATCGGTCGGACGCCGCGTTCCCACCACGGCAACCCGCGGCTTCTCCAGCTCCAACAGCTGTCCCAAGAGGTACAGAACCGGCGGCGGATCGTGGATCTTTCCCAAGGCCCAGGGGTATCTCTCATCCCCCATTCCCAGTAGCACGGCCCCGGCCTGCTCCAGGTTGCAGATTTCCTCCTGGAGGCGTCCGTTGTCCGCGCCCTTGCGGATAGCCAGCGAGAGTTTGGATCCAATCCCGTGAACCGCCTCCAGGTTCACCCGGTCGGCGTTCAGAATCCGGTCGGGAGACCCGAAGGCTTCCAGGAGCATTTTCCCAACGCGCCCGCCAAAACCCGGAATCAGGCTGAGTGCAAGCCACGACCGACCCGCGTCCACTCCACGCTATCCCATCTCCCCCTCGGTCTCATGCCCGTCGTCTTCATTGAAATCCGGAGCCTCTTTGTCCTGCTGGAGCACCAGATCCAACAGCCGCCACAGCATTTCCCGGACACCCTTCCCCGTGAGACCCGAGATCCAGAAGGTCTCATCAGGAAGGGTGACATCCACCGCCGCCTCTCCCAGCAGATCGATCTTGTTCAGAGCCACTACCCTGGGTTTTTCCACCAGCGCAGGGCTGTAGGATCTCAGTTCCTCCATCAGGGCCTGATACCCGTCCTCCACCTCACCGGCGAGAACATCGATCACCAACACCAATACACGGGTCCGCTCAATATGCCTCAGGAACACATGTCCCAGGCCTTTTCCCGCGTGGGCCCCCTCGATGAGCCCAGGCAGGTCGACCATCACGAAACTGCGCTCCGCGTCCATACGCACCACACCCAGCCACGGAGCCAGGGTTGTGAAAGGATACGCTGCAACCTTGGGCCGCGCCGAGGACACCCGCGCCAGAATCGTGGACTTCCCGGCGTTCGGCAAACCCACCAGGCCGACATCCCCCAACAGTTTCAGTTCAAGATGCAACTGAAGAGTCGTGGCGGGCCGTCCTGGGTCTGCACGGCGGGGCGCCTGGTTTGTAGAGGTGGCAAAACGGGCGTTACCGCGCCCCCCCCGGCCCCCCTGAAGAAGAACCCGCTTCTCCCCCGGTTCAACCAGATCCGCCAGAACCCGCCCGCGGGAGTCCTTCATAACCGTCCCCCGCGGCACACGGATTGTCACATCACGTCCCTGGCGTCCCGTCTTGTTGTTCCCCTGACCGTGCCTGCCGCGCCCCGCCCGGAATGCTTTTCGGAACCGGAAGTCGACCAGCGTTCGGATCTGTGGCACAACCTTGACAATTACCCGCCCGCCGTTTCCCCCATCGCCACCATCCGGTCCTCCCTTGGGGGCAAACTTCTCCCTCCGGAAACTGACGCATCCGTTTCCACCCGCACCAGAGGAAATTTCAATGACGGCTTCGTCTACGAACATTTCGAGGTCCTCGCGCCCTCGCTCCCTCCCCCTGTTGCCCCATCGGGCCCCACCTTCCCCGGATTCAGGAGATTCTCCGGATCCACGGCCCCCTTGACGTCATGCATCAGCCGGAGGCCGGAGCGGCCCATCTCCCACTCCAGGAAGGGCGCCTTGCTGAGACCGATGCCGTGCTCTCCACTGAGGGTTCCCCCCAGATCCAGTGTGGCCCTGAGCAGACCCTCGACAGCGCGCTCTGCCCGCGTCATCTGCTCCGCCTTGTTCCGGTCCACCATGAAGTTGACGTGGAGGTTTCCATCCCCTGCATGACCAAAAACAGGAATCAGAAGATCGTGCTCTCGGGACAGGCTTTCAATCCTCCCGACAAGTCGCGATAGCTGGCTCCGGGGTACGCACACATCCTCGTTGACCTTGGTAGGCGACAGCTTCGCCAGGGCCGGCGAGATGGCTCTCCGCATCGACCAGATATTCTCCCTCTCGCTCTCGCTGGAAGAGGTCCAGTGCCCGGTGCATCCCGCCTTTTCCGCGACCCTCTCAACCCGTCGAGCGGTGTCCTCCACCTCCTCTTCCTCCCCGTCCACCTCCACGAGCAGAAGCTGACCCTCCCCGATCGGCAGATCCGAAGTCCCTGCCGATCGGACCGCCTTGAGACAACTCTCATCTACCAGCTCCACCACGGAGGGCACCACGTTCGCCGATGTCAACAGGACAACGGCCTCAGCAGCCTCTGACAGCCTGCTGAACGAGAACAGCAGCGTGCGATAATGGGGCGGCTCGGGAATCACCCGGAGCGCGCACCTCGTGATGACGCCAAGCGTTCCCTCCGAAGCGGACAGAATTCCCGCCAAGTCGTACGGCGCCAGTGATCCTTCCGCCAACACGCCGCATCGTACCAGCGCGCCTTCAGGCGTGACGAACTCTAACCCGGCGACGTAGTCGCGCGTGACTCCGTACTTGAGAGCCCGCGGTCCCCCGGCGCACTCCGCGATGTTTCCTCCCAGAGTGGAGAACTCGCAGCTGGCGGGATCCGGAGGGTAGAACAGTCCAGCCCGCAACGCAGCCTGCTGCAGAACCCCATTGACAACCCCGGCCTCTACGACCGCCACACCATCGGCCCGGCTAACGCTCTCGATCCGGTTCATCCGCTCCATGGCCAGGACAATTCCCCGTCGGACGGGAACGGCTCCCCCACTGTACCCCGTCCCCGCACCGCGGGGCGTAATCGGCAATCCTTCCCGGCGCGCAAGCCGAACCACGTACACCACGTGTTCCGGCCGCGTCGGACAGACTACGACATCGGGGAGCTGGAAGATCCCCGTAGCGTCGAAGCCATAGCAGGTGCGATCCTCCACCTTGTCCAGAATGAGGTCAGATCCAACCGCACGCTTGAGTTCCCTGACGAACGCCCGACTTATCACGCCCTCTCATCCTTTCGCGCCCTCGCACTCTCGCGCCCTCGCACTTCCGCCGACTATGTCGCGAGCTTCTTCCTCAACCTCTTGTGAACTTCCGGGGGAACCATCGTGCTGACATCACCACCCATCTGCGCCACATCCCGGATCATGGAAGCGCTCAGGTATGTGTATCGCGCGCTGGGCATCAGGAACATCGTTTCCACCTCTTGGTCCAGCTGCCGGTTCATAAGGGCCATCTGGAATTCATACTCGAAGTCCGATACCGCCCGGAGACCCCGCAGGATCGCGCCGGCGTTTCTTGCCCTGGCCAGATTCACCACCAGCCCGGAGAAGGGTTCCACGTCAATGTTCTTCATCTCCCGGGTCACTTCCCGAATCATCGCTACCCGCTCCTCCAGACTGAAGAAGGGGTCCTTGCTCTTGCTGTCGGCCACCGCGACCAGAACTCGATCGGACAGGTTCAGGCCTCGCCTCATCAAGTCGACGTGCCCCTCGGTCACAGGGTCAAAGGTGCCGGGGTAAAGCAGCAGCTTCATGGCAAATCCTTCCTCTCACGGCGCCCCCACCGTCGCCGGTTCGTAGACATCGACCACCGTATCCCCATATCGTCCGGACCGGACCTGCCGGAGTATTCCTGCTTCCTGCGGCAGGGTGAGCTTCGGCTCGTGCTGCACAAGCACACAGTCGAGCCGCTTGTCCCCACTCCGTCCCAGAAGCTCCAGAGTTCCATCGGCGAGCCCCAAGCCGTAGGGAGGATCGACAAATACAATGTCCGCGTCCCAGGATGGTCCCCGAACCCAGTCCGACACATCCGCGATGACCACCGTCGCTCGGCGCCCAAGACCCAGAGTTTCCAGGTTCTTGCTGAGTATACTCGCGCAACGGGCATCGTGCTCCACAAAGATAGCTGCTTCCGCGCCGCGGCTCAGGGCCTCGATCCCCATCGTCCCCACCCCCGAGAAGAGGTCGACGAACGTCACACTTCGGACTGTCTGTCCCAGAATGTTGAAGATGGCTTCCCGGACTCGGGAGAGGGTTGGTCGCGAGCAGCTTCCATCGAGGGTCTTGAGTTTTCGCCCGCGCAGCGTCCCGCCCGTAATTCGGATCATACCCAGGACCACCCCAAGAGGAACCCCACCACCCACACCCAACCGCACAGTTCTGAAGGCAACCAGCGGGAATCACACCTATGTGTAGCAGTGACAGGAGCGTGTGTCAAGGGAAGAAACTCCGCCCGGGGGCTTCAACCCACGCAAGAAGGGCGACCCACCGGGTCGCCCCTACGATGCTCTTCTCCGTGAACCAGGGACTACGGACTAGGTACTGCTCCTAGTCCATAGTCTCACTAATTCCCAAAGACAGAGTCCCGTGGTTCCGATCATTGAGCTGGTATTCCGTGCTGAATCGGAGCGTTCCCGACAGGGGGATGTCGAAGCCGAAGAACAGCCCGCTGCCCGGCCCTTCGGTGAAATACTCGCTGCCCTCTCCGACCTTCACCGAACCACTCTCCGAGAGAACGTACTGGTTACGGTGCACGTCCCCGTTTATTCTTGTGAAGGCCAACCCTCCATGGATCGCCACTTTCTTGAACGCCCGGCTCATACCAAACGCGGCGCCGATTTCCCTCCACCGGTAGGAGGTTTCAAGGCGTTCCTCCCACGTGTAGTCCTTGTGCCTCAGCTCGCGGAGAAACTCTCCTGCAGAGTTGAACTGGAGCCACTGAACTGTCGTGAAGAATCTGCATCCCCCGAGGCCGGAAACCCTGGCGGTCTCCGCGCGTACGCCTCCACCCAGAGCCATCCGCGAATCCCCGGTAAATCCCGATCCGGCAGCGGAACCCTCGGGCATCACATTCAGTGCGCCGCTTCCAATCCTGGCAAACACGTCCATGAATCCGGTGAGACCGTAGCTCATCTTGGCCAAGTAGCGCTGGGAGCAGACCTCGTCGGTGTCGAAGACGTCCTCGAACCGTTCGCTCTCCAGCCCCAGGGAAATCTCTCCCTTTCCCATGACCCCGGAAGGGTTTCCAACCACAACGGCCCCGGCCGGAACAGCGTAAACCAGGAAACCGGACATCATGACTGCCAGCAGGCGTTTCATCCCTACAACTCCTTGAGCGCGCCGCCGCACATCACGTGCGCCAAGCTGCGCTAGTCGACTTTCAGATCGACCGATGTTTCCAGGCTCGTTCCTCTGAGCCTGGCGATCACGGCGAAGACCAACCCGGATTCCTCCTCGCCGCCCGGGACCGTCACCGTTGTGAAGGCCGTTCCGCTCTCGTCGGTCACGACCGTCCACGGCTCGCAGATCGCACGGCCTGTATCCAGGTAGAAGTCGATCACGCCACTGTCGATAAAGTGATCGTACTTGTCCGTCAGGGACACGATCACGACGGATGAGAAAATCCCGTTCCCCAAGGATCTCGGGCTTGCCGTGATCAGAATCTCGCCGCCAAACAGCGGAAGCCCTATGTCCAGATATGTGCTGATCTCGCGCTGGCCGTTGAACGCGTGCGCGTAGACCCGCACATTCTCGAAGATGGCTTCGCTGGTGAAGGACAGGCACGTCCGGGCCACTCCCTTCATCGCAGGAGCCGGCCACGTCTGGTTGCAGTCGATGTCGTTGCCCGTGTGAGCGTTACCCTCGATCATCACATGAGGTTCACCTGTTCCTATGTCGTAGTACACCGCATTCCCGTTCTCCACGGGGTTGCCGTACTGGTCCCTGACTATCGTGGCGACAATCAGGCTGTAGATGCCGTCTCCACCCTCTGACACGAGACCCAGGTTCACCGACGTCATCAGGGTGTCGGGTGGTCCGGAGTCGATGGTGATCTCGGCGTCCTGCGCCTCCACTCCACCACACGTTGCCAGGAGCCCCACAATCCCGGATTCAGTACCCGCGCTCAGCGTAACCGAGGCTCTCCCGTTAGCGGTGGGGATCTCAACCGGCCCCCATCCCTGGTTGTTGAGATTCTCTTCAGTCGGTCCTCCCGGACCGCTGATGATGGAGAATCCCACCTCAGTTCCTTCTGCCACGGGGTTGCCATTCTTGTCGCGCACCTCCGCGGTGACCGTGGCCGTCTCGATCCCTCCGACCCCTTGAACCGTGATGGACGGGCGGTTGCTGGAGAGCACAATGCTCGACACCCCTGATGCCGTGAGCACAAGGGTTGCATCGGCCGATACATCTCCCACAGTCGCTTTGATAATGGCCAGACCGGCATGCGTAGCCGCTGTGTAGGAAGTGGACGCTATGCCGTTGGTCGTCGTCGAGCTGACAATCACAGTATCCGCAGCAGATGTGTCGGCCAGGTCCACCACGATCATAAACGTTACGAGGGTTTTGTCCTTGACCGGATGCCCGATGGAATCCTGGACTGTGGCAATCAGGCTCGCCGTCGTCGACCCATCGGCCGGGATCGAGTCGGGCATGACAGACAGCTCCATCGACGCCGCAACGCCGGGGATGAAATCCACATGCGTCGTGTCCGACATCCCCTGGCAAACCGCAACAACCTCGACGCCGGATTCCACTCCGGTGCCGCTGGTCAGAACAGCGTTCGCGATACCACTCTCCGTCAGCGCCTGAGCTGTGATCAGCCCCGACGACGTGTAGAACTTGACAATCAGACCGTCCGGGACCGCCCGATTGCCGCTGTCCTTCACAAAGGCCAGTACGTGAGCATTGCTCCAGCCGTTGGCATAGATGGCGCCGGGCCGCGCACTGAGCACAATAGAGGCAATCTCCACCTCCACAACTTCCACCATCGCCGTTGAGACGACTCCACCGCCGTACTCAGCGCGGATTGTAGCAGTGCCCGTGTACGGTCCGCCGTGGAAGGTCGCAGCCGCGACTCCCTCCGAGTTGGTCACCGCCATGGAATCCACTGATCCCAGGTTCGTCTCCAGCCAGACGACCTCACTGGGAATGGGTTCACCGGAGGTCGCTTCCCGCAGGGTCACACGGACTTCGGATTGGGAGCTTCCATCGGCGACCAGCGTTGCCGGCTCTGCTGTCAGAACCAGACTCAGGCCCCGCACCGGGATCTCCAACGTCGAGACTACACCGAGACTGGAAACACTGATGATCGCGGTCGTGTCCCTGGCAACGGCCGGCGCCGTGAATGTCGCCATCGTCAGGCCCGAGCTGTTCGTTGTGTCGCTGGCGGTCACTAACCCGACATTCGTATCGAACCCCACGATGCGCTGCGGCAGCGCCTCGCCGGTGAGATCCTTGAGAACCGCTCTCACCTCTACCTGGCTGACGCCATCTCCTCTCACCGTCGGGGGCTCCGCCGACAGGCTCAGAGCCAGACTCGAGAAAACGACCTCAACCGTGTCCGCGAGAGTATTGCCGTAGCTGGCGATCACGCGAACCGCACCCGGCTCCATAGAGCTGGTCAATGTACCGATGCCGTGTCCACGTTCGTCCGTCTCGGCTTCGCCGACCACAACTCCCTTGTCCGAGGCAAAGCGCACAGCCTCCCCGGCAATGGGAATCATGGATGACGTCTCCTTGAGAACCGCCGTCAGCGTGCTCTGCGAGCTCCCATCCGCCGGAATGGTAAGTGGCGAGGCTCCGACCTCCAACGTGATCCCCTTGAAAGTCACGAGTGTGATTCCAAAGGCATCATTCTGGCTCTGCGGATCGCCGCTCTCCACGGTAGCCGTCACAACGGCCGAAATATCCTCCCTGCTGGCGGGGCCAGTGAGTGTTGCCATGACCACACCAGCCGCGTCGGCGACTCCCCGCGGGGTAATGCTGCCCGCCGTTGTCTGAAACGCGACCACAGTTCCGGAATCCGCACGGCCTATCGCGTTAATCACCTTGGCTGTAATCAGGCTCGTCTCGAGTCCATTGGCCAGCAGGATCGAGGGCGAAGCCTCCAGACTTCCCTGCCCAACCAGCACCACCGTGCTCCTGGAAAAAGCTCCCACGTGGGCTATGATCTTGGCCAATCCTTCGCTCTGGCCCGACGTGAACACCGCTGTGGCCACACCGCTGGAGTCCGTCACAGCTTCCCCAACGATTGTTCCCCAGCTTTCAGCGTCGAAAACAACCGCAACGCCTTCGGCCGGATTCCCATCCCTGTCCACCACCAGGGCGGAGATGGTGGAGCTCGACCCTCCGACTCCCACCTGCCCGGGCGAGGCCGATACCGACTCGATGAAGTAGCTCGGCTCAAAGGGCGGTGCCGAAGGACTCACCGGTTCCTCCGCGCACCCCATCCAGAGGCCAAGCCCTGCCGAGAGACCCAGCAACATAACCACCGTCACACGGCCTGTTCTGCCTGCCGGGACCACCGGACATCCATTTCCGTCTTTCCAGGCTCTTGCTCTCATGGTTAACTCCGTCTGTCTACTCCACAATGCGCGGTGTGACAAAGATCCGTCTGTCTACTCCACAATGCGCGGTGTGACAAAGATCAGAAGCTCACGTTTTTCAATGGACGTGCTCGTCGACCGGAAGAACCGCCCCACCAGGGGAAGACTTCTCAGAAACGGGACCCCCGTGGTGTATTCCGTCTCGTTGTTGCGAATGAGACCCCCGATAACAACCGTCTCCCCATCCTTGACCATGACCCGTGTTCGGGCCTCGCTGGTCAGAATGATGATGCCACCCTGGACCGTGGACTGCGAGGCCAGATCACTCACTTCCGGATGCAGGTCCAGGGTGATTTGTCCATCGGCGTTGATATGGGGCGTGACCGTCATCTGGATCCCTATGGTAGTCATCTCGGTGATGGGATTTCCCGCCTCGTCAGACACGATGAGAGGGATTTTCTTCCCTACAAGGATCCTGGCTTCCATGTTGTCCAGGGTCCGGATCCTCGGGTTCGAGATGATGTTGGCCTTGTTTTCCCTTTCCAGAGCGGTCAGGGTCATCTCCAGCTTGCCGTTGGGACCTTCGATCTTCCCGACCGTGAATTGCCCGACGGGAGTCATGAGACCGGCGGAGACGTCAACCCGCCCCTCCGCGCTGATCGAGGGAACCATGAGCTCGAGGGCCGTCCAGTCAATTCCCAGGTCGCGGCTCACCGAGGCATCGACATCCACGATTTTCGCGTTGATCTCCACCTGCGGCGTTCGCGTATCCAGCTCGGCGACGAGATTCTCAATACGCGTCACAACCTTCGCGATGTCCGTCACCAGGATGGCGTTCGTCCTCGTCTCAACATCAATGGAGCCCCGGGGTCCCAGAATTCTTCTCAAGGGCTCCAAGAGCTCCTCGGCATTGGCAAACTTCACGCGCACGATGCTGGTTTGGAGCGCTTGCAGCTCCTCTTTCTTTCGGGCCGCCGCGTGCCTCGTGATTTCCTCGTTTTCCATCGTCTGGGAGCCCCCGACCCGGATGATGCCGTTTTCCTCCACCGAGGACAGGGAATGGGCCCGCAGAACAATACCCAGCGCCTCTCGCCATGGCACGTTCTCGAGATGGACAGTGACCGCACCCTTCACTTCCGGTCCCCAGATGATGTTCACGCCACCGTAATCGCTGAAACTCCGCAGCACGGTCTGGATATCCGCGTTCTGGAACTCCAGGGTAATAAGATCGTCCCGGACTTCCGGCGCCGGAGCCACCGTCGGGGCGGGTGACTGATCGGGTCCAAACCTCCTGGCCTGGGGCCTGTCCTTTCCCGACAGCGGGCGCGGGATCGGTTTGGCAGCCGCCTCCATCGCCTCCACCGGATTCACGATCAGAAGCAGCCCGTTCTCCAGGGGTTTGACGATATAGGGTGCCCGGTGGCCCAGATCAATAACCATGCGCGTGACCGGCCTGGGCTCTACACGATACTGGCTCACCCTGATCGCGCGAATCCCCGAGCCCTCGGGAGCGTCCCATCGCTCCCTGGACGTCCGGCGGTGCGTGTCGAAGCAGTCAACCACAATGCGGTCCGGCCCAGGCAGAGTGAAGTCAACATACTTCAACGGACCATCCGATTGGAGGAAGATGCACGTGCCCTCGGCCCTCTGATCCACCCGGACGTCCGAAACCACGCTGACATTGCCCGCCAGGCACAACGCTGCGCCCGGCACAAGAACTGTTCCGACCAGGATGGTTGCAATCGTAGCTGCACAGAACCTCATATCTCGGTGTTGTCCTCTCATCATGAGCCACCGGCCTTCTGTTGTTCCAGTTCGAGAACCACCGTCTCTGCTCGACCAAAGCGGAAACGGCTGAAGACAACCGAATTCGATCGAATTGTCTCCAAACGCCCGTCCTGGACACGATCACCTTTCTTCAAGCAACAAGAGACTCCGCCAGGGCCCTCGAGCAGCACCAGATCGCTCTTGCCTCCCCAGAGGATGCCCACGAGCCGGGCTTCGTCCAGATTCAACCTGCCCGTACGCTCTGTTCCGTCACTCCTGGAAATGAGGGCCCGGAATGGATCCCTCCGCCCGTGAGCGCCGTAGCTGAACTTCGCTCGCAGGGGATCAGCGGATCGCCGGACTGCAGCCTGCTGCGGTCCTGCGGGCTGCTCCCCCACGGACAACTCCAGCGGCGGCCGGGAAGATATGCCCACGGTCTCCCCGTCATCTTCGGACTCCTCCGATCTCCGGAACTGATCTTTGAGCTGATCCAGCCCTTTCACGAAACTCTGCCGCGCCTCCCTGACCTGCTCCGGCGCATTCTCCGTCTCGACCGCAGGCTCGACCGCAGGCTCAACCGCAGGCTCAACCGCAGGCTCAACCGCAGGCTCAACCGCAGGCTCTTCCTGAGAGTCAACCTGGGAATCAATGATCGCCTGCGTTTGACCCGAGAGGATCTTCAGACCAGTCTCGGCCGCTTTCTTCTTGTTCTCGACCTTTGCCATCTGGAACAGGGAAGGAAGCTCTGAGGCCCGCGCAGGCTCCGCAACGGCCCATCCTCCCGAATCGGGCGAAACTTCCTGCCGGGCGAAGAAACCGATCGCGCTGGAGACAACCCACTTCCCACACCGGCCGACGTCTACCCGCGAAAGGCCCACAACGCATCCCATCATGCACAGAGCGACGATTCCAGCTATGTACATCCAGCGAGTGTGCATGCTCCGTCCGATCATCAGCCTAGTGTTCCTCTCCGCGCTTCTGCACCGCCGGCTCCGATGTCGGCGCGACCGCACCGCCGCCAACCCGCATATCATCCTCGAGGTAGTACGCCGACAGAATCAGTTCCATCTCCACCGTGTGGTCCCCGTCATCCACGCCCATCTGCTCTCGAATCTGGAGCCGGTCCACGTTGACGAGCCTTGGCAGGCTGGAAACGCGCGCCAGGAACTCCCCGACCTGGTGATACTGACCGGCGACCTTCATCGCCACTGGACTCTCCGTGAAAAATCCGTGACCGACGGTTTTCTTCGGCTCGAACAAGCGCACTTCAAGACCACAGTCCAGACCCGAGCGAGTCACGCCTGCCAGGAACCTTGGGATCTCGCTTTTCTCGGGCAGCATGTCCTGAGCGCGCTTCCAGTCTCGCTCCAGTCTGGCATACTGAGATTCGAGAGACTTGAGTCCCTCTGCCGTCGCCTTCGCCCGCGCAAGATCGCCGCTCAGCCGATTAACAGTCTCCCGGATCTCCTGCGCGGCTGCGACCTGTGGCCTGTAGCAAAAAGGCACGACGGCCGTTCCGAAATAGAGATACAGCAGACCGGCCAAACCAAGCCCCGCCAGAGCGGCTTTCTGAACAAATGGGTCCTTGATATCGACAGTCACTGTGTCCCTATCCCCCTACCAGCATCGTGGTCAGCGTGAACCGCACAATCTTGCCCTCTTCTATTTCTGCTCGCTTCAGGTTCTTCAGCCGGACAGCCTCAAACCGGGACATCGACTCCAGATTCTCCATGAACTCGAACACTGCCAGCGAGGAGAAAGCCACACCATCAATGGCGACTCCGCCCTCCGACTCAATGAAACCGGTCAGCCACATGTAGTCCGGAAGAGCGCTCGAAAGCTCGTCCATCGCCGTGATTCTCAGGGACCGGTCGCGGTCCAGCTGCAGGATCACATCCAGTCGTTTTTCCACAGCCGCCTTCTTGGAGCGCAGTTGTTTGACGATGTTGATCTGCGGCTCGTAGCGTTCTGCTTCGCTCCGGAGATCCGCAGCCTGGACCTCCAGTTTGCCAATCGCCCTGGCTTGCCAGCTTGCCGTCCCTACGACCGAAACCAAGACGATTCCCAGTATGCCCAGGCACAGGATGACTCCCCGTCGAACGCGGAGTCCTCCGCCCATTGAGGGACGGGCTTCCTCTGGGAGCAAGTTGATCCGGAACACGCTAGCCCTGCACTCCTCTCAACGCGAGACCCGTGGCGATCATGAACCGGGGCGCGATATCTTCCGCCAGCTCCTCCAGGAGCACCTCGTCACTCCATTTAAAAACCCGGAAGGGATCCGCTATCTCGACAGGAATCCCGAGCCGTTCTGCCAGGAAGTCCTTGAGCCCGTCGACACGGCACCCACCCCCCGACAGTATCATCCTGGTCAGGTCCCCCCCTCCTCCACCCGAATCGGCAAACGCCAGGGAGCGCTCGATCTCACTGACGAGCTCTCCCCCAACCTCGGCCACGATCTCAGGCAGACTCGCATCGCCTCTCTCCGGAGAGCCGAACAGCACATCCCTTGCCCGGGCTTTGTCGGCGGCGAGCGTCCCCATGACCTTTTCCATGAATGTGCTGACGCCAACCGCCAGATCACGCATGACCCACGGAAAACCATTCTGAATCACGGCCATGTTCGTCACATAGTTGCCGATGTTCACAATGGCGACATTCTCGTTCTCTACAGGCTCGCAAGTCATGAGGTAGGCGTTGGAAAGGGCGAAGGTATCCACATCAATCACGGCGGGCGTGAGGCCCGCCGCTGTCAGGATGTCCGCCTGAAGTTCCACGACCGGGCGCTTTGCCGCTACCAGGAGAACATCCATCATCTCCGCTTCCGGGGCAGGCTCGAAGATGTGAAGATCCAGGCAGACCTCGCCAGGCTCAAACGGTATGTGCTCAGCCGCATCATACGCCAGCGTTTCCCGCGCCAGATCCGGATCCGTCTTCTCCATCGAGATTCTCTTGACGATCACTGCCCGCCCGCTCAGTCCCACCACCGCCATCCCCGGCTCCAGATCGTGCTCCACCATCGCCATCTCGATCGCGCCCACGACTGCATCGTGGTCCATCACTTCCCCATCAACGATGGCATCCTCGGGAAGCTCGGCAACGGCAGCCGCCGTTACCTGGAGCTCTCCGCCCTCGTTGGAGAGTTTCAGGATCTTCACACTGCTCGACCCGATATCCACCCCGTACATGTGAGGCGCCTGGCGCCGGGCCACAAGGCGAGCGATGACGTTGAGTTCCTTGACCCACGTGAACCGGGTCAAGCGGGAGAGGAAATCCGGAAGGAGCTTCTTCGGCGGGGTCTCTTCCGAAGCGTTCTCCTCCGAAGCCCCCCGACCGCGCGTGATGATGTGTCTGAGCTTATCCAGGAACATGGTCAGTCCTTCTCAAGGGAGGATGGGGCTGCCGAGCGACCAGACCAGTTTTCCGACCAAGTTCCGCTCATGATGTGTTTTGCGCCCGGCAGCCCACACCGGAAGATCATCTCTGCTGCTTGCAACATATGTGCCACAAAGCCAGATGGACTCATGCCCTTGTGCCCCCCGCCGAAGCCGTTGTCGATACAGAGGATAAACGACATCTCCCAGTCTTCCGCTCGCGCATACGGTCAACCATTCTGTCGCTCAATCCTTGCATTCTGCAAACCTGTGCTCTTGACCTCGTGCAAATTGCCTCTCGCCGGTGTGTCGGTTGTGTCCGACGCAGTCCTACGGGATTACTTCTTCCCAAGAGAAGATCTTGGCCACGTTCAGGGTGAACGGCGGTTGGAACCACGGGTTCGCAATGTCGGGGTCATATGCGTAATCGCGAATCGGGGGCATGTATGCGCTGTGCTTCTGCCACGCGATCTCTCCCGGTTCGTCAACGACATTGCTCTCGGGGTCGTCCGCCATGTTCGCCTTCTGGAGGTGGATGACCGCGCCCCGCTTGACCAGGACTCGCTGCGGTCCTCCACCCCAGACCTCAAGCAGCCAGTCCGAGTTGGCCCACGCGTCCCCCGAATATCCATCGGGGGTCCCATCGTCGTCCAGGTCCGCCCAGTTTGCCTCGTTGATCGTAGGAGCGCCGTCCACGATGCCCGCATTGATGATGGTCGTTCCGTCACTGGCCTGGCGGCCGGCCAGCGATCCCTTGGTATACTCGTCGTCGTCCCGCCAGTTGTCTGAGAGATGCCAGACCCGGCCCGTGCTCACGAGCGCTGCAGGCTTCTTGTCCACGCCATTGAAGCTGCCCTTGGTGTAGATAGAGTTGTCTGCGACGACCGTCAACGGTGCCTGTAGCTCGCCGGCGTTCACGAGCCGAACGGGCTGGTCGGAGAAAATCAGCCCGTTGGCCGGGTAACAACCCGCAGCTGCGAGAAGCGCAAGGTCAATCTCCTGCACCATGACGAACTGGTCCAAGTTCGGATTCCAGAACGTCACTTCGTAGATTGCATCTGCAATGGTACCCGTGATATCCAGACCCGACCCGTCAGTCTGGAAATCTGCCGCGTGAATTCTCAGACCTGATTGGCACTCGTAGTACCCTCCGACCTTGAACGCGTCGAAGTCCGGGGGTTTGATATACTGCCCTCCCAGCTGGCCATCCCGAACGATGCCGTCCCACTTCTCCAGCGCACCTTCGATCCCATTGGTCTCATCACAGTCCAACCAGTCCGGGTTCTCGCTGTCAAACGCCTCTCCCGGGTCACCGTTGTCCATCTCCTGGTAAACGCCGTCTCCGTCCTTGATTTCCACAGTCGATCCCGAGGGCGCCGGACGTCCCCAGACATCCCGGGACCGAATCATTTCCCCTGTGCATGTGACCGATTCGCTGTCCAGGCTCAAGGTTTGCCCCGCCTCTGGACGGAAGCAGATGTCACCGTTTGCATGGATCGGACCTGCTATCGTCTGATCCCGGCCTCGCGTGAACTCTCCCAGGTCTCCATCCGAAAAGACCGCGTACTTGAAACCCGACTCCTTGAAAAGCCCGATGCGAATGGTGCGTGTCGCGTTCCCCACGCGGCCTGTGCACTCCAGGAAGAGCTCGTCTTCTCCCGCATTGTCGGTCCTCGGGTAGATCCGAAATCGGAAGGACTCCGGCAGGGTCCCTCCGGAGAGAGACATGTGTTCGTTCCCCGGTTGCCATTCCCAGACAAAATCACCGTTGTTCCTCTCGTCGCTCAGGCCATTGTTCTCCAAATCGTCCAGAACGACGTGCGGAGTAGCCACATAGGTCAGAGCGTCGGCCGGTGGAAAGCTCCCATCCGCGTTGTGTGTGTAGTAGTGGAAGTTGACGTTCGAGAACTCCCGGTAGGCCACGTTCCAGCTGCTTTCGGCCATCATCAGCGCCTTGGCTGCGAGGTTCTCGTTCACCGCGATGCGCCCCTCTGTAGACGACAGGGCTACATAGAGCGCTCCCAGCATGCTCATCGCCGCCAAGAGCGAGAGGGCGATGACCAAGGCCATCCCCTTCTCATCCTTCCACAGCCTTCTGCACTCGCGCTGGTGTGCGAAGTCGTTGCACATGTTAATCCCTCCTCGGTAATCCCATCTACCGGCAATCCAGGAGAACCACGTAGTTAGTCTTGACTCCTGAGCCCGCGCCGGCTTCTCTGTTACCGTAGAGCGTGATGTGTCCCGCAGGGAATTCCCTGGCCCAGAGATCCAGCACATCCGCACCCACATCGGACACATCGATGGAAAGGCCCACAGGGGTGTATTCGCTGGTAATCCAGTGAGGCGGGACGTCTCGTGAGTCGTACGCCACGTAGAGGATAACGCGCCGGTCGACGTCAAACTCCAGGGCATACCCCGCCCCCTCAAACTTGTCCCCATTGGCTGTCATGATCCAGAGCAGATCTTCGAACTGGCTCGGGATCCCCTGGACGTAGTAGTTCCGGTCGATGTAGTAATGGTCTCCCACCGTGATATAGGCCGTCTGATAGGTTCTGCCCGTGGACACCGTCAGGTTCGCCACGTTGATCAAACAGCCTGTGTAGAAGGAATCCGCTGGGCACAGACGCGAGGGCTGGACCACTCCCTGGGTACTTACCAGGACCTGCCCCATTGGCATGTTCATGCGTCCCCCGGGATTCATATCCCCATCTTGGTGCCAGAAGAAAAGGCGCACGTCTTCTCCCGACCCACCCGTAATTGACACCGTGGACGTCAGCAGCACTTCCTCACCACTGGTGACTGCCGCCCCGACTTCGAGACCGGCATCCCAGACCTCCATCCCCCGCGGGATTTCAATCCGGTGGAGCCGCGCGACCGACATCTCCGGATTCTGGGTCGTCCACCACGTCTTGAGCGAAACCAGTTCGCACGTCTCAACGGCACTGGTGTTCACCAAGCCGAAATTGATTTCCTCGTCAAACATTCCCGAGACCCACACCGGCTCGGTGATATCTACCCGTACACAGCCGGGCCCCGCCCCCGTGTTGTTGATCTGAACATGAATCGTGTCCTGCCCCTGGCAGCCCATATCGTCCGTCGCCTGAAGCACCAGCGTGTAGAACCCGTCCGGCCAGCGCCGTGTGTCCCACGGATGTTCGAACGGAGGCTCGATCCACGCCCGCTCCGGAAAGTCATTCACCAAGAACTCAAGCCTGATGATCGACTGTTCTGCGCAGGGCGACACGGTGCCCACCAGTGCTACGATGTCCTCCACGATGGCGCCATCCGCGGGCGTTACAAACGCCACGTTCGGGTTACACTCGCAACCGAATGTTGGAACCCCGGTGGCCTCGATCGAGAATCCACTGCAGTTTCCGCATCGGTCGTAAGCCGCGACCGCCACGTAGTACCGCTCCCACGGAACCAGATCCCCCAGAACAAGAGTCACCACATCTCCCACATCAATGGGATCTGCATATGAACGGGGTGCTCCGCCACAGTAGACCAAGTATCCGGCGAGGTCCGCCTCCAGACTCGGTGCCCACGACAGCAACAGTTGATCTCCGGTGGGAGCTCGTGCATCCTCCACTGCAACGGCCGCCGGGGGCAGCGGGGCTACCTCATCGCCGGCGCAGGAGACGGGCCGCAGCGTCACCGGAGCCGATTCCCCGCTCCGGTTTCCGCAGGCATCCAGAGCCACCACGCTGAATGCGTAGTCCACCTCGTTCGTGAGACCTTCCAGCGTGTAGTTCGTGCCCAAGCCCACTTCCACCGAGTCTACGGAATGGACAGAGGCGTACAGAAGACGGTATGTGTGCAGGTCCGGTTCTGAGTTGGCCTGCCACCTCAGCGTGGCCTTGCTGTCGCCCGCAATACCCGAGATTCCCTGCGGAACGGCAGGCGGTGTGTGATCTTCCGAGCACGGGGTCGGTACTCCCGTGACTTCGCTGGAGAACCCACTCTCGTTACCACAGGCATCGCTGGCCGTCACGACGATGTAGTAGGTCGTTCCCGTCGACAGATTCTCGAGACGGGCAGGGATGATCCGGGTCGAATCCCACCACGCGTACGGAGCGCCGCTTTCATCCGAGTCGTAGTACACGCGGTAGAATGCGATGTCGCTACTCGGACTCTCATCCCACGCAACGACCAGCGCGTCGTCGGCACCCACCTCGACCGCAACCCCCGTCGGCACCGGCGGAGGGGCGTTGTCATAGGGAACCGCCACTCGCTCGATAGAATAGCCACTCTCGTTGCCGGACACGTCCACCGCAGTCACGACGACGTAGTAAGCTTCCGATGGATCAAGTCCTGTAAGCTGGAGGAACGTCTCGGTGGCCACATAGATCGGTGACGATCCCTGGATCGCACCCATGCCGTCGTACGGAGCTCCACTGGCGCCGGTTTTGTAAGAGACCCGGTACCCACCGAGATCATCTTCCGTATTGGCTTCCCACGTGATATCGAGCACACCGCAGGAGGGTGTGAGCTCCACGCCTGTTGGAGCTGCCGGTGCCTCGGCATCCGGATCCGGCGGGTCCGGTAGCCTAAGGTTCCGGGGCCGTACCGTGGTCAGAAAGCTGATTCGTGTCGAGTCTCCATACGATTCGGACAGCATCCCGGTAACCGTAATCTCGACACGCCGGATCTGGTCGACGGACTGCGCTTCGACCGTGCCGTCCAGCGAAGTCAGATAGCGCAGCTGGACCGATCCGATTGAGCTCGCAATCTCGTCCGTCTGGGTTCCCGGCGTTCCGTCGTCCATGGGCTCACGGGTAAGCAGCAGCTCGCTCCGATTCCCGTCCTGATCGACATCCTCGGTGTCCAGGCGGATATCGCGGGTCTGCCCGGGTGTGAAAAGATCCGAGACGAACGTGATGCGATCGGACTGGAGAGAATGGATCGTCTGGGCAGAGCGCAGCTCGGCCGCGATCGTCTCGAGAGCGATCCGCGTATTCTGTTGCATATCCATCACCGCTTGGCCTCGGACCAGGTGCCGCTGACTCTCGTTGTACGTCTGGTAGAACGCCAGAGCCACAATCCCCAGTAGCGTGACTGCCACGATGGTTTCCATCAGCGAAAACCCCGATTCGCTACCGATCTTCAACAGACGCTTCGATGATGAGTTCTGCGCACACATGCGGATCGCCTTCCTTTACTTGGTCATGTCCACGATCGTACTGCTCAGGTTGACCCGCCTGTCGGTCCCTCCGCTCGTCCAGAGTACCGTCACACGGAGTGTAGTCAGCCCTTCGGTCAAACTGTCCGGCGCCACGTGCCACGACCGGTAAAACCCCCCGTTCAGTGTGTCCGCTCCAGAAACAACGCGCTGCGCACCCGCATCCATAAGATCTTCCATCTTCGATTTCGAGTACTGCGTCGCCCGGGTCATCATGGCACTCTGGTTGACATTGCGAATCGCCAAGGGGAACAGAGCACCCAGCCCGAGCACACCGATGCTGAAGATCACGACGGCCACCATGATCTCGATCACGCTGAACCCGACGGTACCCTTCACGAATACGCTGGCTCGATTCCAGAACCCGGACATGTTCGACGCTCCTCCGAATGCCACCGAGTCTAGCCGTCCACCCTGCTCTCGGTGATAGTGCCCGTAGACCTTGTAATGCTCACGCGCCGAGCAACGCTGGAGTTGTTGCGCAATTCAACATACCCGCCGCTACTCGCACTCCCGTTCGCCCGGAACGTCAGCACGTTGGATGCCCCGATGTTCACCGTCCCAAAAACAACCCCCTCGGCCAGAGCAATAACCCGGACCTCTTCCTCTGCCGAGTGGTATCCGTCGCTGCCATCGTCGTCCCAGATCGAGTACGACTGCGTGCCCGTATCAAACGTGACGGTGTAGTTGTTATTCTCCGTGATCGCCTTCTGGCGTGACAATCGAAGCTCCGAGGCCAGATCGGTTGACGCTGCCCGAAGCCCGTGTCCCGGCATCCCGTGGCGGAGAGATACAAAGCTGCAGCCGAGCAGGACGCCGATCATGGCGATGACAACCATGAGCTCGATCAATGAGAATCCGCCTTCACGCTTCCGGTTGATGCTATACGCTTTCATCGTCCTGCTCTCCCTCTACTGACTCCTGAGCCAGACGGCCTTCTGCCCTTGTACGTCGCAGGTCCTGTGCCACAGTTCCAAAGCCTGCGGGACCCACATTCCATGTGGATCCCGCGGGCTTTCCGGTGCATTCCGACGCATCCCTCCCGTTCCGCGCAATCCTCCCCGTGTAACCGATTGCCACTCCTCGGCAACACCGTGTCGGGTCGAAGGTTCGGAACCAGTGCTCCGTGCTACGTGCTCCGAGACTGCAATGCTGACATCATCCATCAATTGCCTGGGTCATAGCCTGGGTTATTCAGGCTAGCCGAGATGGTACTCCTTGAGCTTGTTCCACAGAGTTTTGTAGCTAACACCCAAGCGCCGGGCGGCCTTTCTCCGGTTCCAGCGAACCTCTTCCATTACCTGCCGTATCATCTCGATCTCGGCCTCGCTCGACGCCCTCCGGGACACGTCCTTCAGGGAACTCCCTTCTTCCAGAAATGCCGGTTTCCCCCGCGGGTGTTGCCTTTCAGGAATGATGACATGGGAAGGCTGCAGCACCGACCCATCGCACAGGATTACAGACCGCTCGACCACATTGCGGAGTTCCCGCACGTTCCCGGGCCAGTCATGCGACTGCAGAATCTGCATGGATTCGTCACTGATCGTCTCCACAGGCTTTCTGAGTTCGCGCGCCATCTCCGCGACGAAGTGACGCGCCAGATCGGGAATGTCCTCCTTGCGGTCTCTCAGGGGTGGCAGCTCAATCGGGAAAACGTTCAGCCGGTAGAAGAGGTCCACCCGGAACTGCCCGTTCTCCACCTCCACCTCCAGGTCCCGGTTGCTGGCCGCTATCACCCGAACGTCCAGGGGAATCGTCTTTGTGCCCCCCAGTCTTTCGAATTCTTTCTCCTCCAGCACGCGCAGCAGCTTCGCCTGCAAACTGAGATTCAGCTCCCCGATTTCGTCCAGGACAATTGTCCCGCCCTCCGCCATCTCGAACTTGCCTTGCTTTCGCTGCGCCGCGCCCGTGAAGGCGCCCCTCTCCGATCCAAAGAGCTCATTCTCCATCAGCTCACCGGGGATGGCCGCGCAGTTGATCACGACCAGGGGCGCCTCGTGGCGGGGACTCCTGGTATGAATAGTCCGCGACACCATCTCCTTGCCTGTTCCACTTTCGCCCAGCAGCAGGACCGTCGCGTCGCTCGAGGCCACCCGATCCACTTCTTCCATGACTCGCCGCATCGCCGGGGAGACGCAGACACAGAAAGGTTCGCCCCGGAACCCTTTGCGCAGGCCGCTCCCGGACATTTCCTCCGCCGACGCGCTTCTGTCGCGGGCTCGCTCGACCACTCCCAGCAAGTCCTCGGATCGGACCGGCTTCGGGATAAAATCGAAGGCGCCCTCCCGCATTGCCTGCACGGCCCGTTCGATCGTACTGTAGGCCGTCACCATAACAACGGGCATCTCCGGATCCTGGCGTCTTGCAGCGGCCAGGACATTCATGCCGCTGACCACAGGCATTTCCAGGTCCGTCAGAACGACGTCGAAGTGCCCGCGCGACAGCTCCGTAAGAGCTGCCTCTCCGCTGGACGCTTCCGTCACGCGGTACCCGTTGAGACGGAGCAAGTCGGATATGACCGACAACACGTCTTCGGCGTCATCGACCACCAGGATGTTTGCGTTCTTCTCCCGGACCAACGCGTTCCCCTTCTAGCCTCCGTTGAGGGCCAGAGCGTACCACTGGAGCACCTGCTCGCCTGCAAGCCATACCGCCACTGCGGCCGGCGCCAGGAAAGTTCCGAAGGGAACGGCTGTACGCCGATTCCCGCCCCGGAACGCCACGATCCCCAACCCTACGATGGTCCCCGCCAGAGCGCCGAGGAAAATGGTCAACAGAGCTCCCTGCCAACCCACGAAGAGCCCGACCATGCCCATCAGTTTGATGTCTCCTGCACCCATGCCCTCGACCCCTGTCGTCAGGCGGTAGAGCCAGGCCACGCCCAGCAGTGCGCCTCCCCCGGCCAGAGCGCCCAACACCGCTCCTCCCAGTCCCGGCGACACCGCCATGGCGGCGGCCAGACCGACGAGGGTCCCAAACAACACGATACTGTTCGGAATGATACGGTGGTCCAGATCAACCAACGCCACCACAACGAGGAGAGCGACAAACGCGCAACCCACCAGACCGGAGATGAGATCAGGCGCTACCCGGAACACAGCAAGGAATCCCAGTCCGGTAATCAGTTCCACCAGCGGATACCGGAGAGTAATTCGCTCATCGCAGTCCCGGCAGCGTCCCCGCAGCCACAGGTAGCTCAGCACCGGCAGGTTGTCGTACCACCGGACCGGATGCCCGCATTCCGGACAGGCCGATCCCGGCCGGACGATGGAGAGCTTCCTGGGAATCCGGTAGATGCACACATTGAGGAAACTCCCCACGATCAGTCCGAACACGGACACCAACACCATCATCATCTCAGGTTCTCCACGCATCCATGGCCCAGATCCGGCCGCTGGATGGGTCGTATGCAAAACGGTATCCGAAAATCGTCTGCAGTTCGCCCACGAAACCCTCCACCACCAGCTCCTCGAGGCCGGTAGGGACACGGCCCCTCTCCGCCTTGTAGCGCGCTATGGCATCCTCCAGTTCCCGGAAATGCCGATCGAGGGCCAGCTGGATCTGGAGTGAGCTCCCCACCTCCCCCGTCTCCGGGCGGTAGGCGTAGAACCCTCCCTCCGGTTCTGATGGAATCCCGGTCAGATCGCCGCACCCCACCAGCGACTCCAGATCCGGGGGCCATGTTCCCACCCGTTCCCGGAATCCCGCGATTCCCATTTGCAGGTACTCCAGATTCTCCTCCATCCGGATCTTCGCCAGCGCGCGCCTGGCGAACTCCATCATGCCCTCATTGTCCGACATCTCCATGATTTCTTCGCACACCTTCCGGACATCACTCCGGCTCCCGCTCTTGGCATAGGCTCCTGCGGCAAGGCGACGCGCCATTGCCGGGCATCCCTCCCGAGTGACGGCCACCTCGAAGTACTTCCCCCCGCGATAGGGATCGTCGAGAGTTATGTAGAGAAGGAACCCCAGCTCGAAAGGCAGTTCCCAGCTCTTCGGGTTGGCCGCTATTCCGCGCAGGAGCAGATCCACTGCGGCATCGCCCTGGTTCAGATCCTGAGCCAGAACGATTCCGCCGAAGATGTAGGCTGCTATGAAATGGGGGTCCAGGGCCACCGCTGCATCGAGATACTCGGCCAGCCTCGGCATGGGCGATCTCGAGAGCCGCTGCTTGCCATAGTACTGGAGACCTCTGATCCACATCACATCAGCCGCAACCTGGTCATATCCGAAGGACAGCCTTCGCAGGGTGCTCCCCGTCAGCACAGGCGACCACCCCGCGGCGAGGCGGAATGCATGCCTCTCGCCCAACGTGTGCCGTTCCACAACCAGAAGAACGGCTATCAGCACGAGCAGCACGCACGCACGCACGACGCGGCTCAAGCGACTACGCCTCCGATTCACGCGGCCTTTCCCCCCATGCCTTTCTCCTGACTCTATTGATCGATTGTTCCATTGCTCCATTGCTCTGCCTGGACTGTGTACAAATCCTCCCGGATTTGTGCATAGTCCAGGCTAACTCAGGTCCCTCCGTTCGAAGACCCAGCTGGCTGCGAAGAGCACCACGGTCGCGTAGAGCACACCGTAGAGAACGGCGAACCCCACGTATTCCAGAGAGATGGGATAGCGGTGGACGGCAGCCGCTCGAACATCGAAGATCTCCAGATTCGGCAGCGCGTAGTAGAGAACCTCTCCGATGGCCCGCGCCGCCCGTCCCCCGATGTGTACCCCCAGTTCCCTTACGTCCGCCGTTGTGTGCCCGATGAGCATGGCGAACCCGGCGAAAACCGTCGCCAGGACCGGCGAACTCACGGCGGAAAAGAAAACAGCCAGCGCCCCGACAACCATGACCTCGACCATCGTCAGGCCGGCCGCCAACAGGAGCCCGCCCGAGACCGGGGTTCCCACGAGTACAAGTCCCAGACAGAGGGCCCCCATGATAGCCAGAGCACTAACCAGCACTACTCCCAGAACACCGCCATACTGCCCGAGGAGAAGCTCCCCCCGCCTCAGCGGCTTGGCCAGCATAGGAAGCAGGGTCCCCTGTTCCACACTCCTTGACAGCGAGGTGGTCACAGCCAGAATCACCAGGACATTCGAGAACAAACACAAGCCGGCCAATCCGAAATCCTGGAGCATCTTCCCGTGCTGACCCAGGCTCAGGGTCCGACTCAAGAAAGCCCCTCCAATGAGAAGCCCCGCCAGAAGCACAGGAACAGCAAGCGTGCGGTCGCGCACCGATTCCAGGAATGTGCTGCCCGCAACCACCCGGATACGAGACAGACGGCTGCCGCCCGACTCAGAATCGTGTGTCTTCATCGCCTCCCCTCCCCAAATTCGCCGGCCCCCACGGTTTCCCGGAAGGACTCCTCCGGCCCGTCCCAAGACCCGGCGCGTTCCGGGATCCTGCTGTTGTCCCACCATGGAACCGCATCATCACCGGTCTTTCCCGCGACCTGCCGGAGGAAATACTCCTCCAGGGACTCCCTGCGGGGCACCAATGAACGGAGACTGGCGCCCGCTTCCCGGACCTGCTCCAGTATCCCGTCCACGCAGTCGTCTCCGTGAACCTCGATCAGGGTTTCTTCGCCGAAGATTCGCGTCGTCCCGCCCATTTCTCGAATTCGGTGAACAACACCGCCGCCAAGACCGGTCACACGGATCTCGGTCCCCGCCGACCTGCGATCCAGAATCTCGTCGAGACGACCGCATTGACCCAGTTCCCCCTCAAGGAGAATCCCGACCCGATCGCAGATCATCTCGACATCGGCCAGGATATGGGAGCTGAAGAACACGGTAGTTCCCCTGCCCCTCTGCTCCACGATGAGATCTCGCATCCGATGCCGCCCAACCGGGTCCAGCCCCGACATCGGCTCGTCCAGAATGAGAAGCCTCGGACTGCCCATCAAGGCCTGCGCCAGTCCAAGCCACTGGAGCATTCCCTTGGATAGCTGCTGCACGCGCCTGTTCGCCACGCGGGCGAGACCGGCCTGTTCCAGCAGATACCCGGCCTGGCGCTTCGACTCCCCCCGGCCCAAGCCCGATAGCCTCCCACACGCCGTCAGAATTTCTCCGCATTTCAGATGCCTGGGGAACCGCGGATGCTCCGGCATGAAACCGACCCCGGCGCGCGAATCCGGGTCCCGCACCGGCCGTCCCAGAAGCCACGCGCGACCGGAACTGGGCCGGACCAACCCCATCAGCAGATTCAGAGTTGTTGTTTTCCCCGCACCGTTGGGGCCCAGGTAACCGAAGATCTCGCCCTCCGCCACTTCAAGATCGAGGTTCCTGAGGGCGGTCGAGCAGGTCCTCAGGTTCCCGTACCTTTTGCAGAGAGCCTCCGTTCGGATGACATCCACCGGTATCCTCCCTTGTTCTCCGACTCCCGACGCGAGCGGGAGCTCTGTCCGGCGCCCTTTAGACAGGCTGTTTCTCCGATTTCCGATCAGGGGCGAGCTCGTACCTGTTGATCTTCCGGTACAGCGTCGAGGCATCGATTCCAAGGATATCGGCCGCTACCTTCTTGCGCCAGCCAACCTCTTCCAACACCTTGGCCAAGTAGCGCCGTTCCAGTTGCTCCAGGGTGACATTAGCCGTCCCACTCAGGTTGCACTCGACGGGTTTCTCACCCATTGTCTGGAACTTGGGCGGAAGGGCCTCCTTCCCGATTGTGTCGCCGTCCTGCAGGACCACCGCCCGCTCAACGACATTCTCCAACTCCCGGACATTGCCGGGCCAGTCATACCGCACCAGCAGGTCCATGACTTCGGGCGTGACGGACTTCGGTCCCGTGTGTGCGCGTTTGACCGTTTCCTGGAGGAAGAAGTCGACGAGCAACGGGACGTCATCCCGGCGTTTCCGAAGCGGTGGCAGTGGAATCTGGATCACGTTCAGACGGTAGAACAGATCGGCCCGGAAGAGACCCTCGTCAACTCTCTGCTCCAGATCCACATTGGTTGCAGCGATCAACCGCATCTCGACCTTGACAGGCTTCGTCCCCCCCAGAGGGATGATCTCCCTCTCCTGGAGAACGCGGAGGAGCTTGACCTGAATGGCCGGCGAGGTTTCCGCTACCTCATCCAGGAAGAAGGTGCCTCCCTTGGCCACCGTGAACAGTCCGTCCTTGTCCCTCACTGCCCCCGTGAATGCGCCTCTCCTGTGCCCGAAGAGCTCGCTCTCGAGGAGCGTCTCGGGGAGCGCTCCGCAGTTGATGGACACAAAGGGCCCGTCCGCTCGCCGGGATCGATAGTGAAGCTCCCGGGCTACCAGCTCCTTGCCCGTTCCGCTTTCGCCGCAGATGAGAATCGTACTCTCGCAATTAGCAACCCTGTCCACCAGATGAAACACTTCCTCGAAACACTCACTTTTCCCGATGATCTTCTTCGACGAATGCCGGCTGCGGAGCTGCTGCTTCAGGAACCTGTTCTCTGCCTGCAGGCGCCCCACCTCCAGCGCCTTCTTGATCACCAGCCGGATCTCGTCTTTCTTCGCCTGCTTCACCAGGTAGTAGAACGCGCCGCGGTTAACGGCCTCGATGGCCGTCTCCTCCGACGAGAACGCCGTCATGATCACCACCGGAGTGCCTGGCGAGATGGTCCGGAGTTCACCGAGAAGAGTCATGCCATCCATGCCGGGCATCTTGATGTCGATCATGGCTGCGTGGTAGCGGTTTGTCTTCGCCAGATCAATGGCTTCCCTGCCCCGGTTCACGGCATGGACCTCATAGCCCTCTTTCTCGAGCATTATCGTGAGGAACTCGCACATACTTTCATCGTCATCGACAATCAGAATTCTTTCGCCCGTCATCTTTGTCTCCGTCTTCCAAGCAAGCTGCCTTTGCAACAGGACTCGGTGAGTACCTGGACCTACAAGACTCCTACCACTGTAGCTTCCTGCAATTCCTGCTCTGCGGCAGACTCCCGCGCCGGCCCGCGCGCCGCAACACAGCGCTGCAGGAACACCGTCAGGCAGGTGCCACAGTCCACCTTGCTCTCCAGCAGCACCTTCCCACCATGGTCCTCGACAATCCGGGAGACGATGGACAAACCCAGGCCTACTCCCCTGGGCTTACTGCTGTAGAAAGGCTCGAACACCTTCTCCTGTTCACACAGGGGTATCCCGCATCCCGTATCCTCCACGGTGAGCACCAGATTTCCGCGGTCGCACCCTGCCACCCCACCCCCACCCACAGCATCGTGCGTACAGGCAGAACGCGTGACCCCATGCACCCGCAGGCACCCATTTCCACCCATGGCATCCAACGCGTTGTAGCCGAGATTCAACAGCACCTGCTTGAACTGCTCCTCATCTACCTCAATCCAGCGGGCCTCCTCCTCGATGTTGACGATCAGGTCCACCGATTCCGTGAACCGATCGTATCCCCTGAGGAGACACGCCACCTCCCGTAGTACTTCGCCGAGATCCACCATCCGGATCCGTTTCTCCCTCACAGAGGCAAAGTCGAGAAACTCGCTCGTGATGCGCTTGAGCCGCATGGATTCCTTCAGGATAAGGCTCATCAATCTTTCGTTCTCATCCGAGAGATTGAGCTCCGATTGGAGAAGTTCCACGCAGCCACCGATGGAGGCCAAGGGGTTCCTCAGTTCGTGCGCTATGGCAGTGGAGAGCTCACCAACCGCTGCCAGTTTGTCCGACCGGCGAATCTGGGCCCGCATCCGGTGCACTTCCGTCAGATCCTGGAACACGGCGATCACCCCCCGGCTCTCTCCCCCGGGGTCCCGGAGTACCGACGCGCTGATTCCCAAGGGAATCTCGCTCACGTCCGGGCGGTGGATGGTGATCTCAAGGCGCGGCGCGTGACTCCCGGTGGCGAATACCCTCTCCACCACCTCCCGGAATCCCTCGTATCCGGGACCGAGGACGCTTCCCATCTCCCGCCCCACGGCGTGTTCACGGTTCAGCCCCAGCATCTCGCCGGCGGCCCGGTTAAAGCCCACGACAACCCTGTCGTCGTTCACGCTCACCAGACCGCTGGGCATATTCTGCAGAATGCTCTCTGTGTCGTGTCTCATCTCCTGCAGTTCCGCCGCCGTGTTCTGCAGGGCCTCGCCCTTCGCCTTGAGGTTCCCGGACAGGGCCCCCGAACCCACGGCCGTCATGTAGAAAAAGCCGACCTGCAGAACGATGTAGAAAAAGACGTAGGCAAGGCTGTGGCCGGCATCGAGATTCGCGCCAAGAGCACTCCCGGGAGACAGAACCTCGGAATACTCCAGCCATCCGACACATCCGAAACAGACAGCCGAGACGGTCGCCGCGACCAGCGCCGGGCGGGTCTGGAAAACCGCCCCTACGGACAGGATCGTGAGGATATACAGAAGGGCAAAGGGAGACTCGATTCCCCCCGAGTACTGGACAATCCACGTGTTGACAACGATGTCGATGAGGATGGGCCCGTAGACCTGGAACCTGGAGCGGTAGCCCTGCCGGTAGGCCACCCAGTACAATCCAGACACGATGTAGGCCGCTATCAGGAGCGCGCCCACGCTGAAGAGCGCGTCCGCCCCCTGCCCGCTGAGAAGGAGAAACCCCGTCCCACCCAACGCCAGGGTGAAAACCCCCAGTCGCATGAGGAGGAGCACGCGAACGAAAGACGAGCCCTCTCCTCCGGCCCCTGCATGTGCGTTGTTCCGTACCAACCCGCCTGCCATGCGTACGGTCTCCCGACGATGACGATCATCATGTACTCAGCTGGCCCAGCTCCCGACGATGACGATCATCATGTACTCAGCTGACCCAGCTCCTGACGATGACGATCATTATGTGCTCAGCTCGCCTAGTCCCCGATGATAACGGTGATCATCTTGAAGATGGGCAGATACATGGCTATTACCATGCCGCCGACCAGCCCACCCAGGAACACCATCATCACCGGCTCAATCACGGAGGTCAGGCCGTCAACGGCTGTGTCCACCTCGTCCTCATAGAACTCCGCTATCTTGGTCAACATCTGATCCAGCGCGCCCGTTTCCTCTCCGACCGCGACCATCTGAACCACCATCGGTGGAAACACTCCCGACTCCTTCAGAGGTTCGGTCAGTGTTTCGCCCCGGCTCACGCTGTCCCGCGTATTCAGGATGGCCTTCTCCAGAACCACATTTCCAGCCGTTCTCGCCGTAATGGAGAGACCTTCGAGAATCGGAACACCGCTCACCTGGAGTGTCCCCAATGTGCGCGTAAATCTCGCCACTGCTCCTTTGCGAAGCACCGTCCCCAATACAGGCATCTTCAGCAACAACCGGTCCACCTTCTCCCTGCCCTTTTCCGTCGCACGGTACCGCATGAACGCATACCGGCCGCCCAGGATCAACGCCAGCAGGAGCCACCAGTACCCTATCAGGAAGTCACTCATCGCTACTACTATGCGAGTGACCAGGGGTAGCTGCCCTCCGAAATCCGAGAACATCTTGGTGAAGGTCGGGATCACAAAGATGAGGAGGAACGAGGTCGCGAGAAGAGCAATCATCGTGACGATCGTGGGATACATCATCGCGCTCTTGATCCTGCGCCGGAGCTGCTCTGCCTTTTCAAGGTACTCCGCGAGGCGCTCGAGAATCGCGTCCAGCGCGCCGCTGGACTCTCCCGCCTCGACCATGTGGCTGTACAGCTCGTCGAACACCTTCGTGTGCTTGCTCAACGAATCCGACAGCGTACCTCCCGACTGAACCGACTCCTTCACCTGGGTCAGCACCTCACGAAGGACCGGCTTCTCTACCTGCTTGGCCATCACGTCCAGACACAGGACGATGGGGAGACCCGCGTTGATCATGGTAGCGAATTGCCGGGTGAATACCGCCAGGTCCTTGACCGCGACCCCTTTCTTGCGTCCCAGGCTGATCTTGACATCCTTTGGCTTTTCCCGAACCTGCGTCGCGATAATCTTGCGCTTCCGCAACCGCCGGATGGCCGAGGGTCGGTCCTTCGCGCTCTCCTCCCCGGAAACCGCTTTCCCGACTCCGTCTTTTCCTTTCCACAGATAAACCGGCAAGATCAAGTCCTCCAAACTACCTGGCCCGGGCCCCTGCCACTGTTTGTTGCGCCAGGAGCTGCGCGAGTTCCTCGCCATCCAGACTGCGATTCAGGGCGTCTTTGCTGGTCAGGCGACCTTTCCGAACCGCGCTGGCCAAACTCATGTTCATGGTCTGCATGCCGAACTTCTGCCCTGCCTGCATCAGGCCGTAGACCTGGTGAATCTTGTCTTCACGGATCACCGCACGGATGGCGGGCGTGCAGATCAGGACCTCTGATACAAGGACCCGCCCCTTTCCCGAACTCCTCGGCAACAGCTGCTGTGTGATGACGCCTTCCAACACGAAGGCCAGCTGGCTGAGGACATTCCTCCTCTCGCTCAAAGGAAACGAGTCGGCAATTCGGTTGACCGACTCGTAGGCCGAGTTGGTGTGCAAGGTGGCAAAGGCGAGATGTCCGGTCTCGGCGATGGTCAGCGCGGCCAGCATCGTCTCCGGATCCCGCATCTCCCCGATCAGGATGACATCGGGGTCCTGGCGGAGCACGTGTTTGAGGGCCGAGCCGAAACTGACCGTATCCGACTTGACCTGTCGCTGGTTGACGATGCTCTTGTGGTTCTGGTGAACGTATTCGATAGGATCCTCCACCGTCACGATGTGGCATTGCCGCCGGTGGTTGATACGGTTCAGCATCGCCGCCATGGAAGTGGATTTCCCGCTGCCGGTAGGGCCGGTCACAAGAACCAGGCCCTTGTTTTTCTCGATCATCGACTCCACCACATTGGGAAGCCCCAGATCCTCCAGCAGTGGGATCTCGAATGGAATCCGCCGGATGGCGACACTCACGGCGCCGCGCTGGGTGAAAACGTTGGCCCGGAAGCGGCTGACCCCCTGGATGCTGAATGCGAGATCGACTTCCTTGTTGATTTCGAACTCCTTCTTCTGCGCCTCGCTGAGAACGCTGTAACCCAGCGCCCTTGCTTCATCCATCGACAGGCTCTCGCCGCAGGGTACAAGCGCCCCGTCCACTCTCAGATGCGGAGGAGATCCGGAGACGATGTGGAGATCCGAGGCCCCCCTATCCACCATCTCCTGCAACAGGTTTCTCAACTCAGCCATGTTTCGACTCCGCTCCTCTACCTGGTAGTTTCCCCCAGGACCTCAGTGATCGTTGTCAGTTCGCTCTTCATCTTCCGAACCGCATCGTCCCTCAGCGTGAGCATTCCCTCCTCGATGGCCGCTTTACGGATTTCGTCCGAGGACGACCCTTCCAGAATCATGTGCCGGATCCGGGCGGTTACCGGCATAGCTTCGTAGAGTCCGACTCGCCCCGAGTACCCCGTCCCATTGCACTGTGGACATCCGCTCCCCTTGAAAAGCTTGATGTTGCCCAACTCCTCCGGCGGGATGTCCAGTTGTTGCAGCAGCGCCTCTTCCGGTTGGTATTCTTCCTTGCAATTGCTGCAGATTCTCCTGACGAGTCTCTGCGCCAGCACAAGGTTGACCGCCGAGGCGACCAGGAAACGCTCCAGACCCATGTCGATCAGGCGATCGATGGTACTGGGCGCGTCGTTGGTGTGCAGGGTACTCAGGACCAGGTGTCCCGTGAGAGCGGCTTTGGTGGCGATGGACCCGGTTTCCAGATCCCGGATCTCGCCCACCATGATGATATCCGGATCCTGCCGGAGGAAAGCCCTGAGGGCCGCGGCGAAGCCGACGCCCACCTCTTCGTTGACCAGAACCTGGTTGATCCCGTCCAGGTTGTACTCCACCGGGTCCTCAGCCGTCATGATGTTGACATCCGGGACGTTGAGCCGGCTCATCGCCGAATACAGGGTGGTGGTCTTCCCGCTGCCCGTGGGACCTGTGACCAGGATCATTCCGTAGGGACTCTCGATCGCTTCAAGGAAGTCCTTCAGGGCCTTGGGTCCGAATCCGAACTTCTCCAGATCCATATTGAGGTTGGACTGGTCCAGGATCCGCATGACCACCTTCTCCCCAAACAGGGTGGGCAGCGTGGACACCCGCAGGTCAACCGTGCGTTTCAGAACCTTGATCTTGATCCGGCCATCCTGGGCAACGCGTCTCTCGGCGATGTCGAGATCGGACATGATCTTCAGGCGCGAGATAATGGCCGACTTCATCTTCACCGGCGGCGACATCACTTCAAACAGCGTCCCGTCAATGCGGAAGCGAACTCTCAGCGTTTTCTCGTAGGGCTCGATGTGGATATCGCTCACACCCTTACGGACCGCGTCGGCGATCAGTGAGTTCACGAACTTTACGATCGGAGCTTCCTGGGCCGAGTCGGCAGCATCGCCGTCGTCCTCTTCCTCCGCTTCGAGGACCTCGACGCTCTCGTCGGCCATGTCCTTGACGATCTCCGCCAAGGACTCCCCGTCTTCACCGCAGTGGCGGTCGATGGCCCGCGAAATGGCCGAGTCTGTCGCAGCAGCGACCCGAACTTCCAGCCCCGTGATGAACTTGATGTCATCGACGGCGGCATAGTTCCCGGGATCGGCCATCGCCAGCGTCAGCCGGCGGCCTTCAACGGACACGGGAATGAGCCGGAATTTGCGCGCGACATCGACGGGGACAAGCTGGACAGCCGCATCATCGATCTCCACGTTTTCCAGATCGATGGTGGGCACGCGGTAGCGCTGCGTCAGGAACCCGCAGAGATCCTCTTCGCTCAGCACCTCCATTTCCAGGAGACACTGCGCCACAGGATTCCCTGTCGCTTCCTTGCGAGCCAGCGCCTGCTGAACGTCGTCCTCGCCCACGAGGCCGGCTTCCAGCAACACTTCTCCCAGACGATCCCGCATCAGTTCAACGGTTCCTTAACCCGCGGGGTCCGTTTCGGCCGGATCCCGGAACGAACCCGCGCGCGTGCAATACCTGTGCCCGGCCCGTGTGCACAACGATCCCGCGAAACCTGCCAGTACTGCCCAACAAAGGGCACCGGCCGGATCCACCGGATTTGCAAAATGCGTTACCGCAATTACACATCTCTCAAAATGCACGGTCTCAGCCCGCATTTCTCACCAACCAGACGAGGCTGGTGATAAGTGCGGGCTGAGTTGCAAACGAACCTCACTCCGTGCAAATCCAATCCGCTATACGTGCGAAAGTCCCCGGGCCAATGCCCCTGACCTTCTGAATTTCATCGATGGAGCTGAACACTCCCTCCCTCGCCCGGTATTCCATGATCGCCTTCGCCCTCGTCCGGCCAATTCCGTCAAGCAAGGCCAGTTCCGCTTCCCCGGCGGTATTGATATTGATCCTGCGCACAGGAGCCGCTGCTTCTTCCCTTTCCGCGTCACCCCGCGATCGGATCCTCTTCTCCACCTTCGCCAAGTGGGTGCTCAGGGCACACTGCGCACGGGACTCCGAAATGCCCGGCCACGGCGGAGTGGCGCCCGTTTCAGCGGAGACCGCCCGCGAGGCAGTCCACGGGACCAGGAGATCCCCCGCTCCTTCAGGGCTGGCAAAGCTGTAGAGGAGCGCCGCGAGTCCCAGCAGGATCACCCCCACCGAACTCAGGACGACAACTTTCTCTTGCCTGGAAAGGGCGCGCAACCACACCCCGTTCCCGGCAAACAAACACAAGCATCGCTTGCCTAAGATGATGAACTCCCAGAATTGTACTGTCTTGGAAAGGTGCTTCAGGACTAGCTTACAGGGGAATCTATCGACTGAGAAGAGGGACATCTTTACCGGGGAATCGACCCTGGCGGGTAGAAAGTGAGAAAATATTTCCGGCCCCGACCCGGGGTGGTTAGAGGTACCTATCCAGTGAGGAAACCTGCAGTAGATTCACGAGATCCCGGAGTTTCTGATCAGACGTGCTCCGGCAAACCAAAATGGCATCAGGCGTGTCAACAACTATCACATCTTCCACATCCACCAGCGCTACGAGGCGATCGTCGGTGGAGACAACACACCGCTTCGCACCCATGGTGACCACCTGGCCACGGACAGCGTTCCCCTGCTCATCCTTCTTCCACACAGACGCAAGAGCCGACCAGCTTCCGACATCATTCCATCCGAACTGGCAGGGAATCACCACCGTATCGGCCGACTTCTCCATCACACCGTAGTCGATGGAGACGGCATCCAGTTCCGGGTAGACTTCCCGGATCTTTTCCGAGCGCCCGGAGCCGGGAGCCGTGTTCCAGATTCCATCCAGGGTCGACTGAAGCTCCGGCAGGTGCATCGCTATCTGGTCCCGAATTATCGAGGCCCGCCAGACGAACATGCCGCTGTTCCAGAGGAAACCCTCCTCCACGTATTTCTCCGCCCTCTCCCGGGTTGGTTTCTCCACAAACCGACCCACCCGGTGGATGGACCGGCCGGATTCCTCCGCCCACATTTCACCCACCTCAATGTACCCGAATCCGGTGTCGGGTCCCGTCGGCCGGATCCCCAGAACCACCAGCACGGAGGACTTGCACGCCGCCTCCCCCGCAGCCGCCAGGACCCCGCGGAAGTCCGCCTCGTCCCCTATGAGATGGTCCGCCGGCAGGACCACCATAACACCGTCCGGGTCCCTGTCGGACACCACCATGGAAGCCAGCGCAATGGCTGGAGCCGTGTTCCTTCCAACAGGTTCCACGACAAAATTCTCGGGGGGAAGTCCGGGCAGCTGCCGGGCGGCTTCGTCCAGTTGATCTTCTCCAAGAACCACAAGAATGCGGTCAGCGGGGAGCAGGGGCTGAATGCGCGCCACCGTGCTTTGAATCAACGTCCCTCCCGGTGCGATCCGGAGGAATTGCTTGGCGCGGTTGCGGCGGGAGAGGGGCCAGAAGCGCGTGCCCCTTCCACCGGCCATGATGACGGCAAACATCTCTGAGGTCATGATTCACATCTCCTGTCAAGGTCAGTCATAGAGAACCAGACTTATCCCGAAGTACGTTTCCCTTTTTGTTTGACACGCGTTGCGCGGAACGGTTCCAAACCGCTCCATCCGCCCTGTCCACCGCTCCCGCACAAGGAGAAAGGGACTCTCCGCCACCGCAGTATCGAAGAGATTCCGGATCCCGCCCGACACACGGAACGTGTCCAGCTCGAACCCGACCTCGGCATCCAGCAGCATTCCGGCAACCTGTTCGCCCCCTTCCGGCAACCCGGTGTCTGTCCACCCATACCCGCGACAGGAAGCCACCACGCTCGTTTCTCGCAGTGGGAGAGGAATCCGGAGTTCTCCTCCCAATGTAACCGCGGCGGCGGGAGCCAATGGTACAGCCTCTCCGCCGGAGTCCCGGACCCGGCGGAGCCGGAGCGATGACCAGAGCCGGCCCCTCTCCCCCACACCCCATCGAGCCCAGATCAGCGATCCTGTCGCCCGAATCCGGGCTTCCGCAAGCCGCCATCTCACACCACCCACACCGCCCTGAAGCGCTGTCACATCCCAGAGAGGATGGTTGTCCTCCTCCCACGTGAAAAGCCGGATACCGCTTTCCCTTCCAGGTTCCCCAAACGTGTACTCCATGCGTACGCCGGTCCTCGCCGATGTTGCCGGGGGCGTTTCCGAGTAGCGGCGCTCGTGTTCTCCCGGGGCTCGGAAACTCCGGTACACGTCGCTGGAAAACCGACCCAACCCGAGACGCTTCGACCACCCCAGGCCTCCGCCCATCCGGGCTTCCCATCCCCCTCCGTACTCGGCGCGCAGTCCAAGCCGCGCCGTGCCGCCCCCGCAGGCGACCTCATCCCCAACCCAGAGCCCAGCCTCCCATTCCGTTCTCGACGGCGCGCCCAACCACTCGCAGGAACGACGCTCCACACCTGCCTCGAGGCTGACCCGGTGCGTTTTCCCCACGTCCCACTCACCCGCCACCAACCCGCCCGAGAGCCGGTCGCCCACCCGCGCCAGATCCCAACCCGACAACCTCTCCTCCACCGATGAGAGATCCCGGGTCCACAGGGAAACTCCCAGACGTTCCGCACCCAGTCCCCGCCCCTGCGCCAGCACCGTGGTCTCCCTCATGTTCTCGCTGCCGTGTATACCGTCCGGGGGAACCGTCACAGAGCTCCACTCACGCTCCGCGTCATGCCTGCGGATCGTCACCCGCGTGTACCACCCACCCAGATTCCCCTCCAGGGCAGCGCCGATCTGGTCGATGCTGTGCCGGATGGATGAGGGCGTCGGTGTACCCTCCGTCTGCTCAATACTCAGGTACGCGCCCCAACTACCACCCACGCTCCGGCCAAACTCTGCACCGTTTCTTCTGTACCCCCTCGGTCCCTGGATGAATGCAATCCTGCTCACCGGAACGTCAAGCCGCCCCCGCTTCCCGCGCAGAGCAACGCTCCCGTCCAAGGAGCCGTCCCGGAACCTTGAGTTCCATCCACCCGGTGAAAACCATCCCGGGCGGACCGAACCCGGGGAGAGGCTTTTCCAGTCCATCCATCCGGTCTGCGGATGATTCAGCGACACATCGTCCAGCAGGACCAGCACGGAGAAGGGATCTCCGGACTCTCCAGCAAGATAGAGAGGCGACCCCAGCATCCCACCCGAAACCGGTGTGCCGACGCCCGTCTCGCACAAGGTGTCCCAGGAATCCGTGAAAACGCGCCCGCCATCGTCCGCTCGCTCGGGTACCACCTCGGGCTGCGCCTCGGGCGCCGCGGCCGGCTCCGCAGCCGGCTCCGCGGCCAGCGCACCATCTGGGGCGGCCCACATCAGGACAACCAGCGCGACGACCAGGAACGCTGTCCCACCGCGCCTGGTGTCGTGTCCCGGAAGACCCCTCTTCTGTGTTCTCTTCATCTTCCCTTCCCAACCGATGCGGCGGTCTGCGTTTCCCCTACAGCGCCTTTTTCCAGACAGCCAGGGCCCGGATCGCGCTCCCCCCTACGACGCAGAAGATGAGACCATTGGAAACGACATGCAACAACGAAAACGCGGAACCCGTGACCACCAGAACCCAGAAGCTCACCTTGCCGGACTCCGCCAGCATGCCCGCGATGGCCAGCGTTGTGGCCACATCATACACGATAGTCAGCAGCACGCCCGTCGCCGCCAGCGCCACAAGACCCGCAGTGGAGCGTCCCCCCTCTTCCGACCTCATCCGTGAGACGATCCACCGGCTCTCCGCCCCCCCGGCAGCTCCCACCAGCGCCATGACCGCCACCTGGGCCCCGGCAAGGGGAAGGGGCGCCACCCCGTACGGGTTGAACATGGTAAACAGGAACATTGAAAGGAGACCGACCAGGGCGCCTCTCCGGACCCCCAGAGAAACCCCGCCACAGAATACCGAAAGGGTTATGAGCTCGACATTGGGCACTGCCAGCAGGGCAAACCCCGACGCCAGAGCGAGTGCGATGAAGAGAGCAATCCGGGTGATGTCTGTTGTGGTCACGATTCGGCGGTGTGGTGGCGAGAGTCTGCGATCCTACGTAGCGCGCGCACCGCTTCATACGTCACGGGGATCGGCCTGAAGTTCTGCAGTCCGGTTCGCACGCCGTGGGAATCCGACCCGCCTGTCATTGCCAGCCCGTGCTCACGAGCGAAGTTCCCATACTTCTCCGACTGACCATCCCCATGCCTGGGATGCCAGACCTCGATGGCTTCCATTCCATCGGACACGAAACCCGGGAGCAGACTATCCTGTCTCAGAGTCCCGGGGTGCGCCACTCCCGCAACCCCTCCGGCGCGCCGGATCAGGGCAAATGCCTCAGAAGGTTCCAGCCGGTGCTTTTCCACGTACGCGGGTCCCCCATAGCCGATGTACTTCCGGAAAGCCTCCTCAAAGCTGCTGGTCAACCGCTGTTCCAGAAGAGCCTGCGCCACGTGGGGCCTGCCAATGGATCCATCTCCGGCGAACTCCAGCACCAGGTCCATTCGCACCCGCAGACCCAACGCATGAAGCAACCGGACCATCTCGATCGCCCGCTCGGACCGCTTCCGCTGGAAAAGGGCAAGGGCCCGGAGAAACGAATCATCGGTACAGTCGACAAGATAGCCGAGAACGTGGATATCGTTCGATCCGTTGCTCGAGCTCAGTTCCACCCCTGCGATGATCTCCAGTCCCGTTCCCCGGGCGGCCTCCATCACAGGGCCCACACCCATCACGGTATCGTGATCGGTCACCGCCACGGCGGCCAGATCATTGTCCAGCGCCTGACAAACCAATGTCTCGGGAGTCAGATCGCCGTCAGAGAAAATGGTGTGTACATGCAGGTCTACGCGCCTGGAGTCGTTCATGGATTGTCCCCGTGCTGGACGCGTCTCCCCCCATCCACCACCAACCGCCCGTTCTTGATCACCTTGTCCACCAGATTGACTCCGTAGTGGTAGGGCAGGTACCGGAAGGAAGGCATGTCCAGCAGGATCAGGTCGGCCTTCTTCCCCTGTGTCACGCTTCCCACCTGATCCGCCCGGTCCACCGCAAGGGCAGCATTCAGAGTTGCACCGACAATGGCCTCCGCCGGCGTCATGTGAAGCATGACACACGCCAGAGTGGTGATCATGGGCATGGACTCGGTCATGGAGCTCCCCGGGTTAAGGTCTGTGCCCAGGGCCACCTTGAGGCCCCACTGGAGCATTTCCCGGGCCGGAGCATAGCTGTCCAGCCCCAGGCTGAAGCATGTGCCGGGAAGGAGTACGGGGATCACACGGCTCTCCCGGAGAGCGTTCAGGCCCTGCCCGGAGATCGCGAGTAGATGATCGGCCGATGTTGCTCCGATTTCCACGGCCAGCTCCGCGCCTTTCTGGTTTGTGAATTCATCCGCATGAATCTTGGGCTTCAAACCTGCTTTCGACGCAGAACTCAGGATTCTCCTTGATTCCTCGCGCGTGTAGACTCCTTCCTCGCAAAACACATCGCAGAACTCCGCCAGGTCACGGCGCACCACCTCCGGGATCATTTCATCCACCAGGAGGTCGATGTACTCCTCCTTCCGGTGCACATACTCTTCCGGAACCTCATGCGCTCCAAGGAAAGTCGAAACCAGATCCACGGGGTGCCGGTCATTGAGATCCCTCGCCACCTCGAGCAGCTTGATCTCCGACTCCAGTGAGAGACCGTACCCGCTCTTGGCCTCCGCCGTGGTCGTCCCGTAGCAGAGCATCCGGTCCAGCCGCCGGAGCCCCGCCTCCAGCAGCTCCTCGGCCGGCGTCTGTCGTACGGCACTCACCGTGGCCCGGATCCCCCCACCCCTGGCGGCGATTTCCTGGTAGCTGGATCCGCAAATCCGCATTTCGAATTCATGCTCTCTGGAGCCCCCGAACACAACGTGGGTATGCGGATCCACAAAACCGGGCAGGAGCACCTGGCCCTGCCCGTTCAGACGCATTCCACCCTTGGTGAGACGATATGTTTCCGTGATCTCGCGCGATCGGCCCACCGCCAGAATCTCACCACCGCCCAAGGCCACGGCCCCATCACGGATGAGTCCCAGATCTCCCTCTTCCCGGGTGTCATCCCCCGGATCGACGGTGACCAGCTCGTCGATCCCCTCAATAATCACATCCGCCACGTTCTTCAAGAACGCTATTCCTCCATCACGGGGTTCAGACCTGGAATCCGGATCCCGTGTTCCCTGGCCGCCTCCAGAGCACTCTCGTACCCGGCATCCGCGTGCCTCACCACACCTGTCCCCGGATCGACAGTGAGCACCCTCTCCAAACGTCGGCCGGCCTCCTCGGTTCCATCGGCCACAATAACCATTCCCGCGTGGATGGACAGTCCCATTCCCACACCACCGCCATGATGCACGGAAACCCAGCTCGCTCCCGATACGGCATTGAGCAGCGCATTGAGAATCGGCCAGTCGGCCACCGCATCGGAACCGTCGGCCATGGCTTCGGTCTCCCGGTAGGGAGATGCCACCGACCCGCTGTCCAGATGATCGCGCCCTATCACAATGGGCGCCCCAACCTCGCCGCTGGCCACCAACCGGTTCAGGACCTGACCGAAAGCCGCCCGCTCTCCATAGCCCAACCAGCAGATCCGGGAGGGCAGTCCCTGGAGGGGTACCCGTTTCTCGGCCATCCGGATCCACCGGGCCAGGGCCTCATCGTTGGGAAACAGTTCCAGCAGGGCCCGGTCGGTTCTCAGGATATCTTCGGGGTCCCCGGAGAGCGCCACCCACCGGAAGGGCCCCTTCCCCCTGCAGAAGAGGGGACGAATGAAGGCCGGGACGAATCCCTGGAAATCAAAGGCGTTCTCAACACCGCCGGTCCGGGCCTGTCCGCGGATGTTGTTTCCGTAGTCGAAAACCACGGAGCCGGCTTCCTGGAATGCGAGCATGGCCCGCACGTGCTTTGCGATGGATTCCCTTGCCCGCCGGATGTACTCGTCTGGGCTGTTCTCCCTGAGGTCTGCCGCCCGACTCAGCGACAGGCCCTCGGGGATGTACCCGTTCAGCGGGTCGTGAGCCGAGGTCTGGTCCGTAACTACGTCAGGCCGGACATCCGACTCCGCGATCCGGTGGAAAATGTCGGCAGCGTTCCCTACTATGCCGATGGACCGCGCCACTCCCTGTGCCAGCGCCTCTCTGGCCAGCCGCAATGCCTCATCCAGACGGTCGGTGGAGCAGTCGCAGTAGCCGGCATCCATCCTCCGGGCCACGCGGGCGGGATCGACCTCCGCCACAATGCACACGCCATCATTCATCGTGACCGCAAGGGGTTGGGCGCCCCCCATGCCTCCCAGTCCCCCAGTCAGCACAAGCCTGCCCTTCAAGCTTCCCCCGAAGTGTTGCCGGGCCAGCTCCGCCAGTGTCTCGTACGTTCCCTGGAGAATCCCCTGAGTGCCGATATAGATCCAGCTGCCGGCCGTCATCTGGCCGTACATCATCAGACCCTTTTTTTCCAGTTCCCAGAAGTGCTCCCACGTTGCCCACTGGGGAACCAGAAGCGAGTTGGCAATGAGAACCCGGGGTGCGTCGCAGTGGGTCCTGAAAATCCCGACCGGTTTCCCCGACTGGACCAGCAGGGTCTCGTCCGATTCCAGCGATCTGAGGGACGCGATAATCCGGTCGAAGGCTTCCCAGCTCCGGGCCGCTTTTCCCGTGCCGCCGTAGACGACCAGCCGATCCGGTTCCTCAGCCACTTCCGGATCCAGATTGTTCATCAGCATCCGCAGCGCCGCTTCCTGGACCCACCCTTTGCATGACAGGGCAGTTCCCCGCGGCGCTCTCACCGTCCTTCGATCCACACTCACTGCTTGGCCTCCTTGCCAACACGATGTCACGCTGTTGGATCCTTGAATATTTCCGTCGATTTCTTCACCGCGCAGAATTCACCGCACATGGAGCAGAGATCATCGTCCTCCGGAGGGTTGACCGACCGCATCTTCTCGGCCCGGACAGGGTCCATAGCCAACCCGATCATGGCCTTCCAGTCCAGAGCACCGCGGGCCTCGGACATTTTCCTGTCCCAGGCGGCCGCTCCCGGCAACCCTTTGGCGATGTCTCCCGCGTGCGCCGCGATCCGCGACGCCATCACGCCATCACGCACGTCCTCCCGGTTAGGAAGACCCAGGTGCTCCGCCGGAGTCACATAGCAGAGGAAATCCGCCCCGGCCGCCGCAGCGATGGCCCCGCCGATGGCGCCCGTGATATGGTCATAGCCGCAGGCCACATCCGTGACCAGGGGCCCCAGAACGTAGAAGGGAGCTTCGTCGCAGATCTTCTTCTCCAGGATCACGTTGGCGGCGACCTGGTGCAGGGGAACGTGCCCCGGCCCCTCCACCATCACCTGCACGCCTCGTGCCCGGGCCCGCTCAACCAGCTCCCCGATAACAATCAGCTCGGCAATCTGCGCCCCGTCCGTAGCATCGGCCAGCGCTCCAGGCCGCAATCCGTCTCCCAGACTCAGGGTCACGTCGTAGGCTTCCGCTATTTCCAGCACGCTGTCGTACTGCGCGTACAGAGGATTCTCCTTCCCGTTCTTGACCATCCACTCGGCCAGGAGAGACGCGCCCCGGCTCACGATGGGTATCACGCGGTTGATCTCCTTCAGGCGATCGAGCACCGCCAAGGTGACTCCACAGTGGATAGTGGCAAAATCGACGCCGTCCTTCGCGTGCCGTTCAAACATTCCGACAATCTCGTCCTCGCTGAGATCGACGATCGGCCGCTTTTTTCCGAGGATCTCCGCAATGCTCTGGTAAACGGGCACGGTTCCGACCGGGACCGTCGACTCATCGAGGACTCGCCTGCGCACCGCGTCGATGTCGCCGCCCACACTCAAATCCATCACCGTGTCCGCACCCGCCTCAAGCGCCACCCGGAGCTTCTCGATTTCCTGATCCTCGGCCGAAGCGTCCGGAGATGTCCCGATGTTCGCGTTGACCTTGGTCCGGAGGTCCTTTCCGATTCCCACAGGCAACCGATTCTCGCCGCGCGTATTGCGGCAGATCACAACCCGGCCGCTCGCCACCCCGGCCCGAATCTCCTCCGGGCTCCGGCCCTCGAATTCAGCGACCTGTTTCATCTCATCGGTGATCTGTCCGCTCTTTGCGGCCTGACTCTGTGTCATAATTGCTCACTCCAATTCCAGCCGGGGCCGACAGCCCCGACGTTGTCGGCACCCAAGCTTATGATCCAGGGGAGGGCACATGTACCCTCCCACTTCATTCCGCCGCTATGATAGTCCTCCCCTACCCCATCGTCAACCGCCTTCTAGCCTGCATTTCTCACCAGCCTCGTCGCGAGGCGTTGTAGATGCCTGTAATGACGAGGAATGCGAGTGAGGAGACCGGAGGCGTACCGAAAGGTACGTCGAGGATCGCCGAACGAGTATGACAAAGTCAGTGCAGGTAGATACAACGCCGCAGCAGA
>JAGLYR010000299.1 GCA_023132135.1 Candidatus Eiseniibacteriota bacterium | reverse complement strand
GATCCGGCCACGCGCGGCGGCGATTCCCCTCCCGACGGGCGGAAGGTCAAAGCCACACTCCACTGGGTGTCGGCGGAGCATTCTGTCAAGACGGAAGTCCGGCTGTACGACCACCTGTTCGCAGTGCTGTGCCCGGACGATGTGGAGGAGGGGCAGGATTTCACTGTCCACCTGAACCCGCACTCGCTGGAGGTGCTGACAGACTGCCGCCTGGAGCCGAGCCTGGCGGATGCCGCTCCGGGAAGCCGCTACCAGTTCGAACGCCAGGGCTACTTCTGCGTAGATACGGTGGATTCGAAACCCGGAAATCCCGTGTTCAACCGGACGGTCACGCTGCGCGATACGTGGAAGAAGATCGAGAAGAAGATGGGGCAGCAGAAAAAGGACTGAGAACCCGGCGCCAGCGCCACGTCCTTCGTGCGACGTGTTTCGTTCCCGGAGTTCGCTATCGGTAGAACGCTTTCACCGTGCTCCAGGAGAGTGTCTCGGCCGGGACCGGGCCGGCGCCGACGACAATGATTCCCCAGGAACAGATCTCGCCGACATCGCCGCCATTCAGGTCCGCGACGGCGATTTCCCATTCGCCGAACGCGTCGTGGCCGTTAAAAGCGGTCAGGGCTTCGTTGGGGATATAGCTGTAATCCTGGACCTGACCACCGGGAAAGCAGGTTTCGCAATCGTCGGGCGAGCACTCGATGGAAACAGCGGCCTGATCGTTCAGATAGATCCGTTTCTCGCACGAGAGATCACTATCGCAGCCGCCGGGAGTTGCAGGATCGCCGGGTCGATGGATCAACGTGGCTGTGGTCGCCTTATGAGTCAGAGTTACCACCAGATCCCCTACCCACGAATGGTTGATCTCCAGATAGATGTCCAGATCCACGACGATGCGTGATGTCAGGACATCAATTGAAGAAGTGATACCCACAGGATCGCCATCGGGGATGGCCAGGGGTGGGTCGAAGAGAACTTGCTGCGAGATACCTTCCTCGCAGCCGCAGCACCGGATTTCCAGCCCGCAGGCGGGATGATTCAGGTCGATACAGATCCCGTTCATCCCGCACGGGGTTCCCGGTACCTGGTTCATGCAGGACAGGGCGCTCCCGCACTCGATTCCACAGTCGCCACATTCAATGGCAGGCAAGACAGCGGGAATCAGCGAGCAAACCCCGGCAAACACAACAGTTATAGCAAGAATCCTCATGACGTCCTCCCGGACAACGGTCACCGATCGGGTGAGGACCGTCAAAACCGACCTCATCGTCTCTACTTCAATCCTACTTCAATGAGTATATCACAACCGTCGCTCTATTTCAACTCCTTGTTGAACTTCGACCGGAAACCGCCGTTGGCGCTTGATGTATCCGAGTAACTTGTCCAGGGGGACTTGTCGGCAGCTCTTGAGGGCAAGGCGTAGACCGTACCCGTACACGGGATCGTCGTTGCTCTCCATCGCCCGCATCCGGTACGCCGCTTCTGGAGTTCCCAGCTGCTGCAGCCAGAGATAGGAGCTGAGCTCGGCAAGACCCTCCTCCACATGCAGAGGCAGCTCCGGGTAGTTCTCAAGAAACAACCAGGCGTGCATGAGCTCATGGGCCGCGACGGCTGCGAAGTGCTCGCGGGGCAGACCGTAGAGAATGGACACGGCCTCGATCTTGCGCTCGGTCACCTTGCCGCCGCGTGTCCAGACAGACGTGCTGATATGACCACTCAGGTCTCTGGCCCGGCCCTCTCTCAGATCCTCCAGGCTTACCATGCGAAGGGGTATTGACGCCGAGCGCAGATCGAGACCGAGGACCTTCATGGCCCGCCGCACTTCGTCGAGAACAACCTCGCCGTCCTCGACTCGATAGACCGCAGTCCGGCCACAGAGGCTGCACATGTGTCTTCCATCATCGTGGGTCAGGCCGCCGCCGGTGAGGCTTCCGCAGATCAGGCGGCCGCAGCTGAAGCAGGTCTGGAATTCGTGCTCGTGTTTCTTGCAGTAGACATCGCCCCAGACGTTCTCGATGTATGCAGACCGAATGGGCCGGCCGCAGATGCAGCAGTGGGGGAGGAAGAGATCCTCGTAGCAGGATTGGCAGTAGGGGCGGCCGTCCTTCTCGTAGAAGGTTGCTTCAGCAAGCGGCGTCCGGCAGTTGGCGCAGACAAAATGCTCGGGGTGCCAGTATTTGCCCAAGGCGCTGACATACTCGCCCGTGATTTGCTCCCCGCAGGAGGCGCAGTAGAGGACGTCCCGGGCTGCCTCGACCTGCGGTGCAGCCGGGGCAGAGAGGATAATCCCGCAGAGGCCGACGAGAACCAATGAGACTGTCGCCATGGTCGCAAGGTGTTTCGGGCGCATAGTTGATTATCGGACAAGAGGAGTGTAAGATGAAGTCTAGGTTGGGGAAAGCCGGAAGGCCGGCATATCGTGTAACACATTATGACAGGCCAGCAACGCACTGGCGCAGCATGTGTTACCGCTGTATATCGATGATCACTTTCGGTTCGTTTCGGGCAGCCTTCAGGGCTCCCGCAAGTTCGCCAAGCGGGAAGGTGGATGTTGTCAGGTCTGCTATGGGGAGTGTTCCGGTTCGGAGCAAATCGATGGCCTTGGAGAACGGACCGCATCGGGAGCCTTGGATCCGGATCTCGTCCACGGCGATCTTGGTAACGTCGAGCCCGTCGGCCGGCGTGCCGGGCGTGCTCTTGAGGGCGATTGTGCCGCGAGGGGCGACCAGCAGGAGAGCTGTCTTCAGTCCATCCGGTGATCCCGTCGCCTCAACGACGACGGGCGCGCCCAGCCCTCCCGTGCATTCATGCAGCGCGCGCACCGGATCCGGCTTCTCCGCCAGCCAGGCCTCGTCCGCTCCGAAAGCCCTGGCCAGTTCCAGATCCTCCCTGTGGCGGGACAAGGCAATCACTCTGGCGCCCCGCAGGTGGGCGACGCCAATGACGAGGATTCCGAGACGTCCGGCGCCCAGGACGACGACCGTCTGGCCCGATTCGATGGGGGCCAGCTCAAACGTCTGAATCGCCGCGGCCATTGGTTCGACGAACGCGCCGGCCAGAGGATCCAGATCACCCGGCAGCTCGTGGAGGTTCGCCGCCGGGACCTTCATGTATTCCTGGAATGCTCCGTCGGCGCAGATGATTCCGGTGACCGTTCTCTTCCGGCAGTGATTGGGGAGACCCGACGCACATGCTTTGCAGGGATGGGGCACGGCGTAGGAAAGGCAGGTGTTGTTGATCTCTGCGGTGACCGTCCTGCCAAGCCATTCATCCGGCGCTTCGGCCCCCACCTTTACGACTTCCCCGCAGAACTCGTGGCCGAGCACGACAGGCAGCGGCACGGGATAGCTGCCCGAGTAAATCGCGAGATCCGTCCCGCACACCCCGGCATACCGCACCCTCACCAAGGCCTCGCGGGGGCCGATCTCGGGGGCAGGACGGTCCTCGATCACGATCTTGCCGGGTTCCGTCAGGATTGCCATTCGGGCCATGTCGCGAACCCCCCGCCGCAGATTACGCAAATGCGACTTTTCCGGATGGAAATACCTTGCTGCCGTTGTAGCTTGGGTTATTCAGGTTCCGCAGGCTCGGTCTTCTCCGGAACCTCGGGCTCCGGCGCCTGCTGCTTCGAGCGGTTTTCATTCTCAAGCGTGGCCTCGATGAGCGCCAGCTCCTGATCCAGGGTCCTGATCTTCTCCACCAATGCCCGGACTTCGGAGGTCTCCATGGGGTTCTTGATGTCCTCGCGCAATGCCTTCTCGTAGATGCTGGATCCCAGCTCTCCAAAGTGGCGCATGATCTTCGCCTGGAGGGCGCTTTTCTGGTACTTCTGCTGTGCGGTGTGGCTGGTCTCGGCCGCCTTTTCGCTGGCAGTCTTGACCGCGCCCAGGGTGGCCGCGAGTCCGGCGTCCACGCCCTCCGCGATCCTCTTCCACAGGGTTGTCATGGGAACTCCTCCTTGTGTGAATGGTGTTGTCTTGTGCGTTATACGTCTCGCGCGGGAGAGTGGTTCCCCCGATCCTGTCCCCGGGGTCATGGTAATCTCAACAGACCGTGTGTTCAACATCTATCGCGGCAGTTGCCGGAAACCTCTTGTGAAGCAGTGGATCCGGATCTAGAATCGACGTGGCGATAGATTTTGTCTGGACGGGAGACTCGACGATGCTGATCGGTGGCGCGTGGATAGAGAAGGAAGAGAAGATCGATGTCCTCAATCCCTACGACGGATCCGTCGCGGGACAGATCTCCAAGGGAACAAGGGAGGACGTGGATCTGGCGGTTTCTGCCGCGAAGCAGGGACTGGAGCAAATGCGGGAGCTGACAGCGGGCGAACGTGCGGCCATCCTGCTTCGCGCTGCCGGGAGAATGAAGGAGGAGCAGGAGCAGCTTGCGCGCCTCATCGCTCAGGAAGTTGGGAAGACCATCACCGAGGCGCGGGGCGAGGTCGCCAGGGCCATCAACACCTTTGCCCTGTCTTCGGAGGAGGCGAAGCGAATCCATGGAGAGACCATCCCCATGGACGCAGCGCCCGCGGGGAAGGGGAAGTTCGGATTCTACATCCGGGTCCCGGTTGGAATCATCGCCGCGATCTCGCCCTTCAACTTCCCGCTCAATCTCGTGGCGCACAAGATTGCTCCGGCCCTTGCCGCCGGCAACGCGGTGGTCGTCAAACCCGCGACGGTCGCACCGTTGATTGCTCTGGAGCTGGGGCGGATTCTCATGGACTGCGGGCTTCCAACCCACGCGCTCAATATTGTCACGGGCCCCGGTTCGGAGATTGGGGACGCTCTCTGCAGTCATCCTGATGTTCGGATGGTGACGTTCACAGGATCTCTGGCAGTCGGCGAAGGCATCTGCCGCACGGCCGGTTTAAAGAAAATCACGATGGAACTGGGTTCGAACTCCCCCGTGATCCTTATGGACGACGCGGACATCGAGGTTGCGGTTCGGAAAATCCGGACCGGCGGGTACGCTCTTGCCGGCCAGGTCTGCATCTCGACCCAGCGGGTCATCGTGCACCGGGCGGTTTGGGACGAATTCATGTCGAAGATCGTTCCGGCTGTCTCATCGCTGAAGATGGGAGATCCGCTGGAGGACACCACGGAGCTCGGACCCATGGTCACTGCATCGGAGCTCCGGCGAGCAAAGGAATGGATCGACGAAGCAGTGGCGGGCGGCGCACGGCTTGAGTGTGGGGGCAAAACAGACGGGTCTTTCCTCACACCGGCCGTGATCACGGGAGAGGTCCGGACGTCGAAGGTCTGGACCAGCGAGCTATTCGCTCCGGCCATCGTTGTTGTGCCGGCAGAGGATCTTGATGAGGCCATCCTTCTGGCCAACGATTCGGCCTATGGTCTGCAGGCTGGAATCTTCACCCGTCGGATCCATGACGCCTTCCGTGCATCGCGCGAGATCGAAACCGGGGGCGTGATGGTGAACGATGTGCCCACCTTCCGGGTGGATCACATGCCCTACGGTGGGGTGAAGAGTAGTGGCTTGGGGAGGGAAGGTCCCCGCTTTGCCGTGGAGGAGATGACGGACATTCGCGTCGTCAGTTTTTGCGAAGGTCTGTGACGTGGGCGAGTGACGAGTATCGAGTGTCGAGGAAATGGGGCAGCATTCCGCAGGCCGAGCTCTAATTTCTAATGTCTACTCTCTATTGCTCTGCCAGCACGCGAATACGCCGGGCTCGGCCCCGGCGATAGATCGTGCTGGCAAGCCGGGGTTTGGACTTGACGGCAGTGTCGCCTATGGGTAGGATAACACGTTGTGCCGGAAGAAACACGGCAATTTTCAGGTGTTCCGTCGCAAGCGTGTGGATATCGTTTCTGACTGGAGAATCTCAAGGGAGGATGGAGTCTTGAAGGGTGTGATCGCTGGAAATCGGTGGTATTTTCCTGTGATACTGGTAGCCTTGATGCTGGGTTCCTGCGGTTGCTCGGGCGCTGCGAGGGGAGCCAAGAGCGGGCCCGCTGCGGAGCCGCAGCTGACCCTGGAACAGCGGATGATCAAGTATCAGGATACGCTTCGGGAGAAACCGGAGAACGTGGAAGCCCTGTATCAGATGGGCAACGTGTATTTTGACATGGGGGATTTCACGGAGGCTATCCAGCATTACCAGCGCGCCCTTCAACGCGATCCTGAACACCTCCCGGCCCGCGCGAATCTGGGCGGTGTCCTGCAGGAAATGGGGGAGCTGGAGGATGCCATCGCCGAGTACCGGAAGGTTCTGGAGAAGTCGCCGGAGGATGCCCGCGCCCACAGCAACCTGGGGAATGCCCTCTATGTCAACGGGCAGGTGGCCGATGCGGTCGACGAGTTCCGCGGGGCGCTCGAGATCGATCCGGACAACCCGCATGCGCACTACAATCTGGGAGTGGCTTTCGCCGACGAGGGGTACTACGACGAAGCACTGGTGGAATGGCGGAAGGTGGTTGAGGTTTTGCCCGAGTCCGACGTGGCGGATGCGGCCGAGCGGAACATCGAGGGGATTGAGCGGGCGAGACAGACGTACAGGAAGTCTCCGGGGTCTTAGCCTGCTTGCCGTAGCGCTCTGGGGAACATTCCCGTCCGGCGCCTCATCCTCCGTAATCTCCGGCCGGGTCACCGACGCTGCGACTGGCGATGGGATCGATGGTCTTCCGGTCAGGCTCGGGGGTGTTGCCGATACGACCCGCTACGGCGGGCGTTTCCGCGTGGAGTCGGCCGGGACCGGCGGACTCGTCGTGGATGGCGCGGGCAGCGGGTACTCGGCGTTTCTGCTGGAGCCTTTCGCTGCCCCCCGGGATACGAGTCTCACAATCCCCATGATTCCCCTGGGCCCCCTGAAGAGCGGCGACTACCGGAACCTGCTCCATCTGCTGAAGATGATGACGGGGACCGGAGAGCCTGGCAGGCGGGCCCAGGAGGATGTCAGCATCAGCTACGAGAGCTCGCCGCGAACCACTGTCCTGAGACGGTGGGAAGGTCTTCCCATCCGGATCCATGTTCCTCCGCGTTCAGCCCGGGGTTTTTCGTGGGACGAACTCGTGAGGCGGGCGATGGGGCGGTGGGAAGAGCGAACCGGGCTCACGCTCTTTGCCGAGGTGGAAAAGGCGGAAGAAGCTCAGGTCCGCGTGGGATACGCAGGGGGGTACTCGCGGGTTGTGTTTGAGCGGGCCGCTCCGGGAGGGATCCCGGTTCTGGCTTCCATGTGGATGAGCCCGGTGCTGGATGAGCCCAGGGACGTCCAGTCCGCGGCTGAGCACGAGCTGGGGCACATTCTCATGCTTCTGGTCCACAGCGAGGATCCGGGACACGTGATGTACTGGGGAGGATCGCGAGGCAGGGGAGTGACGAACGACGAAGCTCTCGTGGTGAGGTGTCTGTACGGTCTTCCCAACCTGACGGACATGGGCGTGTATCTCGAGGAAGCGCCCATGTCGTCGAAGCTGATCGAGCGGAAACGAGTTCTCGCGGTGGTTTTGATCCAGGCAATGGTTGCGTTGTTCGTGATCCTCTCCGCGCACTAGTTGGTTCTTGGAGGATGGGGAACGAGATGGAGGAAGCGACGAGAATCTATGACGCGGGTCAGTCCCGCGTCAGGTCCTGGTTGGCGGAGCTCAGGGCCCCGTTTCTCACCGGGAGCATCACTCCCGTGGTTCTCGGTTCGATTGTCGCCTGGCGGGAGACGGGCGCGTTTCACTGGTCCTGCTTCATTCTGGCGACTCTGGGCGCGGCATTCCTGCACCTGGGTGCAAACATCGCCAACGACTACTTTGACCACCGCAGTGGAAATGACGAGGCCAACACCCGCTTCATCCGGCCCTTCAGCGGCGGATCCCGGCTCATCCAGGAGGGCCTGCTTCCGGCCCGGCAAGTCCTTGCCGCGGCCGTCCTGTTCTACATCGCAGCCCTCGCCATTGGTATCTACCTGACCTGGGTGGTTGGTCCGGGTATCATAGCTTTCGGTCTCATCGGGCTTCTTGGTGGTTATTTCTATACCGCCCCGCCCTTCAAACTCGGTTACCGGGGATTCGGGGAGATCATCATCGGGATCAACTTCGGGGTTCTCTGCGTGCTCGGCGGCTACTACGTCCAGACCCAGGGGTTGAGCTGGGAGGCCTTTGTGATTTCCCTGCCGATGGCTTTTCTGATCATGGCCGTTCTCTGGATCAACCAGTTCCCTGATTTCGACGCGGACAACCAGGTGGGCAAGCACCACTGGGTGATCCGCCTCGGGAGAAAGAAGTCTGTCTCGGTGTATGGTGGGCTTCTGATCGGCGCGTATGTCGTGATCGGGTTTGGTCTCGTATCGAGACTGGTTCCCATGTGGGCGGCGTTGGGACTGGCGACCCTTCCCCTGTCGATCAAGGCCCTGCGAACGGCGCGAGCGTACCACGACGACCCGATGAAGCTGGTTCCGGCCAACGCCGGTACAATCGTGATTCATCTGGCGACAGGGCTCTTGCTCAGCGCGGGGTACGTGCTTTCAAGACTCATCTAACCCGAGTGATTCACGGAGAACTTGTACATAATGCAGGCTGGCGGGCTTTCGGTCATCATAGTCAACTGGAATACCAGGGATCTTCTCCGGCGATGTCTCGGGTCTCTCCAGGGGACGGTCGGGAATCTGGAACTGGAAATAGTGGTAGTCGACAACGGGTCCACGGACGGTTCGCTGGAAATGGTCCGCAGTGAATTCCCCGCGGTGAAGCTCCTGCCACAGACCCGGAACCTTGGATTCGCAAAGGCGGTGAATCTCGGAGTAGCTTCATCCGGTTGCAGACTTGTTCTGCTCCTCAACTCAGATACGATCGTTCCCGCCGGATGCCTCCAGAAGACCGTTGCCATGGTGGAGGGCGGGCCGGACATCGAGGTTCTCGGATGCTGTCTTGAGGATGAACACGGCAAGGTCCAGGCCTCCTGTGGGGTTTTTCCGAGTGTGTGGAGCATGTGGTGGCAGAATCTTTTCATTCTCGCGCTCAAGGGTGTGGGGCCGGGGCCCGTGCGCTTCCTTTCGAGAATCTCCGGCGTGCCGCTGATGCCGCTGCGGGATCTGATGCGCCTCTGGGATCCGGCCGGTGTGCGTGATGTGGACTGGGTCTCCGGGGCTTTCCTTCTCACGCGGCGCGAGGTCTTCGAGCGGGTTGGATCGCTGGATGAGGCCTTCTGGCTCTTCGGAGAGGACATGGACTGGTGCTGGAGAGTCAGGCGGTCGGGGGGGCGGGTAGTCTACTTCGGTGAGGCGCGTATCGTTCATGTTGGAGGTGGTAGCACGGTGGCGGAAGTGGAGAGTGATCTGCGCCACTACAGGGCCAGCGTGCAACTGTATGCCAAGCACAGGGGAGCAGTCCAGACGGCTGTCTACAGATCTGTCCTGAGTTTGGGGGCATTCGTGCGCCTTCTGGGCTTGGTCCTCGCCAGGTTCATTGGCAGAGGAGGAACAGGTTTCCGCTCGCGCGTAGCGCGCGAGTGGGGCTTGATGACCCTGCGGCGAGGGTTTCCCGATGGTTGACAGTGATGCCATTTCCCGCATCGATGTTCCCTGCGCCCTCTGCGGCTGCGGCGAGGCCGAGGTACGCTACCGAATCGGCGAGTTCCGTGTGCAGCAGTGTGTCCAGTGCGGGTTGGTAGCCGTCAACCCCAGGTTTCCGGAGGAAGAGACCTCGCATGTCTACGAGGCGTACTACGGTGGAGAGGCGCGTGTCCAGGACACCGATGGCGAAAAGTGCTACGGGGGATACATCAAAGATGTCGAGCGCCAGCGCTCTCGGCGGGTTCATCTGAACCGGATCCACCGGAGAAGACTCAGGACTCTGGAGAATCTTGCGCCCGGCCGCCGCCTTCTGGATGTGGGCTCGGCAGCGGGTTTTTTCCTCATGGACGCGCGGGAGAGGCGCTGGGAGGTATCGGGTCTCGATGTCTCGGATTCCGCCGCCCGTTACGCGCGCAGCCACCGGCTTGCGGTTCGGACCGGGACTCTGAAGGACACACATCTCGAACCGGAATCCGTCGATGCGGTTACGATGTGGGAGGTCGTCGAACACCTGCATGATCCGCTACGCGATCTGCTCACCCTCCGGCATGCTCTCCGACCCCATGGCGCGCTGGCCATCTCGACGCCCAACTACGACAGCGTTCTTCGCCGGATCCGCGGAGGCCGCTGGCACGGGTTCAAACTGGATGAGCACCTGAGCCTGTTCTCGCCGCAGACGGTAGGACTGCTGCTGGAGGAGGCCGGCTTTGAGCCCGTCCGGCTCCTCACCGTTCGCACGGATCTTCTGCGCGCCCGGCGGGCGCTGCTGCGAATCCGCGGGCGGGTCCCGGATGCTCTCTACGAAACACTGCGCCTCGGCCAGACCGCCATCAACGAGAGTCTCGGGAAAGTCATTTTCTTCCCATGGGAGAAGCTCCTGCAGGGAGATGTGCTGGAAGTCTATGCGCGGAAGAGGTAGCCTCGGAGAAGGGCATCAAAGACGTGCTCCGTGCTTCGGAGCCGGCGGGGGGCTTCTCCATGGAATCGCGATCTCGAACACTTCTGCTGGCGTTTGCCTTGCTGTATGTTCTTCATGTTGCCTACGGGATGTTCTACTTGGATCGGGTGGAGGGGGTGCAGTTGTGGCTGCGTCCGCTCGTGTTTCTGATCGGGTTGAACGCTCTGGGATTTCTGGTCTGGATTACCAGGCATCGCTGGGTTGTTCTGGGCAATATCCTGATTCATCTCGTGGGGGCGTTGGGTGAGGTGAAGAACATGGCCCTGGGCGGGGGAGTTCTCAAGATCCCGACCGTGGTCACGCACGGACTGATGGTTGTGATCTTCCTGTGGATCTACCTGAGATCCAGGTGAAGACTCAACAGATCTTGACACCCTCCCGGGAGTTTGCTAGGGTATCGGCGGTGTTGCGGTGTTAGGGTATCAGCGGATTATGATTACTTTACTATGGGAAGGGCCACAGCGCAATCCAGGCTTGGGGCCGAGTTGTTTCCCCTGAATCAGGAGGCTGAAACAAGTGGAGCCGACTCTGCAGGGCAGGGTGGTTTGGACAGCACTGATGATCTGCCTGCTCGGGATGGCCGGCTGCGGTGCGCCGGCGATGGATCAGGACGTATCGACGCAGCCGACAGGCCGTGAGGAAATCACCCCGGCTCAGCGTTCCCAAGCGCTTGCGCAGCAGTACGTGAAGAATGGCGACTACGAGCAGGCCGAGATCCAGTACAAGAAGGGGCTGGCCATGGATCCGGCCAGCGTCGGGATGATGCGCGGTCTGGCCGACGTGTACATGAAGCTGGCGGGGAGGAAAAAGGAGTCCATCAAAGCTATGGGAGGGTCGCCCGACACCAGCCAGGTCATTCAGGCTTACTACGACAAGGCGGTGGCCGTTTACGACGAGGCCCTGGAGTTCGCGCCCGGCAACACGGATATCATGGAAGGAAGGGCGTACACGTTGACCGCCGCCACGCGGTACGAGGAGGCTGTTGCCGAGTACCAAAGGGTTCTTGCCAAAAAACCGGACGATGCTTCGGTTCATGTGAACAAGGCATACGCGCTGGGCAAGATGGGGGAAGTCGATTCCGCAGTCCAGGCCTACAGCAGGGCGGTTGAACTCGATCCGAATGACCGGGATACCATTCTGCGGATTGCCCGGCTGCTCTACGACAACAACCGCGAGCCGGAATCCCGTGCCTGGTTCGGGCGCGCCTACATGATGGACACGTCGGACAATACGCTGGGCCGGTTCCTCGGGGCCCTCTACATTCGGGCCAAGGATTACGAGAGTGCGGTTCCCATTTACGAGGAGCTTGTCGGCGGGGAGTCGGAGGACTGGAGACTCCAGCTCAACTACGCCGTGGCCCTGGAGAAAACAGACGACCCCGACGAGGCTCTCCTGGTCTACGAGGAAGTCATACGGCTCAACCCGGAGAAGGTGGAGGTCTACTTCCAGGTGGCGGATCTTCTTGTGGACGGTGAAAGGTACTCGGAAGGCCTCGAATACGCTGACAGAGGTCTCGTGGTCAACCCTGACATAGCAAACGGGTACGCTTCCAAAGGGAAAGCCCTTGAGAAGCTGGGGACCCATCTGGCGAAAGCAAAGAAATTCAAAGATGCGGAAGCGCGGTACACGGAGGCCAGGACCGTATTCCAGAAGGGTCTCGCTATCAATGATCCCCGCTTCAACGACTACTTCAAGAAGCAGATCGCCCGGCAGGAGCAGCTGATCGATCGGAATGAAGCGCAGGCGGATATGCACGAGTATGGCTACGAATAGCCTGCATTTCTCACCAGTTTTCTGCTGCGGTACCGGTCCATGGGCTGCGAG
>JAGLYR010000298.1 GCA_023132135.1 Candidatus Eiseniibacteriota bacterium | reverse complement strand
TCAGCCTGGACGGCAAGTTTCTGAAAGTTAACCCGACCTTTTGCCGGCTTTCCGGCTACAGCGAGGCCGAGGCGCTGAAAAAGAATGTCCTCGACGTGACCCACCCCGACAACCGGGAGGAGACGCGGCGCCTCTACGACGAGATCCGGGCGGGTCACCGCCGGGTTGTCGACTATGAGAAGCGCTACCTGTGCAAAGACGGTTCGGTCATCTGGGGCCGTGCCACGGTGGCGGTGGTGTTCGGCCCGGACGGGGCCCTGAGTTGTTTCGCCGCCAGCATACAGGACATCACCGAACGCAAAGAGGCCGAGGAGGCGCTGCGACGCAGCGAGGAGAAGTTCCGCACCATCTTCAACAACGCCGCCGCGGGGATGCTCACCCTGTCGCCGGAGGGCCGGTTTTTGGAGGTAAACGAGGCCCTTTGCGGTTTCATAGGCTATTCCAGGGACGAATTGCTCAACCGCCGGGTGCCGGAGATCACCCACCCCGACGACCTGGAGAGAACCGCGGAAAACTACCGGCTTCTCGGCGACGGCCGAAGCCGGGTGATTCATTACCGGAAACGCTTTCTGCGCAGGGACGGCGGCATCGTGTGGGGCCACGTCTCGGTGGCTTCGGTGCCGGGTAGCGACGGGCTGCCCCTCTACTACATCGGACTGGTGCAGGACATCACCGAGTCCAAGCGTGTCCAGGACCAGATCCGGGAGTCGCAGCAGATGCTGCAGCTGGTTCTCGACTACATCCCCCAGCACGTGTTCTGGAAAGATCGCAATTCCGTTTTTCTCGGCTGCAATCGCAACTACGCTCGGGCCGCGGGGGTGGAGAGACCCCAGAACGTGGTCGGCAAGACCGACTACGACTTGGCCTGGAAGAGGGAGGAGTCCGATTTCTACCGGGAGTGCGACCGCCGGGTGATGGAGGCGGACACGCCGGAGCTGCACATCATCGAGCCGCAGCTCCAGGCGAGCGGCAAGCAGGCCTGGCTCGACTGCAACAAGATCCCCCTGCATGACGGCGAAGGCCGGGTGGTAGGCATCCTCGGCACCTTCGAGGACATCACCGAACGCAAGCGTGCAGAGGAGGCGCTGGTCGAGGCCAACCGGGAGCTGGACGCCTTCGTCTACACCGTTTCCCACGACCTGCGCACCCCCCTGACACCGATCATCGGCTACGCCGAGGTGCTCCAGGAGACTTGCCGGGACCGGCTGGACGAGCAGTCCCTCGATTGCCTGGCCGAGATCAAGAGCCAGGGCCGCAAGATGCTGGCGTTGATGGAGGACCTTCTGCTCCTGGCGAAGGTGGGGCACGTGCAGCGGCCGACCGAGCCGGTCGACCTCAACGCGGTGGTGGAGGAGGCCCTGGTCAACATGGGGAGCCTGATTGCTGAGGCCGGAGTCGTCACCAAGAAGAACCCCCTGCCCGGGCTGCGGATGCCGGAGACCCTGCTGACCCAGATCTTCAACAATCTGATCGGCAATGCCGTCCGCTATGCGGGAAGGGAAGGCAGCCCCATCGAAGTCGGGGGAGAGCGCAGGGAAGACCTGGTGCGCCTCTATGTCCGAGACCATGGCCCGGGAATTCCGCAAGAAGAACGTAGCCGAATCTTCGAGGTCTTCTATCGTGGCATTACAGACAAAAAGTCTCCCGGAACGGGGGTGGGGCTTGCCACGGTCCAGAAGATTTCCCGTCTCTATGGGGGACGAGCCTGGGTGGAGGAAACACCTGGCGGCGGCAGCACCTTCTGGGTGGAATTGATGGATATCCAGAACTCCGGGGGCTAAGTGTTCCAAATCTCTTAGTCGTTCAACAAAACCTTGATCATCACCAGGAGGAAAGACCCACCTGGTTTCCAGCAAGCCAGCTGATTCCTGATAAAATTCTA
>JAGLYR010000297.1 GCA_023132135.1 Candidatus Eiseniibacteriota bacterium | reverse complement strand
AAGTATCCGGGTGATTCCAATATTCCTATCTCCTTCACTGCGGGAGAGGATGTCACGTTCTACCTGGACACCAACGCGCAGGTGGGCTGGTCGCCGGAGTCCAACGCTGTCTATGACAGCAAGCTGATCGCCCAGACTCATACCTGGGCCGCGGTCGGCGACTGGCAGGGTTGGGACCCGGCCAGCAGCGAGACCGAGATGACGGACATTGGCGGCGGCATTTTCTGCTATGTCCATCACTTCGATGCCGGCGGCACGTTCCGGTACAAGTGTGCTGCCGATGACGGCTGGGGTTTGCAGTGTGGCGCCAACGGCTTTGGGAGCAACTGCGACACCTGGTACTTCGATGTATCCGGCGATCAGTGCGTGGGGTTCTTCCTGGACAGCAACACGGGCCGCATTATGGTCGACTTCACGACCGGCCCGTCCGCGGCGGAAGCGAAGTCCTGGGGATCCATCAAGTCGCTGTACAAGTAGCTGAACGTTCGATCGAAGCTCGAAGCCCCGCCGCGGTGGTGTTCCGGCGGGGCTTCGTCTTCAACACACACTCTTCAAGGAGGTCGCGCGATGATGAAAGGCGCATTCTCCGTTGCGTTCCTGGCACTCCTGGTCCTGGGCTGCGTTGGGCAGGCCGTCGCCTTCGGCTTCGGCACTCCGACGATGGATGGTCTCGTGGAGGCGGTCTACGGCGCGGCCGAGGCCGTGGATCCTTCGGGTGACGGCAACGGCAACGCCAACATGGATCTGCTGGAACTGTATGTCTGCAACGACGCGACCTACTGGTACTTCTTCTTCACAGTCAATGCGAACCTGGCCTCGACCGACTGGGGAAAGTACCTGCTCTACATTGATACGACGAACGATACCACCGGCGCGTGGGAGGATGCCTGGGGGCGGTCAACCTACGCGGAAGAACCGCATGAGCCGGAGTTCTCCCTGAATTCCTGGGTGGATAATCTGCCCTACGATCCTTCGGATACGCAGTTCTGGGCCTGGGATCAGGGGACCCACAACTGGTCTATGTCCGGCGGAGCTGATGCCGTGGCCATCGACAACAGCGCTGTGAGCGGGATCGAGTGGAAAATCGAGAAATCCCGGATTGGCAGTCCGGACACGCTCTGGTGCGAGGTCTGGTGTACCGGCGGCAGCGATACTGACCCGGCGCAGGACACGGTGAACGATCCGTCCGGCGACTGGGACGCCACAAACTGGTCCGATCCCGCCTACGTGTGGGTTTCGACAGAGGTCGCAGAGGCGACTGGGTCGGATACCACGCCTCCGGTTGTGATTACCGCCTGCGCGGCCAACGACACGATCACCGTACAGTTCAGTGAGCCTGTGGACGAGACTTCCGCAGAGACGGCAGGCAACTACACCCTGACGGGTGGCGTCACGGTCCAGACAGCTACCCGATCGGACAGCGATCCATCGGTTGTCTATCTCACGAATTCCCCGGCACTCGATCTGGGTCCTTGTTACACGCTGACGGTGCGCAACGTCAAGGACCTGAACAACAACACCATTGTGGAAGACGGTGTGGGGAACCAGCGGTGTTTCTGCCTGATGGAACTCGTGTTCATGGTCCACATGAACGAGCGGTTGAAGACCGTCGGCTTCAACCCGGACACCGTTGCGGTGGAGGGTGGAGTCAGCCCACTCACCTGGGATCCTACCTGTGACCACCTGATGTACGACGACGGCGTGGCTCCCGATGCGGTGGCGGGCGATAGCATCTACACCCGTACAATCGAGTTCTGCCTGGAATGCGACTGTGGTTCCGGGTCGGCCACGGTACCCATCGAGTACCAGTTCACGCACCAGTGCAGCAACTGGGAGCCCATGGGGCATCACTTCTACAACCAACCGGGTCTTCAGTGTGGGGTCGGTCGTGATACTGTGGATGTCTGGTGGAACGACGAGGATCCCACCAACTTCTCCAACACGGCTATTGCCGTTCACTTCCAGGTGGATATGAACCGTACGGATCCCTTGCCGGCGGAAACAGACTCGGTAATGGTCGGCGGCTCCGAGGCTCCACTCAGCTGGAGCGTGCCGTCTGATATCTTCCTGGCGGACGATGGGGTGGCGCCGGACGAGACGGCGGACGATCTGATATACAGCGCCGAGCTGGTATTCCCCGCCGGGACCCGCAAGAATGTCCAGTACAAGTACCAGTACAACCAGGCCCCGGACTACTGGGAATATATCGGGGACAACCGCACATTCTTCCTGGACGATGCTGTCTACTCTCTGGCGAATCCGCTGGTGCTGGATCTGGACCTCTTTGCTTTCAAGTGGATCACCAGCAGGGATGTAACCGTGCGGTTCCGGGTCGATGCCGGTTCGCAGATTCCGGCGCCGACGGACACGGTTTCGATCAACGGCTCCGTGGCCCCGCTGGCGTGGGACATCCCGTCGATCAGCGAGATGTTTGACGACGGCGTTCCGCCGGACGAGACTTCCGGGGACTTCATCTACACATTGGATGTGATCTTCCCCGAATCATCGTCGGTGTTCGTTGATTACAAGTACATGTTCAACAGCGCCTACGAGTGCACGACGGGGGCGGTCAACCGCAACTTGGAGATCGACCACTACAACTTCTCCGCGACTACACCACAGATCCTGGACATCGAGGTGTTCGATGTCTGCTTCGGTGGTGTGGAGGACGAGATCGGCGGGTTCGTCCCGCTCTCGATTCCGCTGGAGAACTACCCGAACCCGTTCAATCCCAGAACGACGATCTCTTTCTCGATTCCCGCGAGCGGGGCGGTTGAGATGGCCATCTACGACGTGGGCGGGCGAAAGGTCTCGACCCTCATCTCCGGGAGGATGGAAGCGGGCGAGCATGTGGTCACATGGGACGGGACGACGCTGACGGGCGAGCGTGCCTCCAGCGGCGTGTACTTTTGCGTGCTCCAGACCGGGGAAGGACGGGCGACTCGCAAGGTAGTGCTGGTCAAGTGATAGGGACTGAGCAAGAGCAGTCCCTAGTCCGTAGTCCCTAGTCCAAGGACAAGAGCATCGTAGGGGCGACCCAGTTGGGTCGCCCCGCTCTCCGTGGCTCCCCCTAGAAAGACTGACCGACGCTGAAGTAATACTCGGTCTCCGTTCCCCAACGCTCTGTAACTCCCCGGGCGGCTTCGACCCGCACAACGCCGAACGGTGTTACGATCCGGAACCCACCGCCGGCGCCCACGGCCCAGTCGTCCCGGTGAGGGTTGTTGTCGAAGAGAATGCCCTCGTCGGCGAAGACGGCAATGAGAAACCGGGGGCTCACCGGGATCCGGAACTCCTGGCTGAACTCCACGAGTTTGCGCCCCCCCCTTGCCACTCCGGACGCATCGGTCGGACCCAGGGAGTGCCTTGAGTAACCCCGAACGGACTGGTCTCCGCCCATGAAGTAGCGCTCGTTTATGGGGATTGTTCCACCGGTGTGGAGGGGTGTCATTGCGCCCAGGTGCGATCGGAAGGCGAGGATGACGCCGGTGGGGAGCGGGACGAAGTGCCGCCAGTACACGTTGGCCCGCAGGAACTGGTTTGTTCCGCTCAGGAAAGTGCCGGCATACTGTGCCTCGAATCTCAGAAAGAACCCCCGTGTGGTATTGAAGAGGTCATCCCGCATGTTCCATGAGATGGCGGTTCCCAGGAGACTCGTCCGGTTTCTCCGATCCCGATCGGCGGCCGAGGAAGAAACCTCGAGCAGCGTGGTTCGCCGCAGGCGGTACCCGCCTTCAACGAACACCCGGGTCCGCAGCGCCCGTGTCAGCAGAACGACCCCTTCCACCGTCTCGGCGATGAACTCCGGTTCATCCCGCCACTGGTAGACAGCGGCGCCGTGACTGGTGATCCTGTGTCCAAAGAACCAGGGATCGGAAATCAGGAATTCCGCCCTCCGGGTTTTGTCGCTGATCTTCCCTTCCAGTCCGCCCCGAATCCCCCGGCCCAGAAGATTGCCCTGGCGGATACTGGCGACGAGGCGCGCCTGATCGAACCGTCCGTACCCGACCCCGGTCGAGAATTCCCACCGCGGCTTCTCGTTGACGAGGATCAGTACCTCCTTCTCCGGCTTGCCGGTGTCGTCGGACGAGGGCTGAATCCATACCCACTCGAAGAGCCCGGTGTTGTACAGGTTCGACTGGGAACGGCCCCAGCGCCGGAGGTCGAAGCGGTCTCCGGGCGAGAATTCCAGTTCCCGGATCACGGTGGACCGTCTTGTCTTCCTCAATCCCCGGATCGTGACGCGGGCCACCGAAGCGGGGGGGCCTTCGGTGATTCTGTATACGATCGACACCGATCGGGTCTTCCGATCGGGAATCACGTCCTGCTTGAGACGAGTATCCAGATACCCTCGGGCGGCATACTCATCCAGGATGGCATTGCGGTCTGCGGGAAGGAGAGACGGGCGATACGGGCCGCCCTCGCGGAGGAGGTGCCGCCCGGCGAGGGTGTCGGCGGAAAGGGCAACAGCGCCGGACAACCGAACCTTCGACACCCTCCACTGGGGTCCTTCGGCAATTGTGATCCGCAGGTCGACGGTCGCGCTGTCCGCGGAGTATGCCGGCGGGTGGGATAGGACCTGAACGTCCAGGAACCCCTGCAAAAGGTAGAAGGCCGCCAGGTTGTCCAGGTCGCGGGCGAACACTTCAGCGTCGAATCGGCCGCGGGAAGAGAATGAGGTTTCACGGGTTTTCATGAGCCGGGTCAGTGTAGATTGACGGAAGCTCTCAGATCCCTCCAGCCGGATTTCCCGGACCGTCGGGGGATCGGCCGGAGCATCCGCCGCCGGCGCCAGGGAAAGGATGATTGCAACGATGAGCGTCTGGTTCTTCATTGCTGTTCCCAAGGTCCGGATTAACGAAACCTCTTCTTGAACCTGAGGTCGATCCCGGCTTCTCCGGTCTGGTTGTTCTCCGACTCGATGGAGAAACGATCGCTCAGGCGGAAATCCAGCCTCACCTTGTAGTCACGCGAGTGCCATACCGGGGACGTATACGAGAGTGTCGTCCGGCCTCCCAGATGTTTCGCGATCTCAACCTCGGACGACGGATACGACGGATCTACTCCGGTCGGGACCCGGACCTCGTCCAGGGCCAGAAGCCTAGCGGCCCGTTCCTCGGCCAGCCCCAGAATCCTCCCGGCGGCGATCTCCAGTGCCCGGAGGAGGAAGATCTGTTGGGCCCAGTACGAACCCTCCCGGAGAACCAGGGTTTCCTCGGAGAAGGCTGAGAGAGGGACGCCCAGGGCCATGAGGCTCTCGATATCCTGGGGAATGAGAGCCGGTTTGGAGGCCAGACGCGGGCGGGCCTGGCTGGCGAGGCCGGCCACATCGAACTGGACGAAGTATCTCTGTCCCGTGTTGGACATCACAGATCCCGATGCGGCAAGGCTCACAAAGGGATCGAACCGTGTCGTGTCCAGGAATGTGATCTGGAAGATGGAGAGGGGGAGATCATGTCCCAGGTACCGGACGGCACCCTGCTCGCCGGTGATGGATCCCTCGACGATGGGGCTGGAGGGTTTCCCGCGAAGGCCAACGTTGAGACGGAATATTGCATTGAGAAGGGACCATTCGCTGTGGGTCCGGCTTGCGGGCCACCACAGGCTGTCGGCGCAGACGGTTCCCGAGATGAGGATTCCCGGATCGTACGTCGGCTCCCGGAGGTGTGATCCTTCCAACTCGATCCGGCCGGACACCGTGCCGCCGCGGAGGGTTCCAATTGCCCCGGGCAGGAGTGGCGCAAGTGTTCTCACGGGTGTCGCGAGGAAGTCGATGGATGCGCGCCAGGGACCATCGCCCCCCGGCTCCATGCAGAAAGAAATGGCGATTGTTTCGTCGAACAGGGTGGTGTCGATGCACGTGAGCGCACCGGGGGAGACAGGGAGTTCCCCTGGAACGGGCAGTCCCGGGAGCCCGGCCGAAGCACTGGACGCAAGCCCGGCCACGAGCATTGCCACAAGGAGTGCGAGACCGGGGTTCGGACAGTGGCCGGAACCAGGCCCGAAGCTACACCTCGATCGTGTCATGGAGCTTCGGAACGATGACTTCATCAATCCCCTCATCCCTGAGATGGCCTGCGAGGGCGAGGGCCTGGGTTTCCTCGCCGTGAACGAGGAAGAACTTCCTGCTCTGTTTGGAAGCCTGTTTGGCATAGGCGATGAGATCGCTCCGGTCTGCATGAGCGCTGAAACTGTCCATGACCTCCACATCAGCTCTCAGCCGGTATTCCTTGCGGAAGATCTTCACCTTGGGCCGACCTTCCGCGATCCTCCGCCCGAGGGTGTGCTGGGCCATGAATCCCACGATAACGATTGTGTTCCTAGAATCCTCGATATTGTTCTTCAGGTGATGGAGGATCCGGCCGGCTTCGCACATGCCGGAGGCGGAGATGATGATGGAGGGAAACCGCTGCTGGTGGAGCTTCTTGGAGTCTTCAACCTTCCGGATGTAAGTCAGATGGGGGAACTGGAAAGGATTCTGGTCGTTGGCCAGCATTTCCATCGTTTCCTGATCGAAGTACTCGCTGTGGATCCGGAAGATCTCCGTCACGTTCACGGCCAAGGGACTGTCGACATAGACGGGAATCTCGGGGATCTGGCGTTTATCAAAGAGGCGCCGCAAGCAGTGCAGAATCTCCTGAGTTCGCTCGAGGGCAAAGGAAGGGATGATCACTTTTCCACCTCGCGCAGCCGTGCGATTCACGATTGCCGCCAGCTTCTCGGCAGCAGAGTCGATTGTCTCATGTTCGCGGTCGCCGTAGGTGCTCTCCATGATCATGAAATCAGCATCGTTGATTCGGTAGGGATCCTTCAGAATAGGCAGGTCATCCCGGCCCAGGTCACAGGCGTATGCGATTCGGCGCGTTTTGCCGTTCTCGGTCACATCCAGAACGGGGAGGGCAGACCCAAGGACGTGCCCGGCGTCGTAGAAAGTCACTGCGATGTCCGGGGTGACAGGGATCTTCCGGCCGTAGTGGATACCCACAAAGAGCTCCATCGCCTTTTCCGCGTCCGCGCTTGTGTAGAGCGGCGTGATCTCTTCATCCTTGTTCCGCCGTTTGCGGTTGAGGTACTCGGCGTCCTGTTCCTGAATGTGCGCACTGTCCCGGAGCATCACGGCGCAGAGATTTCGCGTTGCCGTGGTGGAGAAGATATTCTGCCGGAACCCCTGTTTCACCAGGCCTGGAATGTTCCCCGAGTGGTCGATATGGGCGTGGGACAGAATGAGAGCATCGATCTCCGTGGGATCGAAGGGGAAGTTCTGGTTCTGTTCCCAGAAGTCCTTGCGGCGGCCCTGAAACAACCCGCAATCAATCAAGACACGGCTCTGCTCGGTTTCAATCACGTGCTTCGATCCGGTGACGGACCGAACGGCTCCGTGGAAGTGAATCTTCATCCCAGTCTCCTTTTCCGGAGTGTAGTTCTAGATAATGCCTGCGCCCGACGACAAAGTCAAGGCAACGTGGCGAGTGCGAGAGGAGAGAAGGAGAGAGGTGACCGGGGTGAAGGTGTAGTATTGGGTGTCAGGCTTGGCTTTTCACCTTTCACCTTTCTCCTTTCACCCCTCTGCAGCAAGACGGATTGCCGGGCCGAGCCCGGCGTGCCACTTGCTGCGACCCTCCCCTTGGTCTCGGCCCTGGGCTGGTAGGAGCATAGTCCCGTTTGGCCTGCGCAATTCTGTCCTATTTCCTCGACACTTGTCACTCACCCTCGTCACACGGGCGGGGGGCGCTGGCCCCGCCCCAGTGACAGGTGCTGGGATTGGGGAATACTGCGGTTATAGCCTGGGTTATTCAGGAATCC
>JAGLYR010000296.1 GCA_023132135.1 Candidatus Eiseniibacteriota bacterium | reverse complement strand
GGATTCCTGAATAATCCAGGCTAAGGTACGGTTTCGACGCGGATGAGGTTGGTTGTCCCCTGTGTCCAGATGGGCATCCCCGCCGTCAGGATAACCAGGTCTCCGGACTTGAGAAGGCCGCGTTCTTTCGCAGCTGCCATACACTGGGTAACCTCATCCTGGTCGCTCGCCGGATGGATTTCGTAGGGGAGGACGCCCCACGTCATTTTGAGAGCGCGGACCGTTCCCGTTATGGTAGAGAAAGCAAGAATGGGCTGGCGCGGTCGGTGGCGGGCCACCAGGCGGGCCGTAGTCCCCGATTCCGTTGGAATCACAATGGCCTTCGCGCCCAACTGGTCTGCCAGGTAGCAGACTGCTCCGCTGATGGCGCCGGGGATATCGGCGGCGAGGGCATCGTCCTGGGGCAGCGCATGGGGTGGCAGGGCAGTCTCGGCTTCCCGCACGATTCGGCTGATGGTTTCCACCACCCGCGTTGGATACTTCCCCACAGCGGTCTCCTCCGAAAGCATGACGGCGTCGGTTCCATCCAGGACGGCGTTGGCGACGTCTGTTGCTTCCGCTCGCGTGGGACGCGGGCTCTCTACCATTGAAGCCAGCATCTGTGTGGCTGTGATCACGGGCCGCCCAAGGTTCATGGCTTTCCGGATGATTGCCTTCTGCACGATGGGAACCCGTTCGAGGGGGATCTCTACGCCGAGATCTCCCCGGGCGACCATGCATGCGTCGCAGGCTGCCAGGATGTCATCAAGCTGTTCCAGGGCCTCGTGCTTCTCGATCTTGGCGATGACGGGGATATGGGCGCCGCGGGATTGGATGATCCGGCGTACTTCCAGCACTTCATCGGGCTGCCTGACGAAGGAAAGGGCAACAAGATCCACACCGCTGGCAATCCCGAAATCGAGGTCTCGCCGGTCCTTTTCGGTCAGCGCCGGCACGGACAGCGTTGCGCTGGGAAGATTGATTCCCTTGTGAGAGGACAGCAGTCCGCCGGTGAGGACCCGACAGTGGACGTCGGTGTCGGTGGTCTCCAGAATCTCGAGCTCAATGAGACCATCCGCAAGGAGAACCGGAGTGCCGCACTGTACTTCCTTGGCGAGCGCGGGGTAGGAGACAGAGACCTCGCCGGCATTGCCGGGAATGTCCCGGGATGTCAGCGTGAAATCCTGGTCGGGCTCAAGGCGGATTGCTCCTCCGGGGATTTCTCCCACCCGGATCTTTGGTCCACCGAGGTCTTGGAGGATTGCGACCGTCCGCCCTGTTTCTTCTTCGACCTGGCGGATCGTCCTGATCCGCTCGCCGTGCTCTTTGTGGGAGCCGTGGGAGAAATTGAGGCGGGCGACGTCCATCCCGGCCTCGACAAGGCTCCGGATCGCTTCAGGCGTTGTGCTGGACGGGCCAAGGGTGCAGACGAGCTTGGTCCTGCGAGTCATCGGTTGTCCTCTCGGATTCCTTGTAGTGAGGAGTCCGGGCTAGAATCGGATTCCCCCTGTGAGGAAGAAGTAGTCGGCTCCGCCGTTTATGTTGTACCCGACGCGGGCGACGGCCTTGAGAAGAGGGGTAACGCCGAACTCGGCTCCCGCGCCGAACTGCATGCCGAATTCCATATCCGTGTTACTGCTGTCGTTGGTCACGGTCTGGCCGGACATGGGGTCGAAGTACGAGAACTCGCCCGATGCTCTGGCAATGTGCAGGCCCAGCCCGCCGAAAGCGAAAGGAGCAAGGCCGCTCCCCGGGAAGTTGTATCTCGCGCCGCCGATGAAGGCGATGTTGGTGAAGCGCCATTCGGAGCTTCCTCCGAATCCGCCGATGTCGTAGCCCTTGGTCCAGAAATCAACGCTGCCTTCAAGGCCGATCCCCGGGGCGATCTCTCCGAGGTCAACCGTGGCGCCCAGAAGAAGGGCGGTTCCTATGCTGTTTTCCCCGTTTGCGAGTCCCGCCTTGGCTTCGATCCCGTTGTATCCGATCGCCGCATCGGCGGCGCCGGCGAAACTGAATGATACAGCCAGAACAGCAAAGAGAATGGTCGAGAGTCGTAGCGTATTCCGCATCGCTTATCTCCTTTTCGTTGCCCGTGTTCTTCTCCTGCGACGAGTTTCCTGAATGCCCGCAGGATACCAGATGCACCGGCCAATGTCACGGAGGATTCGGCCCGCGCCCTGTCAGGTTTTCCGCTTGGCGGTCAGCTTGGCTATGACAAATCCCAGGACAAATCCGATGGCCAGAATGATGAGGACGAGGATCGCCAGGGACATCTCGGGATGCCAGAACAGCAGGCGAAACGTCGTGATGTGGGTGTTCTGGAACAGGACGGTCAGGGCCAGAACGAGGGAGGCAACAAGGAGGATAAGTTTCGGTTTCATGTGCATGCTCCTGGGGAGAGGTGTTCGCTCATCTTCATTATGCATGAACCTCGGGGCAAGATGCAACAGACAATAGCCTGAGCCACGAAACTCCACAGACAATACCCATCTGCGCAATCTGCGGACTACGGGATTGTTGAAGAAGTCTCCCAACCGTTCGTCCTGAGCCCGTCGAAGGACCCAACACTGCCGTCCCCCAAACC
>JAGLYR010000295.1 GCA_023132135.1 Candidatus Eiseniibacteriota bacterium | reverse complement strand
AGCAAACGTCCGCCCTCGTCCCTGCGAAGGATGACTTCGGGACGCCCGAGCGCTATCTCGAACCCTTCGCGCCTCATCGTCTCGGCGAGAATGGCGAGAGAGAGCTCCCCTCGGCCCAACACCCGGAAGGCGTTGGGTGAAGCGGTTCTCTCCAGTCGAATGCCGACGTTCCGCTCGAGCTCCCTCTCCAGCCGCCTACTGAGATGGCGGCTCGTCATGTACTTTCCCGACTGTCCGGACATGGGGGAATCGTTGACCCGGAACTCCATAGAGAGCGTAGGCTCTTCGATGCGGATTCCCAACAGCGGCGCCGGATCCTCGAGGCTGAGAATCGTCTGCCCTATCTCGACCTCCGGAAACCCGGAGATCACCACGATGTCGCCCGCCGAAGCTTCCTTGACCTCGATCCTGTCGAGTCCCTGGAAGAGAAAGATTTTACCCGCTTTTCCCCGTTGCGCGATTCGCCCGTCGGGGAACACCGCACCAATCTCCAGCGCGTGGGACAGGTTCCCCGAATGGATACGCCCGACCGCCAGCCGGCCGAGGTAGTCCGAATATTCAATGTTTGCGACGAGCATCTTGAAGTGATCGTCCGTAATGATGGGCGCAGGAATCTGCTCGAGGATCGCGTCAAGAAGCGGTACAAGGCTCCCGGAGGTCGCGTCCGGGTCGGTAGAGACAAAGCCATTGCGGCCGGAGCCGTAGAACACCAGAAAGTCGAGATCGTCTTCACATGAGGCGAGCGAGAGGAAAAGGTCTTGGATCTCCTCCTCGACTTCCATCGTTCGTGCATCCGCGCGATCGATTTTGTTGATGAGGACGATGACCTTCTTGTTGCCCTCGATCGCCTTCTTCAGTACAAACCGCGTCTGCGGGAGGGGGCCTTCGGCTGCGTCGACGAGAAGGAGAATACCCTCCACCATTGAGACAATACGCTCCACCTCCGAACCGAAGTCCCGATGGCCCGGCGTGTCGACGATATTGATCACCGTACCCTTGTAGCGGATCGCCGTGTTCTTGGACAGAATCGTGATGCCCCGTTCGCGCTCCAGCTCGCCCGAGTCCAGAACGCATTCCTGGACCTCTTGGCCCTCCCGGAACGTCCCGGTCTGCTTGAGCAATGCATCGATGAGCGTCGTCTTCCCGTGGTCGACATGGGCGACGATGGCCAACGCCCGCCGGTCGTGCCGGATCAATGGAACAGGGTGATCTTTTGCCGGTTTCGCCATGGTTTCATTCACTCCAAAAAGTCCCCACGGTCCGAGTCCACCTTGGTACGGAGACAATGGGAAGTCCGAATGTATTAGTATATCGAATTCCTCCACTCGTGAGTAGCGAAATCCGACGCCCGGTTGACATCCGCACGCCAGCAGCGTAGAATTTGTGCCGGTCTGCACACGACGGTGTGGCGGGGCTTGGACGCGGCGGGACGGAGGGTTTCCCCCTTCATAGTAATCTGAAAATCCCGCTTGACAGTTAGTGGCCCAGCCAGGCACAATGGTTCCCGGTTAGGCCCCGGACTGGACACGAACGCAGCCAGAAGGACGGCGCATGATAGAAACCATCAAATCGATCATTCTGGATTTCCAGGAAATCAGTTTGGAAACCGGGGTGCCCAGGCGCTTGCAGGTCGAGGCGGTCCCCGGCAAGGCCACCGTCTGTATCGGGGTGCGCCGAAGCGGGAAATCGACCTATCTGTTCCAGGTCATCGCGCGGCTTCTGGATGAGGGCGTCTCGCGCGAGAACATTCTGTACGTCAACTTCTTCGATGACCGTCTCCATAACCTGAAGCAGGAAGGTCTCAGCCTGATCTCCGAGGCCTATTACTCTCTCTACCCGGAGAAGAAAAACGCCGAGACGGTCTATTGCTTTTTCGATGAAATCCAGGCGGTCGAAGGATGGGAACCTTTTGTGGACCGCCTGATGCGGACCGAACAGTGCGAAGTTTTTCTTACAGGCTCCTCGGCCCAGATGCTCTCCAAGGAGATCGCCACGCAGATGCGCGGCCGGGCGTTGTCGTGGGAGCTGTTTCCGTTTTCTTTCAGAGAATACCTGGACTACAAGGGGACGGAAAGCGCGGGCCCCTTGTCGACAAAAAAGCGGCTTCTCGTGCAGAAGGTATTCGATAGGTACTGGGAGACCGGAGGCTTTCCCGAAGTAGCCGGTCTTGACCGGCACCTGCGAACCAGGATCCACCAGGAATACTTCCGCGCCGTCCTGTTCCGAGACCTGATCGAGCGCCATGACGTTTCGCATCCCAGAGCCTTGACAGACCTCGCACACCGGCTGGTAGACAACACCGCCTCGCTCTATTCAGTCAACAGCCTCACCGGCTATCTGAAATCATTGGGCCACAAAGCTCCCAAGTCAGCCGTGTCGGACTACCTGGAGTGGTTCGAAGATGCCTATTTCCTGTTTACCGTGCGGATATTCGACGCGTCCCTCGCCCGCAGCAAGACCAACCCGAAGAAGATCTACTGCGTCGATCATGCCCTGGTCACGTCCGTGGCCTCGGGCATTCTCGTCAACTCAGGGCATCTGCTGGAGAATCTCGTGTTCACAGCGCTTCGGCGCATCTCGCCCGACATCTATTACTGCAAGACGAAAGGCGGGCTGGAGGTGGACTTCGTCGCACAATTGCGGGATTGCACCCGATTGCTGGTCCAGGTTTGCGAATCGATGGCTGAGCCACAGACCAGGAAACGGGAAGTCGCGGCTTTGAGCGAAGCTATGGCAGAGCTTGGGTTGGAGTCCGGCACGATTGTGACGCGGAACCAGGAGGAAGAGATCCAAGTCGCCTGTGGGAAGATACAGGTCGTGTCAGCCTGGCGCTTCCTCCTCAACTTGCCGGAGTGAAGAACTCCTTCGTGTGCTTCGTGGTTGGAGCTTTTCAGAAGCGTGATGATAACAGCAAGTGCACTCTTAAGGATCGATGAAGAACGCGCGGTTAAGGCTGTGGCCGAGTACCTGCATCACCTCTGCGCACGGCATTCTGCGAGAGGTGTTCTGGCTGGGCTGAGCGGAGGGGTCGATTCTGCCGTACTTGTGGCTCTGGCTACACGGTCATTAGGTGAGAGCTCTGTTCATGCGATGTATCTCTACGATTGGGACAGTGAGCGAGGTCAAGGATCCAATGCTGGACAAGTAGCGCACTGGCTGGGAATCGAACTGGAGACTGAGAGTATCGAACCGGGCAGGAGGGAAGGGGGCATCTATACTTCGTGGGGGATGCGGATAACACGACTGTCACCATTCATCAACCGGTTCATGTACAGATTGTATCACTTGATGGCCGGGGAGACCCCGTTTGTGTCGTCGCTGCGAGCAGGGGGAGGTAAGGTCGGAGACCGCAGACCTCGGGGCTCAGTACTCAGGTTTGTCAACCGGTACGCAGAAGAGTTGTTCTACGCCAGGCATCGCTATCGCCGTGAGGTGTTGGAGTCAAAGGCCAGAGCCCGGAACTGGCTACTGCTCGGAGGGGCCAACCGGTCCGAATGGGAGGTAGGCTGGTTCGTGAAGGATGGAGTGGATGATCTTCCATACCAGCCGCTGATTGGGCTGTACAAGACGCAAGTGCGACAGCTTGCCCGGTACCTCGGGGTGCCGGGTGAGATTCGACAGCAAGCGCCATCACCGGACATGATGAGAGGGATTAGCGATGAGTATGCGCTGGGGATGAGCTACAGCAAGATCGACATAGGGCTAGACTATCTGGCGGGGGGTTTGAGCAAAGGGGTGGTGAGAGCAGCAGGCGTGACGGAGGAGGGGCTTCGGCGGGTAAGGGAGATGAAGGAGCTGTCGCGGTGGAAACGGCGGAGAATATCGGAGCCATTCCCAGTGGACGGTGGTCGAAGTGGAGGGCTACGGATAGGTGAGTGAAGCCGTGCGAGCAAGAGGCTGGGCACCCGACCAGCGTATGCACCCGCCGCGCCAGCCTTAACGCTCGCGGCTGATACGGGCGCTTTCGGGTCAGGTCTTAGGGCGCTTTCGGGTCAGGTCTTGCAATGCAACAAAACCGGACGCAAGTGTTGAAATAACAGCTGTTGACAGATCTCTTCGGGGTACGCTGGACCGCCGTCGGTCGGGTGGTGCGAAGATCTGAGAAAACAACGAGTTAGACCCCAGAATGTGTCATTGCAAGACCTGACCCCAAAGCGCCCTAAATAGGGGAAAACCCAAAAGGCTAGCCGACGCCGGCCTCGAAGCCTGGAAAGTGCTTCCGGACCTCTTTGTTTCCAACCAGAGACCAGAGAATGCGGTAGTTATTCTGCTCGCGGCGAATCTGGCCTGCGATGATGCCGGGATGGATTCTGAGTCGACTAGCGTACTCGCGTACGCCTTGAATACTGTACTGCCGCCGCACCGCTGTCCTGCCCCAGCTTCTGGGCGGAATCAGTGACCTCTCCGCGAAGCGATCTGCCTCTACTTCAGACGAGTCTCCCTGCACATCAAGGTCGTCGAAGTAGCGCGATTCTTTGTCTTCACGTAGATGAAGGGCGATATGACCCAGCTCGTGGCACAGGCAGAACCAGAAGTTGTCCAGTCGATCATACCTGAGCGTCAGGATCACGGCTGGTGCGCCATCATCGAGCAGGGCAGCAGCACCATCCAGATGTGTCCTCGGCAAATGAGCGAGAATCACCAGATGGATCCCGTGCTTTGAGAGGTACTCCTTTGCGAGTCTTGGACCGTCGCTGAGATAACTCAGGCGAACGAGATCAGTCATGAAGGAGTCGTCTATCGCTCCGGGCCGGTACACGCCACTCAGTCGCTGAACGCGCGCCAGTTCGACAGCCCGCGCCCACCATGCCAACAGGGCATATCTGTCCATTTCCGAGCCGGAGCGAACGTGTTGACGCAAAAACGCTGACTGCAGCTCCGGCACCCGGGCTCTCCTCAATAGTCCCGCAACCAGATCCTCAGCATGTGCGGCTCCATCGGATGGCCGACCCTGGAAATCAGGAAACCAGTTGCGTTTGATCATCACACTAGTTGGGAACTTGCTCCACTCCAAGGGCCCCTCAGCCCCCATGAGACTACTCGACACTTCCTGCAAGAGAGACCCAGCCGGAATCCGCAGTTCTCTATGTAGGGCACGCGCCATTTTCATCGTGAGGGAGCGCTTGCCGTTCAGCACTTCAGACACACGGCTTCGGCTTCCAATGTACGGGACCAAATCTCGTTGGGTAAGTCCAAGTTGCTCCATTCGGAACCGTATGGCTTCAGCGGCGGTCGGATTCGCCACCGGAAAGCGTTCATCTTCATAGGTTGAGATCAGCAAGGCGAGGAGCTCCAGCCTTGCTCCATCTTCCGTGTTCGGCAGTGGATCGGACGACACAAGGGTCTCCATTTCACGCAGAGCCGCTTCGTACTCGCTTCTGTTCTTAATCACCTTGGCCATGTCCCCTCCTAGAACCTCTTCTTCGAATACTGCGCGTGGGTGCCGAACCACTCAACGAGAACCGTATCCGTGTTGTACGCCGCGCTCGCCACAAGCCGGTAGTTGTTGCCGCCTATGTTGAAGATAACTCGATTCCCGCCAAGGAAGCTGACAGATGGGTACCTGCGTTTGACATCCCTCGAGCTTGTCCATTTCGCGTCCTCTGCCTCAGCAAGCCATGCTCGAAGTCGAGGGCCGGCGTCCGCGTGTTTCGCGATAGCCTCGTGAATCCGTTCCTTGCCGAGAACCCTCATGAACCCAGTATAGCGAGCCGTCGCAAGTCTGTCAAGAAGTTTGTTCCCAAATCGTGACCTAATATTATATTACCAAATTGGGAACTCTGCGGATACGACACCGGTTTCGAACTTGCCGTCCGCTGCACCGAGAGCAGGAGAGAAGCAAGCCTTTGGTCACTCGCCTTGCTATTCCCGGCGACACCCACCTTTGCACCCGCGTCGGTACCGCCTCTTGACATGGTGCAGCAATCGGGGTAGCGTCTCTCAGCGCGCTGCTGTTTCTCTACCGTCACGTTATTGGCCGCGAGGACGGAACAACATACTCACAGTTAGACAGCGCGCGTTCTCTTGTGTATCCAGAGGAAGTGGGATGAGGATCCTGGATCAGAGGTCCATCGCAGTGATCCGGCTTGTCGGAATAGTGCTGCTACTGATTGGCGTGGCAAGTGCACTGGTTGGGCCCGCCGAGACGCACGTATTCTACCTGTTCGAGGAAGGTGGTCGGTTCCACTATGAGGGCTTTGGATTCGGCTCGTTGATGTTCGCCAACATCGCCATTCAGATTGCCGGATACTACATCATTGCGGCGTTGTGCATCCCGTTGGGATACGGGCATCTGAAGCTTCGCTGGTGGGCTCGGACAGCAATGACAACGTTGCTTGTTGACTGGCTCATCGTGGGGTTGCCCTTGTCGTTGATAGCACTAATGATGCTAGTGACATCCAAGGAACTAAGCCTGGCCAGTCTGCCAATTGTGGCGCTGGGGTTCATACTGCTGTATCCAGTTCTTCCGATTGCGTTGCTGCGTTTCTATCGGAGTCGGACTGCACGGCGAGTGTTTCAGGCGGCCGATGTCCCGTCGAATTGGCTGTCTGACACCCCTGAGGCCGTGAAGGTCGCGGGCAGCCTTATGGTGTTGGTAGCATTGACTCTTCACTTTCCGCTGCTCTTCGGCGGCTTCTTTCCGCTATTCGGCCGGGTGGTTCTTGGCCTTCCGGGAGTGTTGATCATCGATCTCTCGATCGCCACAGCTGTGATACTCGCTTGGGGAGTTGCGCGAAGGTGCTACTGGGCCTGGTGGTGCGCTATTGTCTTCCTCGGTCTCATGACGATCTCCTTGACTGTGACGTTTCTGACCAACCCACTGTGTGACATCGTCGCTCAGATGCCGTTTGCCCCGTTGGAGGCAGAGGCACTCTCAGGGACACCAATACGCGGCTACCACCTCGCTTTGTTTGTCGGGGCGCTACCGGCGGCAACGCTCATTGCGGTTGCCGTTTCGCGTCGCAGTTTCATTGGCGGCGGTCGTTGTTCACGCGCTGCCTAGCTAGCGCTTGGCAGCCACTGCCAAGCGCGGCTGAGGCGCTCTCATTCAATCGGAGAACAGGGAATGATCCTTCCTTATATTGGCATCACTATCGGTGTCATCATTGGAGCGTTTGTCATCTATCTGCTGATCGTAGCCCTGATTCCTGGCTTCTCGGTCCCAGAGCAACGCCTGGGAAAGGCGAGACACCCTCGCCAGGAGAAGGAGACCCAGCGATTCGGGCCAAGGAAGGATGTAGCCTTCGAAGTCAGGGCAACATCACTGAGCGCCTGGCTGTATCTCCCGGAGGCACACTCAGCTCCCGTACCTTGCATCGTCATGTCGCATGGTCTGGGG
>JAGLYR010000294.1 GCA_023132135.1 Candidatus Eiseniibacteriota bacterium | reverse complement strand
GGGCTATGGCCACGCGCTGCTGCTCACCTCCGGAGAGCTCGGACGGCCGGTGATGCGCTCGTTGCCGGACTCCCACATCCCGCAGCAGTGCTTCGGCCCTGTCCCGTGACGAATCCCGGTCTTCCCCGGCAATCAGCGCCGGCATCATCACGTTTTCCAAGGCCGTGAATTCCGCCAGCAGATGATGGAACTGGAACACAAAACCCACGCACCGGGAGCGAACGGCCGCCAGGTCCACAGCCTCTCCGGAAAAGAGATCCGTCGTATTGAGGATCACGGTCCCGGAAGTCGGCCGGTCCAGCGCACCCAGAATGTGGAGCAACGTGCTCTTGCCCACGCCTGATGCCCCGACCACCGCAATGATCTCGCCGCGCTGGACCTCCAGGTTCAGCCCCTCCAGCACCCGGATTTCCTCCGACATATCCTGGAACGTCTTGTGAATGTCAACGGCCCTTAGAACTCCCGCCACGCCCATCCCCTCTCCATCACACTATTCCTGCCGGCGAATCGCCTCTACCGGAACCATCCGGGACGCGCGCCATGCCGGGTAGACTGTGGCCAGGAAGCTCACGCCAATGGCCGCCACCATGACCCCGAGGATCCACAACGGCTCCATTCTCACCGGGAGCGTGTCTATCAAGTAGATGTCGCCCGGGAGACTCACGATCTCATAGCGGTCCAGCACCCAGGACAGCCCGGCGCCCACACCGAGGCCGGCGGCGGTACCTATGCTCCCGATGAGCAGTCCTTCCCGGATGAAGATTCTCATGATCCCCGCCGAGGTTGCTCCCATGGATTTCAGAATCCCGATATCCCGGGTCCTCTGCATCACGATCATCGTCAGGGTTCCCGCGATGTTGAATCCTGCCACAACGACGATCAGGAGCAGGATGACAAACATCACAACTTTCTCCATCTTCATCCACGTGAAGAGGTTCCGGTTGAGCTCCATCCAGTTGACCGTGTTGTAGTCATAGCGCTCAATCCGGTCGAGGATCCTCTCATCAACTTCGCCCGCCAGGAACATGTCGTCAAGCGCAACCTCGATACCCGTTACGGCATCGCCGGCGGAGACAAGATCCTGCGCGGCTGGAATCGATACGAAAACCAGCGTCCCGTCGTACTGGTACATCCCCGAATCGAAAGTCCCAACGACCACGAACTTGCGGACCTTGGGCATTGCCCCGAACGGGGTTTCCACCATCGCCAGCGGAGATGTCACCAGGACCTCTTCGCCAATCCCCGCACGCAGCCTGAAGGCCAGCTCACAGCCCAGCACGATGCCGGGCAGACCCTCCGTTCCCTCGAAGGAGAAGTCGGCCGGGCTCACGTTGTCAATGATCCGCGTAACGGATCCTTCCCTCTCCAGGTCGATGCCCCGGAGAACTGCGCCGTCGGTCTCCGTATCCGTACTCAGCATGACTTTCGTGAATACGAATGGGGAAACCGCCGTCACATGGGGAACTTCCTCGATCTGCTCCATCAGCTCGCGGTAGTCCGAGACCATGGCCTCGTCATGCCGGAGCACGATAACGTGCGCATTCGTCCCGACAATGCGTTCCCGCACTTCCCACTCGAAACCGGCCATCACCGAGAGCACGATGATGATCGCGCCCACGCCCAGCCCGACTCCGGCTATGGAGATCAACGCCACCGCCGAGAGGAAGCTGTTCCTGCTACCCGACCTCAGGTACCGGTTCGCTATGAAGGATTCGTAGAACATCGTCTACGTTCGTCCTCCCTCGGGGCGCATGAGAGGGAACAGAATCACATCCCGGATGTTCTCCGCACCCGAGAGGATCATCACAAGCCGGTCGATGCCCAGGCCCAGACCGCCCGCCGGAGGCATCCCGTACTCCAGGGAGCGCAGGTAGTCACGGTCCATCATCTGCGCCTCCTCGTCTCCAAGGGTCCTCTGGGCGACCTGCTGTTCAAAGCGCTTTTCCTGCTCGGCCGGATCGTTCAGCTCCGAGAAAGCGTTCCCGATTTCCATCCCGAAGAGGAAGGGCTCGAAGCGTTCGGTCTCGCCGGGATGCCCGCGCTTGGCCTTGGCCAGCGGGGAGATCTCCATCGGGTAGTCCATCAGGAACGTGGGATCGGCCAGGTGAGGCTCCACCAGCTCGTCCACCAGCTGGGCAATGAGCTGCCCCCGGGACCAGGACGCCTCCACCCCGCCACCCCGCTCTTTCAGGGTGGCCACCAGGTCCTGGTCCGTCGCTGTCTCCAGGTCTATCCCGGCGTGCATCTTCAGCGCGTCGGAAATCCGAAACCGCCGCCACGGCCGGCTGAGGTCCGCCTTCCGCCCCTTGTACTCGACGACCGGGGTCCCGTGGACAGCCACGGCCATCTCCCGGATCAGGTCCTCCACCAGCTCCATCATGGTCTCGTAGTCGGCGTAAGCCTGGTAGGCTTCCACCTGTGTGAACTCAGGATTATGCATCCGGTCGATGCCTTCGTTTCTGAAATCCTTCCCGATCTCGAAGACCCGCGGGAGTCCACCCACCAGGAGCCGTTTCAGATACAGCTCCTTGGCAATCCTGAGATAGAGGGGCATCCCCAAGGCGTTGTGGTGTGTCTGGAAGGGTCGGGCGTTGGCGCCTCCATAGAGGGGCTGAAGAATCGGTGTTTCTACCTCCATGAAACCCCGGGACTCCATCGATTTCCGGATGGTGCTCACCACGAGGCTCCGGATCTCAAACACCCGCCGGGAGTCCGGATTCATCACCAGGTCCACGTACCGCTGGCGGGTCCGGGTCTCCAGGTCCTTCAACCCGTGCCACTTCTCAGGCAGGGGTCGGATGGACTTGCACAGGAGTTCGATCCCCTTTGCCTTGACCGTGATCTCTCCCGTCCGCGTCTTGAACACAGGACCCTGAACCCCTACGAAGTCGCCGATATCATAGAGGCTGAGGTGCCCGTAGGCTTCCTCTCCAACCTCATCCTTGCGGATGTAGACCTGGATCTTGCCCGCGGCATCCCCGACGTCCACGAAGGTTACCTTGCCCTGCTTCCGGCGGTTGAGCAGGCGGCCGGCCAGCCGCACCGACTCCTCAGACGCCTCCAGAGCGTCGGGATTGCTCTTGATCCCCGCAGAGCTATGCGTGACATCAAACCGATAGGGATACGGTTCGACGTTCTTCTCTCTCAGCGACTCGAGCTTCTTCTGTCTCTGAGCAATCAGATGTCCCGTTTCGTCCACGCGTGATCCCTCTCCCTGTTTTCCCGCTCTCCACTCACAAATCTGGGGCTCTCCCGGCCCCTTTCGGGCGAGAGTGCCCCTGCCTTCACACCCGTCATAACCTATGAACAGAATTGCCCTCTGTCAAGGAAAAACGTGTTGCGGCTTAGCGATTTAGCGGACTTCGAGGGGCAGTTGTCAGTCGGAATCCTTACCCTTCCAGCCGAGACCCTGTTCATGCCGCGCGCCCTGCGCCATCAAAGATCTTTACTGCCCTCTCTCCCCCATCTATACTCCGAATGCCCCTACATCGCGCTATCTACTCAAGGAGCAAGCCCTTGACCGCCCCAGAGTTTATCTGCACCTTTCCCTTCCCCAAGGCAACAGACGAGCAGAATGACGCAATCGACGAGGCCGCCAAGGAACTCAAGAAACGTACGCTTCGGAGGACAAGAGCCAATCCTGTTACACAGGGAAGGTGGGGTCATGTCCAGCACACTGCGAGTCAATCTGGGATGGATCCGAGTTCTTGCTGTTCTCGTACTTGTTCTCGCGGTCAACACCTGCTCCGATAATCCGGTGAGGCCAGCCCTAGAGCCACCGCAGCAACCTGTGTGGTTCTGGCAGAATCCCCTGCCCCAGGGCAATAGCCTCTCGGATGTTTGCTTCACGGATGCGAATACGGGGACCGCCGTAGGGGCTATAGGCACGATTCTCCGGACGACGGATGGCGGGGCGACCT
>JAGLYR010000293.1 GCA_023132135.1 Candidatus Eiseniibacteriota bacterium | reverse complement strand
ATGCCCTTCTCCTTGGACCAGGGACCAGGGACTTCGGACCAGGGACTGCTTCTCCGGCTAGCTCTTCAAAAGGTAGAATGATTGTGGACCTGACTCGGATTCGAAACATCGGAATCAGCGCGCATATCGATTCCGGCAAAACCACGTTGACCGAACGGATGCTTTACTACACCAAGCGCATCAACCGGATCCACGAGGTGCGGGGTCGCGACGGCGTGGGCGCCACCATGGACTCGATGGAGTTGGAGCGCGAGCGGGGGATTACCATCAGCTCCGCAGCGACGTGCATCGAGTGGGAAGGCTATCACGTCAGCATAATCGATACGCCGGGACACGTGGATTTCACAATTGAGGTGGAACGGGCGCTTCGAGTGCTGGACGGGGCGGTCCTGGTCCTCTGCGCAGTGGCCGGGGTACAGTCCCAGTCCATCACGGTGGATCGCCAGATGCGTCGGTACAACGTTCCACGGATTGCGTTTGTCAACAAATGCGACCGGTTTGGCGCCAACCCGTTTCGGGTGACGAGCCAGCTTCGGGACAAGCTCAGGCACAACGCGGTCATGATGCAGATTCCCCTGGGTCTCGAGGCGGACCACGGGGGCGTCATTGATCTCGTAACCATGAAGGCCTGCCGTTTTGAGGGTGAGTACGGGGAGAACGTCATCCGGGAGGAAATCCCTGCAACGCTGAGGGATGAAGCAGAGGCGCGCCGCGATCTCCTGTTGGACGCAGCGTCCATGTTCAGCGACGAACTCGCCGAGGCGATCCTGGAAGACCGTGTGACGGAGGAACTGATCCACGCGGGTGTGCGCGCGGGTGTTGTTTCGCGGCAGCTGACGCCCGTGTTCATGGGCAGCGCATACAAGAACAAAGGGGTCCAACTTCTGATGGATGCCGTGGTGCGGTATCTGCCGGATCCGACGGAAGTGGAAAACATGGCCCTGGACGTGAGCAATGGGAGTGAGGAGAGCTTCAGGATGTCGAACAGCCCTGATGACGATTTCCTCGCGCTGGCGTTCAAACTGGAGGACGGGCCGTACGGGCAGCTGACGTACCTGCGGATCTACCAGGGTACGGTTGCCAAGGGAGACAGCCTGATCAACAGCCGTTCGGGGAAGAAAATCCGCGTGGGTCGAATTGGGCGGATGCACGCCGACGAGATGGAGGACATAGAGGCGGCGGCGGCGGGTGACATCGTGGCGCTCTTCGGCGTGGACTGCGCGTCGGGAGATACCCTCACATCCGGTGCGAGAATCACGATGACCTCCATGCATGTGCCGGAGCCGGTGATATCGCTGGCGGTCAAGCCCGTGGACCGGGATGCGCGGGAGCGAATGATACGAGCGCTTCAGCGCTTCGCGAGGGAAGATCCCACCTTCCAGGTGCGGACCGACAGCGAAACGGGTGAGATGCTCATCCAGGGGATGGGGGAACTCCATCTCGAGGTCTACCTGGAGAGGGTCCGGCGGGAGTTCAACGCGCAGGTCGAGGCAGGAGAACCAAAGGTGGCGTACCGGGAAACCGTGTCGTGCCGCGTGCCCTTCGACTACACGCACAAGAAACAGTCGGGGGGCGCTGGGCAGTTTGCGAGGATCCAGGGCTACATCGAGCCGGCGCAGGCCCCGGAGTTCTATTTCGAGAGTCTGGTTACGGGAGGAGACATCCCGACCCAGTTTATTCCGTCTTGCGAAAAGGGGTTCCGGTCGTGCATGGACGAGGGGCCCCATGCGGGATTCCCCGTGGAGGGGATCCGGGTCGTGCTGGAGGATGGCGCTTACCATCGGGTGGACTCGTCGGACGCTGCATTCCAGACTGCGTGCCGGGCGGCTTTCCGGCAGGTCTACGTCAAGGCGAAACCCATTGTCCTCGAGCCCCTGATGCTGGTCTCGGTGGAAGGACCCAGTGAGTTCCAGGGAGATTGCATGGGAACGCTGATGCAGAGGCGTGGCATCATCGTAGGGACGACGGAGGACGAAGGTTTTATCCGGATCGATGCCAATGTGCCGTTGGCGGAGATGTTCGGCTATGCCACGGTACTGAGATCGATCACGCAGGGAAAGGCCGGGTTCACCATGGAGTTTGCGCGCTACGCGCCCGCGCCGGAGAGTGTGACGAAGGAGCTCGTGGAAGAGTATGTCAAGAGACGGGCCGAGGGACGATAGGCGACAAAGCGAAAGGACAAACGGTTTCTTCCAATGCTTTTCTCCTTGGACTAGGGACTAAGGACTAGGGACTGCCTCTGATGCCCTTCTCCTTGCACGGAGCACGGAGCACGAGGCACAAAGCACTCGCAGGGAGGTTCCGGTGCCGGAAGAGAAGATTGATTTGAGTGACGATTCAAGGATCCTGGAGCGCAGCCCGGCGAGGATATTCGAGAGGGCAATCCAGGGGGGACTGGGACGCGGAAACGTAGGGGTCGTTCTTTCCCGCCCCGGCGTGGGGAAAACGGCATTCCTGATTGGTCTGGCTCTGGATGCACTTCTGAACGGACGGAAAGTCCTCCATATTTCCACGCAGGAGTCCGTCGATCGCGTGCGCGGTTTCTATGAACACATGTTTCACATGCTGGCTGCAAGCCTGCATCTGGACCGCCCGCAGGAAAGACTGCTTGCCGTCGAAAGAAACCGGCACATTCTCGCCTACAACCGCGAGTTTTTCTCCCTGGAGAAGCTGGAGAGCTCGGTTGCGGTTCTGAAGGAAGCCACGAACTTCGTCCCCTCCTTTGTCATCACAGATGGGACGCCCCGGTTTGGGAAAACCGAACAGTGGGAGATGGATGGGATCTGCCGTCTGGCAAAGGAATGGGATGCAGAGATATGGACTTCATCGCTCACACACCGGGAAGGGCAGGATCTGGATTCCCGGGGGGTACCGGTGGAAGTAGCCTGCTTCGACTCCTCCCTGGCCGTGATCATCAACCTGGTGCCCACAGCCGACTACACCCGCGTCGCCATCGTCAAGGACCACGATCGGGCCAGTAGCCCTGATCTGCACCTGGAACTGGATCCGACCACGTTACTGCTAAGATGGTAATTGGTGCCCTTCTCCCTGGACTAGCCTGGATTATGCATAAACTT
>JAGLYR010000292.1 GCA_023132135.1 Candidatus Eiseniibacteriota bacterium | reverse complement strand
TTGGAAGTGCGTATGCACAGTTCGCAGAGAACGAAAAAGGGATGCTCGCCGAGGGCATGGCCGCCGATATTGCGGTTCTTGATGACGATCCGCTCTCCGTGAGACCGGAGCAGATTTCCGGGATCACCATCCTGAAGACGATTGTCAATGGCCAATTGGTCTATGACACGGCACGAGGCTATCTCCCCGGCGGCAGCGCCATCTCAGAGAGCACCCCTGACGGGAGATCAATCCCGATGCCCGGGGGGGGCGCAAATTCGGGGTCCCAGAAGCCTACGGCGTAGTACTCGGCCGGCACCGCGAGCCGGGTTTCAATCCCGACAACCGAGGAATCGCGCTGAGTCCTGTGTTCGGCCAGGGCGCGCAGCTGAACTGTCCGAAACGACACGCCCGTGACGGGATTCAGATCCCACGGGGAGATTTCTACGAATTTGTCGTAGTGGGAAGTCTGGAGGGGATCGATGCCGAGCAGGTGGCCCCGTACGGTCGAGAGACCCGACGTATTCAGCGAGTCCAGCAGTGTTGCGACGATCACCCCGGTGGCTTCATGCTCGAAGTGCTCGTAGGGACCCCGGGGGAGATCGGGGCTGATGACAAGCTCCGGTGAGAATCCCACGACGACCTCAGCGAGGGCATCGACGATGGCCCACAGACCACCCCACTTATCCAGAACCTGCGCCACGGTGAGTTGGTCGGTGATGGAGTTGTACGGGAAGTTGGGCAACATGCCGCGGATGTATGCGTCCACCCCCAGATGGGCCATTGCGTTCCGTGCCTCTACCACGCGGACCTGGGCCAGTTCGTTGCCGGTGAGGTCATACGCGGGGTAGATCCCGCCTGTCTCCCGTCGGGGGTATTGGTCTCTGCCGTTTTGACCATCGGTGAGGAGAACCACCGCACCTCGCAACCCGGCTGCGTCAAGGCGTGCCAGGAGAATCCCGAAATCAAGGGTCTCATCATCTGGGTGGGCGTGAATCACCAGATAGTCGGCATCGAAGTATCGGATTGTATCCCTCGGTCCGTAAAGGGCGGGCAGGGAGGAGCCTGCGGAGGCATGGTGCTCAACTGTGGTTCGGGGGCCGGTCGAGAGGACAATCGGAGGCTGAGCGCCGGTCGGTTCGGGCGGAGCGCCCGCCAATGGGTGGAAAACGAACAGTAGAGTTGCTGCGACGATAGAGAGGGCCGGTAACCCGGCAATCCTCCAGTACGTGGCGGCGGGTGGAGGGAGCGGTGTTGTGAGGATCAGCTGTTCATACGAGATCCGATACTTTCCCAGTCTGACCTGACCGCCTTCCTGGATCTCCACTGAGCGACGAGGAACCCCGTTGACGTTGAGCTTCTCCTTGGATGAGAAGAGAAGCCCCTCATCGGCAAGGCGAAGCTCAAACGCCTGGTCAGGGGCCTTGCCACCATTTGTGAGTTGAAGCGTGCAACCAGGGGTTGTCCCGACTGTTATCGGGAATTTCGAAAACGTGTGCGTCCATCGACGAAGCGATGTGCGCACTTCCAGAACGACCTGCGTCGGAAGCGCATTGTGGCGATTGACTGCGGCGGCACGACGCCGCCACCTGGC
>JAGLYR010000291.1 GCA_023132135.1 Candidatus Eiseniibacteriota bacterium | reverse complement strand
GCCCCAGTCTCTGTGTCTTGCCCTCTGCGTAATCTGCAACCATCTGCTTCCCATTCGTGTATAATGGGAACGCTCAGACCGCCATCATCCTCCGGAGAAACGCCGTGCGAAGAACCACGCTGCTCATGGGGCTGGGTATTGCCGTCGCAATGGCCGGCAGTTCCCATGCCGACTCCCGCCTGATCCGCCTCGACCCCGGTGCATCTTCATCCAGCCCTTCCTTCGAGATCTTCAACGAGACAAAGGGCGGCTTCACCCTGCTATTCAATCTTCCCGCGCTGGAGAGCCACGATGTTGACGTCGACGGCCACACATTTCAGCAGATCACAATCCCCGGCGGGGAAATCACGGGCAATGCCGGTCCATGCTCAATGCCGACCATCACGCGCCTGATAGCGATCCCCCCGGAGTCCGGCGTCCACCTGAGGGTTGTCAAGAGCGTGCAAAGTGTGATCGACGGCCACGGCCTCCTGCCGGTGCAGCCGGCTCCGGATGTCCCTCCCGTCCGCCTGGGAGCCCCTGCCGTTTTTCGGGATCTCCGCGTGGTTCCGCTGATCTTTGAGCCTGTGCGCTGCGATCCCGTCCGGAAGACCCTCGAGGTCACCCGGAGCCTGACCGTCGAGATCCGTTTCGAGGGCGGCGACGCTCGTAATGCCGGAAGGCCGGACCGGCCGGCAATAGCGTCGTCCTTCGATCGGATCTACCGCTCAACCGTTCTGAACTACAAGGGACCCGGGGAGAACCAGCGCGTTGTCAACGGCAGCTACCTCATGATCTGTCCGGACGATTCAACCGTCATCCGCATGGTCCGCCCACTTCTGGAATGGCGGACCCGGATGGGCTACCCGTCGGTCCTGATCCCGGTGGCAGACAAGGGACCCACGACGTACATGATCATCAAGGATCTCATCCAGGATGCCTATGACTGCTGGGAGAACCCGCCCGAGTACGTCGTTCTTGTGGGGGATGCGCTCTACACAAACCTGATCGTCCGGACGTTTTTCTACGGACCCGGGGCGCAGGACACCCACTACGCTCTGTTGGATGGAGACGATCTTCTCCCCGACGTTCACATCGGCCGGATCTCCGTTCAGGATACGACCGAGCTGGAATACATCATCGACAAGATCATCCGGTACGAGACCGAACCCTGCATGGACAATCCCGACTGGTTCCTGGGCGCGTGCCTCATCGGCGACCCGCGGCATCCACCCTCCGGGTCCGGCGTAACCTGCAGGCACGTGATGGAATGGGTTGCCCGGGGGCTCCGGGAGGTCGGATACACGTGCGTGGACGAGATCTACGAGGAGCACTTCGCCAACCGCTTCACCGAATCCCTCAACCGCGGGGTGAGCCTCATGGCCTACCGCGGCCACGAGCCCATGAGCGGGATTTACAACACCGTGATCCTGGACCTGGACAACGGGGAGATGCTGCCCTTTGCCGTCACGCTCACCTGCGAGACGGGGTCCTTCGCCTACATGGGAACCTGCGCGGCGGAGGCTTTCCTGAGAGCCGGCAGCCTTGGCTCGCCCGCCGGTGGCATCGGCGCCGTTGGGGTTTCCACAGATGAGACCTACACGCGCACCAATAACGTCATGATGTACGGGATTTTCCAGGGTCTCGTGTACGAGGGAATCGCCGAGCTCGGGGCCGCCCTGACCCGCGGCAAGATCAACGAGTACCTCCACTTCGGATACGACGAGCCTGCCTTCGCCGAGAGCGCCATCCGCAAGACCAACCTCATCGGCGATCCTGCCACACGCTGCTGGACACGACCCCCTGGCCGGATGGACGTCGCACATCCCGACACCATCGCCGTGGGAACTACATCCGTGCGGGTTGGTGTCCGCGACGGAACCACCGGGGAACCGATACCGGGAGCCTGCGTCTGCCTGTGGAAGGAAGATGAGATGCATGTCTCGGGACTGACCGGCGGCAACGGCCTGGTCGACCTCTGTGTGAACATCCAGACCCCCGGGTCGCTGCAGATCACGGTCACAAGCTGGAACTGCGCTGCCTTGTGCGGGGAGATCCCCGTCCGCAACGAGGACGCCAACCTGGTTCTGAGGAACTTCGATATCCTTGACGACGGGTCGGCGGCTGGTTGCGGAAACGGCGATGGTGTGGCAAACGCCGGCGAGACCATCGGGATTTTCGTCCACATCGAGAACCGGGGAATCTCCACAGCGCACCATGTTACCGTGGCCGCGAATACCGGTGACCCTTTCGTTGTCCTGACCGGTGATGCCGGAGCGTTTGGAGACCTTCCCGCCGGCGAGACCGTTTGTGGTCCCAACGGTTTCACGGCGGCCATCGCCGGTGGCTGTCCGCACGGGCACGTGATCCCCGTGGCGCTGGAAATCCACTCGGATGAGGGCAGCTGGAATGCGCTCCTCGAGATCCCCGTCGCGTCGGCCAGATTCGAGATCGCCGTCCGCACGCGGCTCCGCACCGGGCTGCGCGTGGATCCGGCACAGGCGACTGAGGTCGCGATCGATATCAGGAACTCCGGGTCTCTCGATGCACCGGATGTGACGGGCACGCTCATCTCCCTCAGTCAGTACGTGACGGTGACCACTCCGGTCGGAACGTTCGGATCCATTCCTCAAGGGCGGGTCGGGTCGAACCGGGAGGACCCGTTTGAAGTCATGGTATCTGCGGAGTGCTTCCCCGGACACTTGGCGCCGTGCCTCCTGGCCCTGGAAACATCATCCGGCCTCCGGGACACCGTCGCGATCGGACTCACGATTGGCTCCGCCGGGAGTACAGACCCGCTCGGTCCCGACGAGTACGGCTACTTCGCCTTCGACGACACGGATACAGCCTATGCCCAGGCGCCTGTGTATGATTGGATCGAAATCGCTGGGGACTGCGGGGGTCCCGGCCGGATCCTGAATCTGGATGACGACAGCGACTACTGGCTGGGCAGCGCAGATCACGTCACCGTAGCCCTCCCCTTCCCATTCGCCTTCTACGGCGCCACTTTCGATTCCGTCACGATTTCTCCCGACGGCTGGATTGCCATGGGATCCACGGGGCTCGAAGACTGCTGGAACACTTTCCTCCCCGCTCCCGGCGGACCCGACGCCATGATCGCCCCCTTCTGGGAAGATCTCTACATGGTTGCGGAATCGGGGGTCTGGGAATACTACGATGAAGAGAACCACCGTTACATCATCGAGTGGAGCCGGATGCAGAACAAGTCATTCCCCGGCAGCGAGCAGACCTTTGAGGCCGTCCTGCTTGATCCGGTCTTCCACCCGACGTCGACCGGCGACGGCGAGATCCTGTTCCAATATCACACCGTTGTCAACGAGGAGGGCCAGCAGGCGTACTCCACGGTGGGTATCGAGAACCTGGATCACACCGACGGCCTGCTGTACACCTATTTCAACTGGTACCCGGACGGCGCGGCCGAACTGGAGCCCGGACGGGCAATCCGGTTCGTCCCCATGCCTTTCCTGCTGGCGGATGGCTCGGGGACCGCAATTCCTGCGACACTGCTCCACGCCAGTTTCCCCAATCCCTTTGCTCCGCTCACCACAATCCGGTATGATCTCGCCCGGCCCGGGCACGTATCTCTTGGAATCTATGACGTCAGAGGGCGCCTGGTTCGATCACTGGTCGATTCGCACCGGGAAACCGGATTCCACCTTGTTCAGTGGAACGGTGTGGACGACCACGGCCGCTCTGCGGCCCCCGGCCTGTACTTCTGCCGCCTCGTGACCCGGGACGGGAGCTGGACCAGGAAAATGCTGTTGCTCCGATAGTGGGGCATCCACCGAGGAGATGGACTGTGGGAACCAGGACGCGGAAGTTCGGCGCATCCAGGCGAGAGGGACACGATGCATCCTCCTACTACGCCAGGAAGATGCACGACGTCGAAATCTCCACCGACACGAGCGTCAATCCCCCGCCGGCGGACGTGGTCGACCGGCTCATCTGCCACAGCTCCGAGGACATGCACGAGCTTCCCGACAGCTGCGTATCGCTGATGGTGACCTCCCCCCCCTACAACGTCGGGAAGGACTACGATGATGACCTGACGATGGACGAGTATCTGGGGCTTCTCGAGCGGGTCTTCACAGAAACGCACCGTGTGCTCCAGCCCGGAGGCCGCGCGTGCGTCAACGTGGCGAACGCGGGGCGCAAACCTTACGTCCCGCTCGCTTCCTGGATCAACCTCCTGATGATCGAGATCGGGTTCCTGATGCGTGGCGAGATCATCTGGGTGAAGGGCAGGGGCGCGAGCGGCTCGTGCGCCTGGGGCTCCTGGCAATCGGCCGCCAACCCAATTCTTCGCGATCTGCACGAGTACGTGCTGGTGTTCTCCAAGGGACGCTTCGACCGGGTGGTCAAGGGCGAGAACACGATCGCGCGCGACGCTTTCATGCGTGAGACCCTCTCCGTCTGGGAAATCCCTCCGGAATCGGCGAAAAAGGTCGGACATCCCGCCCCCTTCCCCGTTGAGCTCCCCAGGCGACTCATTGAGCTCTATACTTTCCGGGATGACCTCGTGCTTGATCCCTTCTGCGGCGCAGGCGCAACATGCGTGGCGGCAAAGGAGACCGGCCGGCGCTACGCGGGGTACGACATCAATCCCGAATACCTGCGCCTTGCGGACGGACGACTCCGACAGACGGATCTCCGTTGGTAGCTTTCCGCTGCCGTCCACTAAACCTTCCAGCCTCTCGGGCAGTCTTATGGTCGAAGAGAACGAAGCGGGAACCCGTGATTCCGACCAGAGACGCTACATGCCCCTTGAGAATGAATACGCCCTGATTCGACGATGCCAGGACGGCGACCTGAAAGCATTCGAGGCCCTCTACTATCACTACGAGACGCCGATGCTGTCCCTCGCGTACCGCATGTTGGGCACTCGAGAGGAGGCCGAGGACGCGTTGCAGGACGCTTTTCTGAAGCTCCATCGGAATATCGGGAAGTACCGCTTCGACGCCGCCTTCGCCAGCTGGTTTTACCGGATCGTCGCCAACGCCTGCTACGACCGGTTGCGAAAACGGAAGCGGGCCGGAGAGGTGGGTCTGGACACTGTCCCTGAGACAGGGATAGAGGAACACTCGGACCTTCGCGTCTACATTCAGAAGGCCATCAACGACCTCCCGCCCCAGCTGAAGGCGTGCTTTGTCCTGCACGTCCAGGAGGGATTCAAGATGCGGGAAGTCGCCGAGATGCTGGGAACCAGGGAAGGAACCGTCAAGGCTCACATCTTTCGGGCCAAGGCTCGTCTTCGGGACGCGCTGGCCCCACGACTCAGAGGGTTTATCTGCGATGAAATGTCCTGAATACCGCCGGTTCTGCATGGGAGAGATTCCGTTGGACGAGTTTGCGGCGCATCGCGAATCTTGCGCGGAGTGCCGCGAGGCCGCCACTCTAGATGAGATCATCGAGTGCAGGGCGCAGCAACTGCCCGCGCCGGCGTCGGCCCCCGGACTCTGGACTCGCATTGCCCACCGGCTGGAACAGGAACAGTCGGCCCCGAGATGGAAGAAATGGCTGGAGCGACTCCCGTGGGTGGATGTGTTCGACCCTCGCAGGCAGATGGTGTGGAGGTATGCGGCAGCCCTGGTCGTGGTCGCCGTCGTCGGGATCGTCGCCCTCCAGGTTCTTCGCCCGGCCGAACCCATGCCCCGCAATCTGTTGACCGAGAAAGCCCTCGAGCGGGTCGAGTCTCTGGAAGTCGAGTACGAGATGGCCATCGGCGAGCTGGAGACCATCGCAGCACCCATGATCGCCGCGGCCGACACCGAACTCATGCTTCGTTATCGCGACCGGTTGGAGACCATCGACACCCATATTCGAAGATGCCGGGCCGTTCTGGCTGAGGACGGAGCGAACGCTCACGTCCGGCGCTACCTGCTGGCGGCCTATCGGGACAAGAAGGAAACCCTGACCCAGCTGCTCGCCCTCGCGGACGGATAGGGCGCGCAGTTCCGGCAAGGAAAGGGGAGCGACACATGAGAGTCCTGCAGGGGAGCAGGTTGTGGATTCCGATCGTCGCGGCGCTGGCGATACTCCCGCGGCCGACAGCCGGATCCGCCGACAACACCCGGTTTTTCACCCTGTCCAAGGAGACCCGGCTGCACCCGGTCGAAAAGGGGCGCACGCTGTTCGTTGAGAACGAAAGCGGCAGTATCATCATTCTTGCCTGGTCGAAGGACGAGATCGCCGTCAAGGCCACTATTGAAATGCTCAACATCGACCGGAAGAACCTGGACCTCTTTACCCAGAAAACCAAAGTGGAGGTGGAATCCTACCGGGACGGGTACCGGGTCGTGGTCCATCTGCCGGAGGCCAGCCCGATCCACACGAAGCATTTCCCCAAGATGGTTCGGGGTTGCATCAAGGAGCTCAAGGAGGGCCGTTGCGTCTACGTTCCCTCGGCAGAGGTCGCTCTGGAGGTAACGGTTCCCCGCAGCATGTCCGTGAATGTGGAGACCAGCTACGGGGATGTCGAGGTTGCGGACGTCCACGGCGATGTGTGGATTCACAACGAGAGCGGCGAGATCGATGTCACGGGCGTCCAGGGGGATCTCGAGCTGGACAACAGTTACGGGACGGTTAAGGTGTCGAGGTGCGGCGGGCATCTGACCGTCCGCAATAGAAGCGGCGGGGTGTACGCCGAGGCCGTCCAGGGTCCGGTCAGTGTCCGGTCGTCCTACGCGCCGGTCGTCGTAAGAAACTCAGGCAATTCCGTGGTCATCTCCAACGAAAGCGGAGAAGTGGTAGCTGAGAACATCGGCGGCCAGCTCCAGATAGAGAGCTCCTACGAACCCGTGACCGTCAACCAGGTGCACGGGGCCCTGAAACTCAACTGCCAGAGCGGCAAGATCCGGGTGGACAACATCCACGGGCATGCGCAGATCAACGGCAGCTACGAGCCCATCGAGTTCCGGAACATCGGGGGCAACCTGGCGATTCGCGCCCAGAGCAGCCGCGTGACCGGCTCCATCGTGGAGGGCAACGCCGACATTACGAGCTCGTACGAAGACATCGACGTCATGGACGTCGGCGGAAGATGCAACATACACGGCGATTCGTCCCCGGTCAGCGTGAAGAACATTTCTGGCGAGACACGCGTTCGAACCAGCTACGGTGAAATCGACGCCACCGATGTCCGTGCGAGTCTCCACATCGAGGGAAACTCCTGCCCCGTGATCGTGAATGACGTCCAGGGAGAGTTGAGGGTCAGCAACTCCCACGCCTATGTCATCGTGAAGGGATCTGTATCGTCGATCGAGATCGAGGGAAACTCAAGCCCGGTCGAGATTTCCGAGATCCGGAAACTCCCGGCCGGTGGATTGTACAACATCCGGACCACCTACAAGCGGATCAGGCTCGCGCTTCCGCCGGATCCGTCGGCCGACATCGTCGCCATCACGTACGACGGTGAGATTGCATCCGATTTTCCCATGGTGCGCGACTCGGACGGCATCAAGAAGGCCTCCGCCACCCTCGGCGCCGGCGACACCAAGATCCGCCTCGACACCTGCGGGGACATTTTCATCACCAAGGAGAGGTAGTTTGCCAGTGGGCGCCCCGCAGAGCTTTTCGGGACAGAGCCCTATTGAGGACAACTCCGTGTTCCACATGGAATTCCATGCTCCCCGTGCTCCAGATTCATCCACGAGTTCTTGATCTGTTTCAGCAGTCCCCGTAGGCTTGAGAGCGAATGGAAACACTAGGAGAGCGACCAGTTACAGGTCGTAAGTCCAAGGTGGGCTGGTTCTACTAACAAGGGCTCTGCCCCGAAGGACCAAGATTCTTGAGGGGCGGGTTTCACACCCGCCCCTCTCCTTAATCACCACGCGCTCAGACCACCTATTTCAGCATTACCAAGCGCCGAGTTTTCTTGAACTCGCCAGCTTCCATCCGGCAGAAATAGATCCCACTGGCAACTGGCTGGCCATTCGGGTTCGTACCATCCCACGTTGCCTGGTAGATCCCCGCCTCATGCCGACCCGAGACCAACTGGATCACCTTTTGACCCAAGATGTTGTAGATCGAAATGTCAAGTTCCCCGGCCCTTGGAAGACCGAACTTGATCTGCGTCACTGGATTGAATGGATTTGGGATATTCTGATTCAAGAAGTACACGCCCAGATTCACATTGTCGTCCCTAGGCGACGGTGGAGAGCCGCCACCACCACCAATACAGTTCTGGTACGTATCGCTACCCTTGTAGATGCCACCACCCCAAGTTGCCGTGTACAGGGTGTGCTCATCCGTTGGGTCATGGACGATGCGCTCAAACCACATGTGGTCGATCCCGGAGTTGACGCTCGACCAGCTCGTTCCATTGTTGGCGGTACGGATCATCTTGCAATCCTTCTCGACAGGCCCATCCTCCAGTGTATTGTCCTTCTGCCAAGATGTTCTCTTGAAATCTCTACAGCCAGCAAACACGATGCTCGGACATTCTGGGTTGATGGAAACACAACTCACCCAAGGATTCGCTTGTTTCAGGATCCAACTGGTCCCACCGTTGGCACTCCTGTACGCACCCCCAGCATAGACCGTATCGTCAGTCGGGTACGTATTCCACACTACATGATCCTGAGCCGCCGCCCAGAGAATGTCATGGTCGTCCGGGTCCATGGCCACATCGTGGACGGACGGGAGTGTAGCCGTTCGATCCCAATCGCTTCCCCCGTCAGTCGTCTCCCACACTCCCCCGAAGATAGGCGCTGTTCTCCCGCTGCTCGTGTCAGTGTAGTCCATCTTGATGGAGCAAAACACGTGATCATCGTCTCCGGGCTCGACGATGAGTCTGGTGACGAGTCGATTGTTGCTACCCGACAGGCCTGCTTGTCCAAGATCATTGGTCACGTTGGTCCACGTGGAACCCGCGTTGGTGCTCTTGTACACGCCTACATTCTCGACTCCGATGTAGATGGTCCGCGTCGTCGGGGTTCCCTGTGTCCCCAGAGCAATTGACGTGATTGTGTTGTCATTAGTTGTGTTCCAGAGCTCCGTCCAGTTCCCCCCCTGATCTGTACTCTTGAAGAGCTTGTTCTTCTTGACGGTGTCCTCGCCGAAAAAGTGCCAAACAGACGCATATATGATGTTCGGCGAATCCGGATCGATGGCGATGTCATACACGTCTTCGCCGCCAGATCCCAAGGCCATTCCCGTCGAGTCGTAACGACAGCACGTGCCTTGATCATGACTGTCGAGGAATCCCGCGTCTGCATAGCCAAAATAGACAGTGTCACCATCCACCGGATTCACCGCTATGCCGTTCGCGCACATCGGAGAAACGCCCTTTGTCTCCCAATAGCTGCTTCCACACGAGGTATCGGTGGCAGCACAGGACCAGTTTGAACCCCCGTCCCACGACACCAGACGCCCGGCGAGAACCACATCCGGGTCGGATTCGCAGATCTGGATTCCGAGGCAACCCGGCTTGCTGCCCCATACCCAGTGCCCATAGCAAGCCGGGTGGCTCGAAAGAAGAGAGCTCCAATTATCGCCATAGTCGGTGGACTTGTAAAGACCGTAGTCTGCGCTCACGTAGAGCGTTCCGGGATAGCTTGGGTGAATGGCGATCTGATCAAACACCGAATCCGTAGCCAAGTTCAAAGGAAGGCCCGTGCAGTCTGTCGTGCCCCAGGTGGCCCCAGCATCTGTGCTTATGTACACACTGTCTGCAACAACATAGAGAGTCAGACTGGAGTCACTCCGGCTCAGAGCCAGAGGATAGATCTTGAAAAATCTCTCTATCCCGGTATCCTTGTATAGATACCCCATTCTCGCCGTCAGGCTGTCCGTACTAACACATACCCAAGTACTATCGCCACCTGCATTGCGATACAGTCCCTTGCTGGTCGCAGCGTAGACATCGGATGTGAGTGTATCAACTTCGATTGCGTAGACATAGAATGTGTCCGGCTCCGGCAGTCCATCGACGAGGGAGCTCCAAGTGGCTCCCGCGTCCGTTGACTTCACGAACAGACTATCATCGTCCGCCCAGTCGAAGTAGTCTGCACTGTACAGCGTGAGTGTGTCTGGATTGGAAGTATCCATGCCCAGACGGACGTTGTATTCTTCGCGCAGCTTGACCCAATTGTCACCTGCGTCGGTGCTCTTATACAGGTATTGCCCTCCCTTATACAGCACGTCGGTGTCGTAGGGGTCTACCAAGAAACCCCCGATCGTGACACGGTGCTGCCAGTCTTCGCACATCAGACCACCAACAATGGCATCCCAGCTGCCACCGCCGTCGCAGCTCTTGTAGGGCCCACCCATGTCGCTCCCCACATGCATCGTGTCCGAAGAAGAAGGACTCACAGCAAGGGCTATGGTCGCGGCCGGACCCGAGACCCCGACAAGTTCCCATGAAACCGCCCCAAATGTCGGTGACACCGCCCCCCACATCAGGGCAGCAACAGCAGCGAGTGTAACCCAGAAACATCGGAGCACCATAGCCCACCTCCCTAGTGAAAATGGAAGTTGTTACTTCACGGCCAAACAGGATGTCAGTATAAGCCAAATATCGCAAGTCATCAAGATGAAATTAGTCCTGATTCTAGTTTCTTCTAAATGGCTACCATCATGATTCATGGATATTTCCGGGGACATCAGACAAAATGACCTACAGCACCTCCTTACTTGTCACGCATCCTACGTCACGCAACCCGAGCTCCTGAGGCGTTGACGCGAGCGCCCCAGACTGATATCGTGAATTAGAGGCGATCCCTGCCCGTTGATATGAGCGAGCTGTGCTCCCTTTCCGTAAACTGGGGCGGGATTCTTGCCGATAGTGGGCAAATGGTTGAGCCTGCCCTGAGAATCTCCGTGAGAGGAATCGGATTCGCATGCAATCTTCTGACAAGCCCACTTGTACGCCTCGATGGGTATCGGCACTAGTGTGGACGGCGGTAATTGCGCTGAGTGGCGCCGCATCGATTGCCGCCGTTCGTTTGGCGACACCTCTGACCCTCGACGAGAGGGGAATTGTACTTCTTCTCTTTTTCGGCGTTCCCGGGTTGTTAATTCTTCTCTTGAAAGTGATCCACCGGTACGCCGGACTTCTCGCCGCCATGCTCCAGCCCATGGCATGGCTGGTTCTTACGAGAGAAGGATCCGACAGCCTTCTACTCTGGCTCATTCCGGTCCTCGCCGGTTTCCTCATTGTCGCAGCGGCCAGGTGCGCCGTCGCCAAGTGGTCCGCGCTCACAGCAGCCTTGCTGTCAGTTGCTGTGGGATTTGCTGTACTCCTGTGGCCCGGCCCGGGTCGCCTCACTGACGGACCTCGTGTGCTTCTCATCGGCGTGGATGGCGCCCGATGGCCCCACATTGACACCATGATTGGAACCGGAAAGCTGCCCCACTTCGCGCAGGTCCTTCAGAACGGGCATCGAGCAAAACTACGTTCTCTCCCCTCCATGCTCTCGCCACGGGTGTGGAGCACCATCGCTACAGGCTGCACGCCTGCGGTTCACGGCATTGAGGGATTCAGCAACACGCAGCGGGACTTCCGTGTTGGGCGCATCTGGGATCAGCTGAAGCTCGAGGGCAGATCCTACGGCCTCTGCGGTTGGTACTTCACGTGGCCGCCCGTGCCAGACCTTGGGGAACGCGATTTTGTGATCCCGAGCACCTTGGCTGGCGATAGCCAGACGTTCCCTCCGGAGTACTCGCTGTTCTGGTTGCTGTGGGCGCGGGAGCATCTGAAGCAAAAAGGCTCAATCTCATTTCCTCTTGCGGGCCTCCAGGCTATTCGCGGTGGTGTGCGGCTTTCCACTCTGCGGCGTGCTGTCATTGACGTACTGGGACGGCGTCTCCTGCGCCGCACGAGTCGAGACCAGTTCTGGAGAAGCAGAGTACTCTACACCGCTCTCCAAGCCGACATTTTCGTCGAGCTGCTTCGCACTCGGCGGCCCGAGTTCGGAGCCGTCCTCTTCACGCCTGTAGACAAAGTGTCGCACGTATACTGGAAGTACCTTCACCCCGAGGGATTCCCGGAAGTAACTGATGCCGACCGCGAGCGGTATGGGGGAGTGATTGACGAGCTCTACATGGAGGTAGACCGCAGTCTGGGAAAACTCCTCCGCACAGTCCGCGAAGACGTGGACATGGTTATTGTGTCTGATCATGGGTTTCAGAAGGCATCCGGAGGAGTAATCGCCGGGAGGTTCTGTCGGATCAGGACGGAGAACCTGATCGCCGCGCTAGAGCTCGAGGATAGCCTTTTCGGGACAAACCTGGACCTGAAAGTCTACCTTCGGGCTGTGAGCCCGACAGCCGCTGAGAAGAAGAGAGCACTCGATCTGGCCGAAGCGGTTCTCGGAACCGCGCACTTTGTGAGCGAGGACGCGCCTCTGTTCGAAGTAGTGCGCGAGGAGGGATCGCTCTGCCTCTCGCTTGTACCCCGATACACACTTCCCCGAGAGGCTCGGATTGCACTCCACGGCAAGGAGTACGGCTTCGACGATCTCATCCGCGCCGCCGAGGAATCCAACTACTCTGGGGTCCACCACCCTGACGGGATCTACCTGCTCTCCGGCCCATCGGCAGCCAAGGCTGTCTCGACGGACTCACTCCACGTGTTGGATGTGGCGCCCACCGTTGCCGCTCTGCTCGGTTTGCCGGTCTCCTCTGCGTGGACGGGTCGCGCTGCGTTGAGAAATGGCTCGCCTTCCAGCCATGTCATTAGCGAGTATAGCTTCCCCTACAAAGCCGGAGATACAGACGCCCAAGCCTATGACGACCTGAAACGCAAGCTGAAGGCTATCGGATACCTCGAGTAGATCATGTCTCTTGTCACACTCCCGCTGTGGTGAGGCTCGCCCGGAAGGTTCTGTATACTACTCGATATTACTCGGGGCGGTTGGAGTACTGTTCGCCGCGCTTCGTGCGGCTTGCGGTGACGACGAACTTCGGCACAAACGCCGCCAAGCGAAGCAGGTTAATAGGATGGCGAAGGTAACGGGCCAAACCGAAGTACAGTGGATGCATAACCGGGACGAAGATTCCTCCCTCAGCGGCGGCCTGTGAGAAGCGATCGATGAAGGTCCGAGCTAGAATCATCGGGAACGCCGGGCCGGGCTCGACCGTGACGTCTGCGAAATGCTGCCCAATACTCAACGTCTTCCGCACTCCCTGGTCAGTGGGGAGATGGAGGGGAAAATAGTAGTCGTTGCGGTACATGGTCTCGTACTTGAATCCTGCCGCTTCGATAGCAGATTGTGTGCGCGACGTAGTATTCGTACGGAGTTCGCCACCATGCATACAAACTCCCCGGACCTCTGCACAGATCACTTCCTCCAGGAATTCCTTCTCCTTGCGGGCAGCCGTCAATTCGTCTCCGAAGCGCCTTTCAGCAGTCGATACGAACTCTCCGTGAAGGGCCGCCTCATTTTCTCCGGAGACCTTCCTGTAGCGGCGGATCTCTGACGGACCGTAGAAGAGTCCCATGGGGCGAAGGTAGGCCGTGCTCCTGAGACCGTATTTGGCTTCGAGCTCGTGAATGGCCGGCAGGTTCACGATTGCCTTGTCCACGTCGTAGCGAGTGGAAACCGCGGCACGATAAGGTCGGCCGGATCGGTGGGGCAGGCTCCAGAGCCTGAGGTCGGGGATGCCACGTCGATGGTGCGCCTCGGAGATGAGGGAGCGGAGAGCGTCAATTCCCTCGCGCTCGTAACGCTTGTTATCAACAGCGCTGCAACGCAGGGTTTCCAGAACCGTGGTCCAATGCTCCTCCGCGATGTCGGCGTGCTGCCCCGGGGGCGCCGGAGTCAAGTGCCCGTATCCCAGATGGCCCAGCATCTCATTGACGAAGTCCGAATGTATTCCAGTGTACCCGTAGGTTACGGAGACGGCGCCGCGTGGCATGTCGAGAGAAACGGAACACTCGAACGGTGGGATTCTGAGATCGTGTCCATCGATCTCGACAACGCTGTCTCCCAGGGGGCACGAAATCCGGAGCGTGCCCCCCTGCACGATGCTCAGATCAAGGGAGGCCGTTTGCCTCCGCTCCCACCAAGCAGCCACTTCCCCTTGAGGAACCTTCCACACGTCCTGGTGAGTGTCGAGGTGCTGGAGCAACTCCTCATAAGCCGGGCGATCCTGGATGAGCACATAGCGACGGATCGCGCGCGTGACCATGGCAAGGTTCATGACTCCTTTCCTTCGGCTCGTTCGGCCACGAAGTCAATCAGCTTCTGGAGGCTGTCGAAGACATCGAAATCGTCGTCATCGATATAGACACTGAAGCGCTCTTCAATGGTCGTGAGAAGTCGCAGCCCGCTGAGAGAATCCAGACCTAACCCCTCACGGAAGATCGGGACATTCGCGGCTATCGAGGCAGGATCCGGTTTGTCGGGCATTCCGGCAGCGATGATGCTTCTCAGCTCCTTCTCCACCCATTCTCGATCAGCCATGGGCATCCTCGGGTTGCTCGGAGCTGCGCTCGACGGCGATCCATTCGGGCCGCGGTGCGGGCGTACCGCTGAGGACATAAGCAAAGACGCTTGCCTCGGCATCGCTCAGTTCTTTGTCCTTGTTGAAACCCAGAATCTTGTACAGCAGTCCTATCTGTCGGTTGCGGTCAGTCTTGATGTACTTCGCGCGGAGGATCTTGCACCCCGCCGACGCGGCCTCTTCCGTGAGATATGATAGAAACGTGGAGCCGAGCCCTCGGCCGGCGACGCGACATGAGACGAGGAGGAGCTCGATGTTCCAGGCCTCCGGCTCCTTGCGGATCAGTGCCACCCCGCAGCGGCCGTAGTCTCCATACTTGTCTACCAGGGTTGTGATGTGGAACTCGTGGTCGTCGCTGTGGAAGAACTCGCCAATCTCCTCGTCGGAATAGCGGATTCCCGTCGAGTTGAACTGATTGGTACGGGTCGCGAGTTCCCTGATGCGGCCGAGATCCTCCGCATTTGCAAGACGTGGATAGGCAATCATCTGCAGCGACTGGAAGAAGGTTTCCTTCCGCCCCTCGTGTTCGTTCTCCATCTCCTTGCGGGCTGCCTCGTCCGTGTACATGCGGCCCCGGGCCCGCGCTTCAGGAGTGTCGTACTTGAGTTGCATTTCCGGCAGATCAGGAATCCTGAGATAGTCAATTGCATCGTAGGTGCGAACCTCGGGAAGGACGGCTTTCACCGACTCTCGCTCAAAGGGGTTATCATCCACAAAAGCCACTGCGTCAAGACCGATGTTCAGGGTCTCGGCGATTCGACGGATGTTGTCCTCCTTCGGCTCCCAGTTGACATGGGGATAGACAAAGAACTCACTCAGGCCCATTTTCTCGACAAACTCCAAGGCGATCGGCTCATTCTTGCTGGCAATGGAGTTGACGATGCCTCGATTGTGGATGTCCTGAAGAACCCGGCGTATCTCGGGTCGAACGCGGACACTCTCATCCTCAAGACAGGTTCCTTCCCAAATCGTATTGTCCAGATCCCAAATCACGCACTTGATATTACCCACTAAATATACCTCCTGAGCGAGCAGCCCGAGACGTGTCGAGACATCTACTGTCCACTCGGCCGCAGTGGTCTCAGCCCACGCTGGAATTCCTCCATGCTCTTGCCTCGACCCAAGGTCTTGGTCACACGGGCCATCGGCTTGGCGTCGGGCGCCCCCCCCACCAATGTGTAGGGTGGAACGTCGCGGGTCACCACGGATCCCGCAGCCACGACAGCTCCCTCCCCGATACAGACATTGGGCAGTATCACACTGTTGGGCCCGACGAACGCGTCTGGCCCGATTTCCACTGTCCCCACTCCACGAAAGTGAGAGATGATGATCGAAGAGATTCCAATGACCGAGTTCTCATAAATGGTCACGTTCTCTGGGTACTCATCGTCGATGTAGACGTTGACTCCCAGGAAGACTTTTCCGTGAATGCGCACCCCCCTCGCCTTGTGCAGCCAAATCCTCAGGGATTCAGCCCCAGGCGAGAGCCTGGCAATGACGTGGAGAGTCCGCTGCCACACCTGAAAAGGGATTCGCAGCCACCGGAGTGCCGGTGGAAGTTTCCGTAACATCACCAACCCCTGGTCACATTCCTGTCCTCGGGCGCGGCTAAGCTCCATCTTCCCAGTGCATATCGGCACAAGGAACGGAACGCTGAACTGCTCGACGGTTTTCTCAGCCCGGGCTCAGGACGCATTCAAGAAATCCCCACGCCGCCGCCCGCATCTTTGCGAGCCCAAGTGGAAAGCGCCTGGGCCTGCCTGGACACGACCCTCATGTCCTTCCGCCTAATGTGGCACAGGACAGCCAAGAGGTCAAGAGGAGCGTCCGCGGGGAGAGAACGGCTTCGGGGTAGGCTTGAGAGCGGATGGAAACACCAGGAGAGCGACCGGCTGGAGAAGATGCTGGGCCGATCACTCAGATCAAAGACGGAGGGTCGCAACTCCAAGGTGGGCTGGTTCTACTAATGAGGGCTCTGTCCGGAAAAGACCCGTATCCGTCGACCCTTCGACGGGCTCAGGGCGAACGGAGGGCTGCTTGCTCTCCTGACACGAAAACACCGTTCGTCCTGAGCCCGTCGAAGGACACCAACACTGCCATCCCCAAAAGCGTTCGTCCTCTGCCCCGAAAAGACCCTCCTGACAGTCCAGGGTGCCAGGTCCTGCAATGCCACATCGGTGGGACCGGGGATGTCGCATTGCAGGACCCGGCACCCTGGAACCCTAGCTCGAGCTCGTACGCCAAAGCACGGTGATCGGCTGAGCCGAGAGCTTCGGCCCGAAGGCGACGGATTCGAAACCCGTGTAGAGCACGATCCCTCTCACGAACCGGCTGCCGAGAGCATCCCTGAGAGCGCGGAGACCTTTGAAATCGTCCGCACGCACGCTGGCTGAGGCCTTGACCTCAATCCCGACAACGCTGCCGGCAGCATCCTCCAAGACAATGTCCACTTCCTGACCTGCCGGGGTGCGGAAGTGGAATAGCCTTGGCTGCGTGCGGCTCCAGCCGACCTGCTTGCGCAGCTCCGTCACGACAAAGCCCTCGAGGAGCGGCCCTGCGAGCGATGGTTGCTTCCGCAGCCGCCGTCTGTCGAGCCCCATGAGATGAGCAGCGAGAGCGGAGTCGTTGAGCATCACCTTCGGTGACTTGATCAGCCGCATTCCGAGATTTCCCGACCAAGCGGGCAAGGGTTGAAACAGAAAAGCCGTCTCGAAAAGGGCTACGTACCGCTTGAGGGTACTCTGCGGCAGACCCAGGGAGCGAGAAATCTCGGAGAAGTTGAGCAGTGAGCCTACCCGCGCGGCCAACAACGCCAGAAGCCGCGGCATTGTGGTCAGATGTTCGATGTTAGCTAGATCGCGAACGTCACGCTGGAGAATCGTGGTTACATACGAACCGAACCAAGCCGCTCGCCGAGATGGAGATCGGCGAGAGATCACATCGGGGTAGCCGCCAGCTAATATTCGGTCCAAGAGGTCTGCACGGTCTAATCTTGGGCCCGGCACCAGCTTAGCAGATCGAGCGAAAACGGCATCCACAAACTCCTCTTGCACCGATTCGATCTCGCCCTGCGACAACGGCCACAGGGTGTGAATCTCCATCCTTCCGGCCAGCGATTCCGACAAACGGGGTAGCAGCAGTACGTCAGCTGAACCTGTGAGGAGGAAGCGCCCAGGCGAGCGATCACGATCCACTTCGGTTTTGATGGCCAGGAACAGTTCCGGTACTCGCTGGACCTCATCTAGAATGACGGGCCCTTCGAATCCCTGGAGGAACCCAGGGGGATCTTCTCGCGCCGCTGCCAGGACAGTGGCGTCGTCAAGCGTCACGTATCGCGCCGGGTGCAAGTCCCGAGCCAGCCACTGGACCAAGGTGCTCTTGCCCGTTTGGCGGGCGCCGTTGACCAAGACTACCGGGCGGTCCGCCAGAGCTTCCAAAAGAGGACGAGTGATATTCCGCCGAATCATGGTTGAATATTAACCATTCGGTGGTTGAATGTCAACCACAAAATGGGGTTCCCAGAGCGGCGGAGCTACGTGCCACGACAGCTCCGTCGACCCTTCGACGGGCTCAGGGCGAACGGAGGGCTGCTTGCTCTCAAGACACCAAAACACCGTTCGTCCTGAACCCGTCGAAGGACACCAACACTGCCATCCCCACGCAGCTTTTCGGGACAGAGCCCTATGGAGGACAAGTGGTCAACTCAGCACCTGCCTGACCGCGATAGCAACGACAATGGCCACGGCGAAGCTGAGCATCGTGCCGATGAGGATGTACTCGACCTCCTGGCGGTCGCGGGAATCGCGGATCTCGCCGAACCGGAGGATGGACTTGGCCGCTATGAGGAACCCGATTGCCTCATAGTGGCCCACAAGGACGAACGTGAGCACCAGGAATCGCTCAAGTTGGCCGATCCACATTCCCGCCCTGCTCAGCCCTTGGACGCGGGTCTTCCCTCGATCGCGATCGGATTCCTCCATCTGCCTGCGGAGTGGTTCGGTCAGAAGACCGACCAGCATTCCGCAAGGACGGAGCACCAGGAGGTAGGCAGTCACAACGACCCACGCCGACCGGGACTGGGCCAGGAACTCGCCGGTGTGAAGTATGGCCTCGACGGGCACGCCGGCCAGCACGATGGCACAGGCGGCGGCGACAGCGACGTGGCCTATCTGGTCGACGATGAATGCTCGGGCGCCGTAGTCGGTCCGGGTCTTGGCAGCGTCGAGCAACAGGTGAGTGGCGAACACGACCGGGAGAAGCCACCAGGCCTGGAATTGCCATGCGAACAGGTAGGCGACGGCCGCAGAAACCAGGGAGTGGAACCAGAGTGAAGGAGTTCGCCAACCCCTCTGTCTTCGGTCTGCGATCCAGCGATCGGGCTGGAGCATGAAGTCGGCCAGCAGATGAGCCAGCAGAAGTCTGACGAAATAGGAGATCACCAGGTTTGCCATTGGCCTCAAGACCTATAACGTGCCATTATAGGTATATAGATCTATAAATCGTCCAGAAGTTCTCTGGACCTCTCCAGAAACACGCTGATGGCCTCCCACCCCGCTCCCCGGAGTCGCTGCCACACCGAGGGCTGGGTAATGCCGATTCGCTCCGCAGCCTCAGCCTGTGTCTTGCCCCGAAACATCCAGAGCACGGCCTCTGCTTGGGTCGGGGTCCAGCGGAGAAGAAGCTCGTCAACCAACGCGCATCCCATCGCCATGCCCGCATTGACCTTCTCATCGGGGGTCCGAACCATGAGCCGGCGGTTTCGGGGAATCCGGTCGAGGGTCTCTCCTGACAGCCGGAACACCTCGTCTGTCGACTCACCCGGGCTTCCTCTTGGTACGCGATCCACTCTCCCAACCGCCACCGCTATGCGCAAACCGGATGGACGACGCTTGCCGGCCGCATGGTGGAGAAACGACGCGTACAGGACAATTGCCGCCCGCAGGCCGGCCGAGGGCGGGGAGAACACGCCTTGGAAGCTATCGCCGCGGAAGATCGGCATGGGAGTGCGGAGGGAATCATTGCTCAGATTCTTCACATCCTCCAGGCTTCGGCGGAGGGGTTCGAGAGAATCACCTGCGGATCGAACGTACTCCGACGAAGCCACCACATCTCCCGTAAGTACAGCCACTGTTTGAGCCACGGATTCCCTCCCGATCGACACGCGAGCGGGGACAGAATATAGGCTTGCCAAGCTATTGTCAATAGAAATAGTGACAGAGGCCTATTTCAATAGCCTTTCGGGACAGCCTTTCGGGACAGACCCTATTGAGGACAACTCGGTGTTCCACATGGAATTCCATGCTCCCTGTGCTCCAAGTTCATCCACGGGTTCTTGATCTGTTTCAGCAGTCCAGGTGGGTTTGAGGGCGGACGGAGCGTAACATATCGGCTGCAGATGCACTCCAGGATCCGGATTCTGTTTCTATCTGTGCAGTTTGTAGATTCGCAGGGGAGCCCCTCGATCGAGGCTTTCGGTCTCGAAAGTCAGTTCCCAATCCATGCCGGCGGGAGGGTTGCGGCGGATTACGTAGTCCACGCCGGACTCCCGGGCGAGTTCCAGCGGGGACAGATCGCCCCTACGCACCAGTATGCCCCGGTTCTCCTGTCCCTCGCGTTTCTCCAGGAGATTGAAGTCATATATCTTCCGCTCGGAGTAGAAACCGACGTATCCGATCTTCCAGATGTGAACGGACGCGTCCGGCGGCGTGTTCTCCCTCAACCATTCCCCAACTTCCTTCAGCGCTGGGGCGTTGCTCAATCCTCTCTGGACCCGGATGGGAATAGACACGATATTCAGAATCACGAAGAAGATAAGGATTGCGGTCAGAGCCGTGTTTCTGACTCGTCTCACCGGAACATCCCGAATCCAGAGAACCAAGAGCACGAGGAGGAAGGGCGTGAAATTTATCAGATATCGACTGGAGATGAACCTCTCTTTCAAGAATCCAAGGTAGGCCAGAAACAACGCTGCCACGATGAAGAGCAGGAGAAGTCGATCGTCCCGTCTCAATCCGAATCGATCCCGAGCATACTTCAGGTGGAGTCCGACGACCAAAGCGACAGGCAAGCCGTACACTTGCAGTGCGAGCTTGGCAAAAGCGCTCATCGTCTGAAGGTCGGTGAATGGCATGTGGCCATGCCGGTCTGTTGTCTTGACTAACATGGTCTGTGGCAGTATGGAGCCGAAGTGTGCCTTCAGATACACGAGGAGGGGGGCCATGAAGATAAGGGTCGAGACGGCGTACAGGAACATACTGGAGAATCGCCTTCTGTATGCCAGGAAGAGAAACGCGGCCGCCGCGAACACCGCCCCCTCAGGCCGCGTGACGAACTGGAGCGCGGAGAGCGCGGCGGCGGCAACCACGTAGGCTCTCGCCCGAGAGAGACTGAGATGGATGCAGGTGAGAGACAGAGCCCCCAGCAGAATGAAAAGGCATTGCTCCATCGCCGAGCTGATGATGCTTGTCACATACGGATCCAGCAGGAACAGTACGGGCACAACCACTAGCCTGGATTATGCACGCGTTT
>JAGLYR010000290.1 GCA_023132135.1 Candidatus Eiseniibacteriota bacterium | reverse complement strand
AGGGGCGACATGCCGGGACAGAGGATGCGTCAACTGGGGAGGCCCTTTCGGGCCCCTGTCGATAAGATGGGGAGAAGACCTTCGGTATAAGGCTGAGCCGAAATCCGAGGGAGTCCGGGAGGGAGTCGGATGGGGTCATAGTACTGTGGATCCCGGAGACAACATAACTCCGGGGGAGGGAAGGACCCCTGCTGTGGGGGCTATCGACTGGAGGGCAGGCGAGGCGCATTGCAGAAGCTAAGAAGCGCTGAGAGAGTCCGGGGCCTTCAGGAGAAGCTAGGGACGAAGGCGAAGGCTGAGCCGAGGTTTCGGTTTTACGCTCTCTACGACAAGGTCTATCGGCGGGAAGTGTTGGAGGAGGCCTGGCGGCGAGTACGAGCGAACGGCGGGGCTCCCGGGGTGGATGGGGAGACGATCGAGGATCTGGAATCGAAGGGGACGGAAGAGTTTCTCCGGCAACTGGCGGAGGAGCTCAGAGCTGGGACCTACCGGCCGCAAGCGGTGAGACGGGAGTACATCCCGAAGCCGGACGGGCGGTTGCGGCCCCTGGGGATTCCCTGCGTACGAGACCGAGTAGTCCAACAAGCCGTGTTGATGGTCATTGAGCCCATCTTCGAGGCGGACTTCACGGGAGCGAGTTGGGGATTCCGGCCGGGGCGAAGCGCCCAGCAGGCGGCGGGAGAAGTGGTGACGTACCTGAACCGGGGGCTGACGCGGGTCTGCGACGTAGACATCGCCACCTACTTTGACTCGATACCACACAAGAGGCTGATGGACCTTGTAGCTCGGCGGATTGTAGAGCGTCGAATGCTGCGGATCATCAAGTCTTGGCTGATATGTGCGGTAGAGGAGGGTGGGCGTCGGTGGAAGCCGACCCGAGGGACGCCGCAGGGAGGGGTAATCTCACCACTTCTGGCCAACATCTACCTGCACGAACTGGACAGGATGTGGGAAGAGAGGGGATACACGCGCCGGGATGGACCGAACGTACAACTGGTCCGCTATGCAGACGACCTGGTACTTCTGACCAATCGAGATGCTCGATGGGCCATGGAGCGCCTGCGAGAGATTCTGGGTGGTCTGGATCTGGAGCTCAATGAACAGAAGAGCCGGGTAGTGAACGCTGAGAAGGAGACATTTGACTTTCTCGGTTTCACATTTCGGCGAGTCTGGAACCGGAGCAGAACGAGACGGGTGACGCTCTACTATCCGTCGAAGAAGTCACAGAAGCGACTTCGGGACCGGGTAAGAGGGATACTGAATCCGAAGGCTCCGGTGAGCGCTGATGAACAGGTCCGACGTGCGAACCGGCTTTTGCGTGGATGGGTCAACTACTTCCGGATCGGGAATTCCCGACAAGTCTTCCAAAACATCCGCTGGTACGTGGAGCAGAAGTTACGCCGGGTACTGCAACGGAAGGCCCACCGATACGGGCTGGGGTGGAAGCGATATCATCCCTCCTACCTGTACGGGACACTGGGTCTATACACCGACTACCGGATACGGTGGCAGCCGATTCGCACCTGATTTCCCACAGGAAAGCCGTGTGAGGGAAAACCTCATGCACGGTTTGACGAGGGGATCTGAGGAGTTGGATAAGGTTGAGATATTGTGGCACTGGCGGGAAACCAGCCAGCAAACAGAGAACACAAACGTCAACCTAAGTCTAGCGAATCTGATTCTACTCTACCAAAGGAATTTGACTCTATGAAATCTTACACGTGTGACGTACTTATCATCGGGGGCGGTGGAGCCGCCCTCCGTGCCGCCATTGCCGCCAAAGAGACCGCGCCGGGGCTTCGGGTGATGGTCGCGACCAAGGGGACCTTGGGGAAAAGCGGTGTCACGGCCATCGCCTGTTCGGATCGCATGGCCTTCCACGCAACGCTGCCCTATACCGAGCCCGGCACGGCGGATAGCTGGAGAATCCACGCGGACGACGTGTACCGCATCGGCGGGTGCGTGTCCGACTGGGATCTGGCCGAACTGCACGGAAAGCA
>JAGLYR010000029.1 GCA_023132135.1 Candidatus Eiseniibacteriota bacterium | reverse complement strand
CATCCATGCCGCCAACACTGCCCGGAAAACACACACGCTCATTCTCCTCACCTCGCAGCCAGCTACTCAATCCCCCTCAGTCTCGCAACACACGCGGCGGATCTCGGGACAGAGGGGTTTGTTGAAAGAGCCTCCCAACCGTTCGTCCTGAGTGCGGCAGGCGGGCGACACGGCCGGAGAGTGCCGTGTATCGAAGGACCGCAGCGACTCCGTCGCCGCGTGAGGGCAGGACGGGATTTTTTCAACAACCCCTATGTCCCCGGGATTCACGTCCCGGAAAGCGTTCCCGAGAATATCAAATGGGTAAACTGTCCCGAACCGGCCGAACCGGAATGCAAAAGAGATCTCAGTTCTCGTAGACCGGGATCCGTGTCATATGCCCAATGAAGCCACTGCTTCCCACAATCCACGCGTTGTAATAGTCGCTGAACTCAATAGCATGGAACGATCTCAGCGAGTAACCAGGACCAAAGGATTCCACGTAGTGCCACGTGTGGCCCCCGTCGTTCGTCTCCCATACCCTGCAGAAGTACCCGACTGCCCATCCTTCCTTGTGATTCACGAAGCCTACGTCAGTGACGGTGGTGATCAGTGAATCAATCTCGCCCGGCGTCCAAGTCTCGCCTCCGTCTTCCGTGAAGTAGATGGCATTGGTACCGGTGATCCAAGCGTGCATGCTATCGCCGAACGTCAGTGTGCGGATGGGAACGGGGGTCTCCATATGTTGTGTCCAATGCTCTCCCCCGTCGAGTGTTCTGAGAAGCAGACCACGTTCCCCCGAGTAGCTGGACGCTACGGCCCAGCCTCGCAAATTGTCCAGGAAAACCACGGCTCGAACGGCGAACTCAGATCCCTCTCGCTGCCAGACCCAAGTGCTTCCCCCGTCCGCGGTGTACAGTATGGTCTCATGGTGTCCTACAACCCACCCGCGGCGACGGTCCAGGAAGTACACTCCGCTGAAATCGCGATATGGGTGCACGTCAATCTGTTCCCAATGTGCGCCGCCGTCCAGTGTCCTGAGGACCGTACCCTCCGATCCGACAGCCCAGCCGACATTGTGATCGACGAAATGGAGATCTTTGATATGCCCAACGCCCTCAAGCCGAAGAGTCCAATTTCGCGCGCCGTCGGATGTGTTGACAACCACGCCACCCGTGGATTGGCTGCCAATGCCGCCCGCGAGCCAACCCACTTGGGAATTGACGAAAACAAGATCCTCATATGTGGGCCCAAAGTGTCCAGGAGGACTGTAGCCCGATGGCATCCATTCGAGTTGCCAAGCAACAACTGGCTTTCCCGGGACACAATACGCGTTTGATACTTTCGTGATAACTGCTCCCCTCCCATCCCCCGCCTCAGGGCCCCAAACCTCCGGGCGCCTTCCGGGGCCCATGATTGATTTCATTCGGGAGCAGTCCCGCACGGTCTCCAGGTGCGGGAGCAACGGGTTCATAGCGATGGTGGAACGTCTAACCAGCCGCAGACTTCGCCCTTCGCCAGGTGGCCGCCCGCGCAAACAGCAGCGATACCCGTGGCTGGCGCTGGTCAACGGTAGCTGGCAACCCCACCATCGCGATCGGCGATTATCACAGAACTATCAAACGCGTATTATGTCCCGGGAACGCCCACATCATACCGCAGTCCACCAAGAAATCGGTGTTATGTCCCCAGATTATGCGCGATCATAGAAGTCGTCCCCTCTGGCGGGTGGCCCAACGATGTTGCGTGGCATAGTGTTACCCCTCCCCGTGTGGCGCTGTGCCCACGAAAAGCACACTCACTGATGTGCAACAACTACGATATACAACGAGCGTGTTGTCTTCTGTCTCCAGTATATGGATACCAGGGTCGGGTGTCAATAAGGAATTCGGGTCTGTGGGGTTGTTGAAAAACGCCCGCTTTTCCCTGATCATGCCACGGCATCGAGTTCGGATGCAGTTTCGGGGTGACTGCGGGGAAATCGATCAAACGCTTTCCGGGACGTTGTCAGCTTTGTCAGCTTACCGCCAGTCTTATGTTGCGGTACACCTTCACGGAATGCCCCGATCCTCCACCCGCAAAGGCCGAGAGTCCTCCCAGCGCTTGCAGTCAAACCACAGGCCGTCTGCGCCGCCGTCCGACGGATCCAGAGGAATTCCCTTTGCCCATCAGGCACGGCCAGATGGTACCGGTAGCAGCGCAATAAGCTGACAAAGCTGACTACGTCCCATACTTCGTGTTTGATACAGGGATTGCGCTAGGAAGGTCCCACGCAGGAAGTGCCAAGAACGTCCCAAGGACCAACCACAATGCGACGGCGGCGAACAGTACAAGAATGAACAACCACACTTTGTATGAGCTGAGTTTCCTGATCCACCGCCCTAGCACTCTCCCTTCCCGTAGAGGCGGGCGGCCATGAATCACACAGAAGCCTCGTGCAGCTTGCTGTTTCTCGAAAGCCTCAAGCCGCTCCGAATCGGACTGCTCATGGCCTCGATGTTTCACCATAAGCTGAATCGATGCGAGCGAAGCAGCTAGCGCAAGACCTGCCGCTAGCAGTCTGGCAAATCTGGATGTGGATCCCAGTGCGATAGTGAACAGGAAGGCCTGCGCCGTAAGACTCAGAACCGGGACTTGCCAAAGCAGCGAGTCCCTTGACTGCCTCCGAGAAGCCACAACCTGATACTGCACCATCTCAACAGATTCCTTGTCAGACATACCCTTCTCCTTAGTCCGCTCGCACTCTCCCGGCGTCTTCTGTCGTCGGATTTCGGGACACGAATGCCGCAATACCTGGCCCGCGCTTCCCCCGCCAACGCTTGGCAAGCACCGTCACCGGTACCCACCCATGACTCGGGGCCATGATGGGTCGCTACTCCTTTCACGTAGGTCTCTCTCATACCCTACTCCATGCCGGTTTATCCCGGCGCTCACTACGTCCCGGAAAGTCGCCCTGTTGATCTCCGAGGGCGATTATGGCAGACTACCTACAAGAACGCGAGCATAATACTCCGACAGGCTCCTAGAGAAATAGTGGCAGGTTGCGAATTGGCGGACTAGAGAACTGGGCCAACCTAGTAGACCAGACGCCCCCCCTCTTGCGCAATCGTTTCCAGAGAGAGACCGGCTGTGGCCAAAATAGAGATAGAGTTCCTTACCGACTCTGGGGACCTCCGCGAGCTGTGCCGCCAGTACTGGCAAATTGACACACATCGGAAGTTCGTCCACAAGGTCATCGAGCTTTCCGAGGTCTTCAAGATTCCCCGAACCAAGCTTGCCTCCACAGTTGCGGCTAGCTGCATCGCCTCCTCGCGAGATGAGGCGTGCTCCAGCTGTGGTACCCCGCGCCCCTTCAAGAGTCGCGCGGACTTTCAACAGCGCCGGAGCTGGGGGAACTGGGGTTCCTGGACCTGCGATGACTGTCAAGAAGCCCAGCGCGCCGCCGCCCGGGAGGAAACCGAGCAGAGGGACCAGCGCCGCCGCGACCTGATTCAGCATGAACTTGACGCGAGTAAGGACCCCGGTCTTTCGGGCGAGCGTCTCTCCCTTGTCGATGTAGTGTACCTGGTAAGTCTTCTTCGTGCTGGCGGGTCGGAAGACCTCGCTTTCATTTTGCCTCATGAGTCTTTTTCGCTGTTACTCTCTCCTACGCCGGAGTTGGATCGCGAGATCCTGGATCACCTGTACCGGCGCAGCATAATCTGCATCCATCCTGACTCGCGCGAGGAGTCCATCGTAATCGAAGATGGCGAGTTCATCAGGTTCGTTCCCTCCAAGGTCCATTGGATTCTCCCCCTCCTGCCGGAGGGCCCTTCGGCAGGCCGACTCTTAGAAGACCTTGAAGACCTCCTTAAGTCTGATGAATGGCCTGAGGGTTGGCTTGCGAAAAGCGAGGAGATTCATCGGAAGGTGGCGCTCCACGAATGCCTGCAATACCTCCGCGTAGTCATAGAAGATCACGGCTTCGAGTTCCGCGCGGGAGCGATGACCTGCCATGTGCTGAAGTCCGTGCTGAAAACCTTCTCCGTGGGGCAGGCGTACAACTTCATTTGGCGCGCAGCGCGAGATGCAGCAGCGTTCTATGTGCGTGAGACCACGTCAAAGGCTCACGCTGCCAACATCGTTCCGGGTTCGATCCAGCGCATGGCGGAGCGCGCTCTGGCTGAGGCCTGGGATGTCAAGGCTTACCGACGGGATTTCCGAGCCCCGGAGAGCGTCCTGAGCCAGGTTCTTTTCACCTTGGCTTTGCAACTTCCGGAGGGAGGCTTCAATACCATTCCGCCACCTGAGGACAGCAACAACTCCGAGGACCGAATCTGAAAAACAAGGACACAGCGCTGGACTCCGGGTCAGGTCTTGCATGCCCGCATTCTCCGCTCGACTGCGTAGACCCGCGGGTTGCAACCGGCATTCGCCCACACAAGAACGGACCCGGTAACGCGCGTGGAGTCCTCGCCAACTGGAGACCCGACAAATGGTAATCTGGGGAGAGAGGGCGGCTTCCCGGGACGTTGTCAGCTTAGTCAGCTTACCACTGGGCCTCTCTTAAGATGCGCCTTCACCGGATGCCCCCGATTCTCCGCCCGCAAAGGCCGAGAGTCCTCCCAGCACTTGCAGTCAAACCACAGGCCGTCCGCGCCGCCGTCCGACGGGCCGGTTTATCCCGGCGCTCACAAGGTCCCCTATCGCCTCCCCGAATTACCGCTGTCTAGAACCTGTACACAAGACGGAAAGCCGTGTCGCCAGCCAGCGTCGATCCTATCTCCAACCTATAACGTCGGCGCAGTTCTCTGTTGGAACCCTTGGCTCGTATGTACGCAAGTCCGATGTCAGCTATTCTAAGCGATATCGCAGCCCCCCAGAGGTACTTGGAGTCAATCTCCGTGTTCCAATCCTCGATCGCTGCACCACCCAGAACCACGGTGAATAGAAAGAGCGCCCCTCCGATCGCATAATCCTTGTTGTAGACATGGCCAGCGCCCGGGATTACTACCGACCACACCATTGCAGCTCCGGGACTCCGTCGTTGCTCCTCGTATAGCATCAACCTCCGTAGAACGTCCTCATCCAACTGGCTTCTAAGCTTGGGCGCCTGCTCAGACTGTGGCTCCTCGCAGCCAACACCGACGTGACCAACGAGCAGGATTCCGGCAAGCACTGCGATGGCAACCACACTCCTTGGCATTAGGCTACCTCCTGCATCATTCCCAGCGAGTCAGC
>JAGLYR010000289.1 GCA_023132135.1 Candidatus Eiseniibacteriota bacterium | reverse complement strand
GGCGCGATCGAGACCGTTCTTACCAGCGTTGTAAGCGCTGCGAAATCCTTCTTCCTCGATCTTGGTTCCGCGAAGATCCAGTCCGGCGAGAAGCAGTTGCTTGCTGGCGAAGTAGTTGTATATGGTTGACTTGCCGAGTTCCGCGGCGGAGGCAATGTCGTCCATTGTCGCTCCCTCAATTCCCCTCTCAGTAATAACCACCGTCGCCGCATCGAGTATCATCTTTATCCGTCGTTTTCGTTCTCTCTCCTGTCGTTCAGCTATTCCCATTTCGGTTTTACCACTCCTCAAGAGTTAGCGACCATAGTTCCATATGCGACTCATAGTCAGTATACGAACGATGGTCTATTAAGTCAAGTCTTTTTTTTAGGCTGTCAAGATTTCCGCGCGTCAAATTGGAGCTTTTTTGTCCTACCCCAGGCTCAGGAGGGTCGAATTCCCTTGCCGAATCCTAACATTTCCCTAACAATGCGGCCGGACAACAGAGGGCGGCACCGTGGAATCTCTTGATTGGAAAACTCTCATCTTCGGCCTGATCGGCGGGCTGGGGATGTTCCTCTTTGGCATGCGCCTGATGTCCGACGGGCTGCGTTCCGTCGGCAGCGACCGCATGCGCTCTATCCTCGCCACGCTCACGCGGAACACCTACGTAGCGATCTTCGCAGGGGCCTCCGTTACCGCCCTCATCCAGAGTTCCAGCGCGATGACTGTTCTCGTAATCGGTCTGGTCAACGCGGGACTCCTCACCCTCACGCAGGCCATATGCATTGTCCTGGGCGCGAACATAGGAACGACGATCACCGCCTGGATGGTTTCCGCGATGGCTTTCTTCAAACTGACCACGTACGCGCTCCCGGCCATCGGGATTGGATTCCTGATGACTCAGATGTCCGGCCGACCCAAGCTGAAGCAGTGGGGCCAGGTCCTCCTGGGGTTCGGGATTCTCTTCTTTGGGCTCAGCGTCATGAAAGAGGGCTTCGGTCCCCTGAAGGACAGCGCGCGGGCTGCCGGCGTCATGGCCGCCTTCGGGACCAACCCGATCCTCGGGATCCTGGTGGGAACCGCCCTTACCATGCTCCTTCAGAGCTCCAGCGCCACCATCGCCATCGTCCAGGTGCTTGCCTTCCAGGGAGTGATTCCCTTCTCGGTGGCCCTGCCCCTCATTCTCGGAGACAATATCGGCACGACCATCACGGTCGAGATCGCCGCCCTCGGGGGAAACCGCACCGCTCATCGGACGGCCCGTTCCCACACGCTCTTCAACGTGATTGGCGTCCTGATCCTGCTTCCCTTTATTTACAACGGGTGGTACGAGGCATTCGTTCGGCGACTGATCCCGGGAGAGCTGACAGCGGGATCCATCATGGTCCACATCGCAGCCGCCCATACACTCTTCAACGTGGTCAACGCAAACCTGTGGGCCCCCCTGGTCAATGTTCTCTGTCGGGTGGTCACGCGAATCGTTCCCGGGGAGGACGCCCCCCTGCCGGATGCCCGGCCCAAACACCTGGCGCGCCATCTGTTGGAAACGCCCCGCGCGGCTCTCGAGGCCACGATCGAGGAGCTGGTTCACATGGCCGAGGTGGCCCGGGACACAGCTCGGATGGCTTTTGCCTCCTTTTTCTCCGGCGACGCCAAGAGAATCGACGACATCCGCCATTCCGAGGTGGTACTGGACAAGCTCCAGATCGAGATCACCGACTACATGATCGAGATCGCGGAGGGGCCCTCGGACGAGAGCGATTCCCGGATGCTGCCGGTACTCATCCATTCGGTGAACGACCTGGAGAAAGTCGGGGACTACTGCTTCAACGTCACCCAGCTGATCGAGCGGATGACAGCCGACCGCCTCAGAATCCCCGAGGAAACGCTGCCCAACCTCAAGGCTCTGGCCGATCGCGTGGATCGGATGCTGTGTCACCTCGTCGCCGGCCTTGACTCACGAAATGTCGAAGAAGCCGACCGGATTCTGGCGCTCGAGAGTGAGATCGATGACCTGAGAGATAGCGGCCGCGGGCGCCAGATCGAACAGCTCCTGGCCAGAAAGGGCGACCCGCGGGCGCAAATCCTTGCGATGGACTTCGCCACCAATCTCGAGAAAATGGGCGATCATATCACCAACATCGCCCAGGCACTGAAGGGCAACCTCAGCTGGGTGAGTAAGCTGTAGCCTGGGTTATTCATGAATCCCTGCTGCGA
>JAGLYR010000288.1 GCA_023132135.1 Candidatus Eiseniibacteriota bacterium | reverse complement strand
CCGACACCGTGTTCATCCCGCGGGGTGTTTGTTCTGTCACGCCCTGCGGGCGTTGGCGATTACTTCATCGTAAACGTCCTTCAGGGCCACTCCGTGCTCGCGGGCAATTCTCCGGCAATCCTCGTACTCCGGGGCCACGTTTGCAATCCGATCGCCGACGCGGCCCACCTTGACCCGGGTCGGTCCCCATTTCGTCTGAACTTCCACGGTCTCTCTGGCAAGCTTCTTCCGCTCGACATGGTTGATGCGCATCCCCAGCGTGGTTGTCTCCATTGCCAGCGTGGAGATCACATCGTCCAACCGGTCCGGTGAAATGAGAACGCTCAACATCGTCGCGGGCCGGTTTTTCTTCATGTAGATGGGTGTCGTGTAGACGTCCAGGGCGCCGCGCTCCCAGAGCAGGTCCGACACGTGGCCGAAGAATTCGGGATTCATGTCGTCCAGGTTCGTCTCCACAAGGACGACATCGTCATGTTCATACACATCGTCTGCCGACTCCCCGATGGTAACGCGGAGAAGGTTCGGAATCTCAAGTTCATGGTCGCCGGCGCCGTAGCCCGTACGCTCGATCTTCATTGATGGGAAGGGACCGAATCCCCTAGAGAGGACCCGGAGAATTGCGACTCCGGTTGGAGTCGCGAGTTCCGCATCGATTCCTCTGGAGTACACCGGGATCCCTTCCAGCAACGCCACGGTTGCCGGAGCAGGGACCGGAAGGGTGCCGTGGGCGCACTCAACGAAACCGGTTCCCACGTGGATGGGAGAGGAGTAAACGGCCTCCACTCCGAGCTTCTTCAAAGCCAGGACCGATCCGACGACATCTATGATGGAATCGATACCCGCGACCTCGTGCATGTGAATTGTGGAGACATCCCGATTGTGGATCCTAGCCTCGGTCCCGGCCACTGCGCTCATGATGGACTTGCTGGATTCCTTGACGTCCGGCTCGAGATCGCTCTCATCGACAATTCGCAGAAGCTCGGCCGCGCTCCGGTGGGGAACCCCTTCGTCCGCGTCCACATGAAACCCGGTGCCGGAGATCCCGTTCTTCAGCGTCTTCTCCGCCCTCAGGCGGTAACCGGAGATCTTCATCCCGGAGAGCTCGGTTTCCAGCCACTCGAGGTCCAGCCCTGCATCGAGCAGGGCCCCGATGATCATGCTGCCACAGACGCCGGAAAAGCAGTCGAAGTAAGCCACTCGCATGGATTGCACCCTCAGTAGTCAGTTCCGTGGTTGCACTGGCCTACGGCGCGCAGCGCTGGTTGATGATGCCGGCGACGTAACCGGCCCCGAATCCATTATCTATGTTGACAACAACCACGCCCGGCGCGCAACTGTTGAGCATGGTCAGCAAGGCGGAGAGCCCGTGGAAGCTGGCTCCGTAGCCCACGCTGGTGGGCACTGCTATCACCGGACACTGGACGAGCCCGCCGACAATACTGGCCAGGGCGCCCTCCATCCCCGCCACGGTGATGATAACGTTGGCCGCGGACATCTGGCTGTTGTGATCGAGCAATCGATGGATGCCGGCCACGCCGACGTCGTAGAGTCTTTCCACCACGTTCCCCGTTGCCTCGGCCGTAACAGCTGCCTCCTCGGCGACCGGCAGATCAGAAGTTCCTGCACTGATGATCAGGATACTTCCATCCGTTTTCTTCTCCCGGCATCTCCCGACAAGAACAATCCGGGCCAGCTCGTTGTACACCGCGTCCGGCCGTACTTCCCGAATCGTCTCGTACACGTCCTTGCTCGCCCGGGTGGCCATCAGGAAGCGATCCTCTTCCGGGTGCCTCTGGACAATGGCCTTAATCTGATCCAGCGTTTTCCCCTGGCAGAAGATCGCTTCAGGGAAGCCGGTCCGCAGGTCCCGGTGCGTATCGATTTTGGCAAAACCAAGATCTTCGTAGGGAAGACTCTTGAGGATGTCCAGCGCCTTGCCGACGTCTACCTCGCCCGACCGGACATCCTCCAGTAGCTTCCGGATTCGTTCTTTGTCCACGGTCAGATGTTCTCCTTCTGTGACTCGCTCAGTGATTCATTCATGGCGCCGGTCCGGTAGCCCTCCATATCCAGGCAGACATAGAGATACCCGATGGTCTTAAGTTCCGCCGCCACACGGTCGCGGATCGAATCGTCAAGCATCTTGTGCATTTCCTCGGCGGCAACCTCAACCCTTGCAACAGTGCCGTGATCTCTGACTCTGAATTCGCGAATCCCCAGGTTGGCCAGGATCTCCTCGGCTCGCTCAATGCGGGCCAGTCTGTCCATTGTGATCTCACTGCCGTAGGGAATCCTCGTCACGAGACACGGGGACGAGGGCTTGTTCCAGGTGGGCAGGTTCATCTCCCTGGACATCACGCGGATCTCGGCCTTTGTCAGACCGGCCTCTCTCAGGGGACTCCTGATACCGAGCTCGGAGATGGCTTTCATCCCGGGCCGGTAGTCGGCGGTGTCGTCACAGATCGAACCCTCGATCACCTGGTTCACGCCCTGCTCCCGGGCCAGCTGGACCAGCGCGGAGAAAACCCACCGTTTGCACAGGTAACACCGGTCGGGCGGGTTCGACGCGAATCCCGGAATTTCCATCTCGTCCGTCTCAACCACCAGGTGTTGGACGCCCAACTGCTCTGCAAATGCCCGGGCCTCTTCGATCTCCTTTTTCGGGCGGATAGGGGAAACGGCGGTCACGCCGACGACGCGGTCGCCGAGGGTGTCCGTGGCGACCCTCAGGAGGAAAGTACTGTCCACCCCTCCGGAGTAGGCAACCAGAACACTGCCCATCTCGGAGAGCAGATTCCTGAGGATTTCCAGCTTCCCGTCACTCATCACTCCTCCGTGAACGTGGCACTATGCTCTACGTTTCCAGCATTTTCTTCTTCTGCACGCAGTGCAATCCACCCTCATTCAGAGTCTTGAAACACTGGTTGCATGAGATGCAGGACGAGTTGGAGCGGATGCCGGTTTTCCAGTTGTTGGGAAGATCCGGTTCCCGGATAAGTGGCCGCGACATAGCGAAGTAGTCCACGACATCCTCGTCGATGATTTCCAGAATCCGGTCCAGAGAACGAATTCCACCCACCAGGATAATGGGGCACTTGACGGCGTTGCGGATTTCCCTGGCATCCTCCAGGAAGATGGCCTTCCAGATTTCCCTGGCATCCTCCAGGAAGTAGGCTTCCTTGCCTGGGTGGTTGATCCGGACCCGGGACGGGTTCAGACTGCCCGAGGCGCCGAGACCTCCGCTGACTTCAATCCCGTTGATCCCCAGATCGGACAGGGCTCTGGCCAGAGGCAGGGAATCTTCAAGAGTCGTTCCGCCGGGGAAATAGTCCTGCGCGTTCATCTTGATGAGGACCGGGTACTCCGGTCCCACGGCCTGGCGCACCTTCCGGAAGACCTCTGTGGTGAAGCGGATCCGGTTCTCGACGGTGCCGCCGTATGAATCGGTTCGGCGATTGCTGTGAGGAGAGAGGAACTGCGAGAGCAGGTAGCCGTGGGCCCCGTGGAGCTGTACGGCGTCGAACCCGGCATCCCTGGCCCGCCGCGCCGCCGCGGCGAACTGGCCGATCACTGCTTCGATGTCTTCCTCCGTCATCTCTCTTGGCATTGTGTGACAGGTCGGGTCCTCAACCGCGGATGGTGCGGCGGGATCGTTGCCCCCAATGAACTCAGAGGTGGTCTGCGACCCTGCGTGGGTCAGCTGAGCTACGACTTTGGCTCCGCCGTTGTGGCAGGCCCGAACCAGCTTCCTCAATCCCAGGATGAGCCGGTCGTGATGGATTCCCACCTGGTTCCGGGAACTCCGGCCTTCCTGCGCGATGTGGGCGTGGCCGCCGATGATGAGACCCACGCCACCCCTGGCAAGCCGGGAGTAGAAACCCACCAGATCGTCGGTGACCTCTCCCGTGTCGGGAGCCATACCCTCCGCCGTCGCGGACCGGACCAGGCGGTTTCGCAGATTCATCGATCCGATTGCCGATTCCTCGAAGAGCGCCATCCCAGCCTCCTGTCCGTGTTTGTCAATCTCCGCACTGAGGAAACAGTTTAGCCGAGACTGCTGTCGGGATCAACGGCGAATGCCTTTCTCCAACTATGACCTTGTGCCTCTGTGCCTGCGGCGGTAGACTCTGAAAGAAGTTAGTCTTGAGGAGATGGCGCGCCGGCGTCGTGAACCCTTCCCGAACCTGTTGGCATTCGCTCATGCCCGCCTCGAGTTCTGAAAGCCTGCGATGGCCCACGCGCCTTGTGGAGCTCTGCCAGGAGCTCCGGGCGCCGGCGAACGAGTGTGCCCGGGACGCGGCCCGTGGCGAAGTGTGGGAACTCCTTAACTCCGTAATATCCCGCTACTTACGCATGCACGAGACCCGGATTGGAGTGGTGTCCCAGGAGGATATCGAGGACATCGCGGCGGAAAAATCGTTAGATCTGCTTCGCAGAGCCGAGTTAGGTACGTGGGACACATCTGGTCGTTCCCCGTCGGATATCACGGGGTTTCTCTCGAAAGTGGCCCGAAATGGTCTGGTGGATGTTCTGCGGGAGGCGGGACGCCGGGTCGAGCCTGCGGATGAACGCCGTCCCGAGTGGGATGTGGGCACAGTAGATGAGGACAGCGCGATGCAGATGACAGAATCGCCGGACATTCTTGTGGAACGCAGGGAATTCGCCTTCGCTCTGCGCGGTTGCGCAGAGGATCTGAAGCCGCGCTCCCGGCTGGTCTGGTTCCTACGGGTGTTCCTGGCGATGTCCAGTCGAGAGATCGCGGCGCATCCGGAGGTGGGTCTCAGGGTTGGCCACGTGGACGTCCTTCTCCAGCGTACCCGGGACGCGATTCGGGATTGCATGGGCAGGCATGGATTTGAGTCCCAGGACATGCCGCCCGGAGTTTTTGTGGAGATTTGGAAAGCATTCCGCCTTGAGACGATCTCAATCTGAGGGAGTAGTCCGGTGAACCAGCGGGTGACAGAAGGAGGGAAAGGAAGCCGGGATCCCCATATGAGTGAGGATCTCGCCCTGGACCTGCTCCATGGTCTTCTGCCGACCGCGGAAAGGGACAAGGTGCTTTCGCATCTGGCCATCTGTCCTGCCTGCGAAGCCGCGTTTCGGAAGATGGTTACCGAGAGAGAGCGTCTCCGTGCGACGCGCGTTCTCCGAACGCTGCCCGGTGGCGATCTGGTGGTAGAGCCTGTCTCTGAAAGGGAGAAAAGCAGCGTTGGCTTGGCTGAACGCCTGGCCGGTTTGTGGGGCGGTTTCCTGAAGTCCATGCGCCGGCCTCGTCTGCGGCTCGTGCCGGTGGCTGTAGTCGCCCTGCTCCTGGTCATCCTTCTGCGGCCCGGGCCGGACACGTCGCTTCTGCACCCACTGCCTGCTGCTTCTGAGGATACGCACTTCCGGGCTTCCGCTGCTGCCTCCTCCGCTGCTGCCTCCAGCGAGGAGCTCGAGGCGGGGCTGGATGCGTACGCTGCGGAGGATTTCAAGCGCGCCGTAGAACTGCTTGAGAGCACCACGACCTCCGGGTCACTGGAGACCCTTCGGAAAATCTACCTGGGAAGCGCGCTTGCCTGGAACGGCAGGTATCACGAAGCTGTGACCGTGCTGGAGGGTGTGGCCGAACCTGTGCTCCCGGACCCGTGGGGTGGCGAGGCGCGGTGGACCCTCTATGTGTCCCTCAGGAAAACGGGCCGGGGGGCACGGGCGGATTCCCTGCTGAAGATCCTCGCCGGGGAACCGGGCGAGGTCGGCGAACGCGCCCGCTCCCTTCAAGCAGAGCAGTAGCCTGGGTTATTCATGAATCCCTGCTGCGAGGGTCTCAGGCTGTGTCTGGACTGCGCCCTGCCGGCGATTTCGATCCTCAGCGGAGCCTTGGCTACGCGTCCGGTCGAAATCGACCCCGGGCCTTGCCAGTCACAACCTGCGCCCCTCTCGCCACGGGATTCCTGAATAACCCAGGCTATAACGGCAAACTATCCAAGGAGAACGCCAGCATTGCTGCGAGAGTCTCAGGATGTATATGGACTGCGCCCTGGCGCGGATTTCGATCCTAAGCGGAACCACGGCTACGCCTCCGGTCGAACCTGTCTGGTTGCACTGATTCTGATCTCTGTTGCAGCGGTTGCCGCGACTGCGGGTGGTACCGACGCTCATCTGGAGCAAAGCCGGGAGCTGCGCGCAGGGGGGCGGTATGCGGAGGCACTGAGAGCAGCGGAGGAATCGCTGGACTCGCTCCGGCGGGAAAGAGCCCGGGAATCATGGAGAGTCGGCGATCTCGATCGGCAGATCTCGACGCTTCGTCTGATTGTGGAACTCCCGCCGGTTTCCCGGAGAGATCTCGCGAAGGCAGATAGCCTGTACCTCGAGATTCGCAGCCATGGCTCCAGGAGGGAGTACGCGACTTGCGTCCGGCTGGCCCGGCAGGAGCTGGAGATCCGGGAGCGTTACCTGGGAGCGGATCACCCTGAGACCGCCGTTGCCCTGAACGCCTTGGGTGTGGCTCTCCGGGAGACGGGCGAGTTCGGGGAGGCGGGGGAGGTTCTGCGCCGGGCGCTGGATGTGCAGCGCAGTGCCCTGGAACCCGAGCACCCGCAGGTAGCGGAGAGCCTCAACAATCTTGGAACCGTCCTCTACAAACGCGGGAATGTGGCCCAGGCCGAGCCCATGATCCGGGACGCGCTCGCCATGCGAACCAGGCTCTTCGGACCGGATGACGAAAAGGTCGGTAAGAGTCTGAACAACCTCGCGATCCTGTACTACAGCCGCGGCGATCTGGCGCGCGCTGCACCGCTCTATCGCAAGGCCCTCGCGATTCACCGGGAAGCCTTGGGCCATGAACATCCGGAAACCGCAGCTCTCCTCAACAACTTCGCCATCCTTCTCTCACAGCAGGGCAACTACGCCCAGGCGGAGGATCTGCTTATAGAGGTTCTCGAGACGCGCCGGAGGCTCTTGGGCGCAGACAATCCGGAGATCGCCAAGAGCATAGGGGTTCTGGCCGTCATCCAGACCAAGAAGGAGGACTACGACGCCGCGGAAGCTCTTTTCCGCGAAGCGCTGGCCCTGAGAAGGAAATGCCTGGGCAGCACTCATCTCGGGATTGCGACGAATCTCATCAACCTTGCCGCTACCCTCCGCGAGAAGGAAGACTACGCGGTGGCGGATTCCCTGTATCGGGACGGTTTGGCCATGGTCCGGCGAATTCTGGGAGACGACCATCCCATGCTGGTTCCGGCGCTCCGCCTCCATGCCGTGGTTCTCATGGACATGGGGAAACATGGGGAGGCGGAAGCCCTTTGCCGGGAAGCGTTGTCCATCTGCCGCGTGCGTTTTGGGGACCGGCACCCACAGGTCGGCGAGACGCTCCGGTTGTTGGGGGAGTGCCTTCTTGCCAGAGGCGATGCCGCAGGGGCAGAGGCGGTGCTCTCGGGCGCGGCCGAGATCTTTGAGACCGCCCGCCTTCGCGCAGGCGGAGGATTCACACGGGCGACGTTCCGGGAATCACCCTACTGTCACCTCTCGGTGGCGCGTCTTGGCATGGAGCAGAAAGACCGGGCATGGGTGGCGGCAGAGAAAGCCCAGGCGCGAGCGCTGGTGGACCTCCTCTTTGCTTCCGGGCAACGGGCTGAAGGTCGGACCTTTTCTCTGGAACAGGTTCAGGGATCGCTCGGGGAAAAGACCGCGTTGGTGGGCTGGTTGTGGGTGGAAATCCCGGGGTGCGAGCCGGATGCATGGGGCTATGTGATCCGCGACTCCGGCCCCGTTGGGTGGGTTCATCTCGCACCGTCCGTCGGCGCCGGAGAGATTCCCTGGGACGAGACAGCGAGCGACTTCCGGGGAAGCCTGGGGGTGGCCGGGTCGTGGCCCTTCCGTGTCACGGAGACTGCGCGCATTACCTCGGACGCGGGGAAGCTGTGGTCCGAATGGATCACTCCACTCGAGTGCTACCTTGACGGATCCGAAAACCTGGTTGTGATTCCATCCGGACCGCTGCTGGGAATACCCGTTGAATCGCTCGTGGATTCACACGGCGTGTATCTTGGAGACCGGTACACGGTATCCTATACCCCTTCGGCCACGATCTTCGCCTGGCTGCGGGAACAGGGGGCCGCGCGGCCATTGGGTTCGGATCGTAACGCCCTGCTGGTGGGCAATCCTCAGTTCGCCCGGGCGCATCTGGCGACGGTGGCCGGGAAGCCCCCCGCAGATCTGCAGCGTCTCCCGTGGACAGGGGAAGAGGTCCGGAGAGTGGCGGCGTCGGTCTCGAAGTCCACGGTTCTTCTGGGGGAGGACGCATCCGAACAGCAGCTTGTTCTCCTGGCCACGTCGGGAGATCTCACGGATTTCGACATCATTCACCTGGCGACGCATGCCCTTGTGGACGACGAGCGGCCGGAGTGTTCGGCACTGGTTCTCTCCTGCGCGAACCTGCCGGATCCGGTCGAGGCCACAGTCTCGGGCACCCGAATGTACGATGGTCTTCTCACCGTCAAGGAAATCGTGGCCGAATTCCCGCTGAATGCGGATTTGGTGACACTCAGCGGTTGCCAGACAGCGCTCGGGCGCGAAGCCGGAGGAGAGGGCTACATCGGCATGGCCTACGCGTTCCTGCAGGCGGGCGCCCGCAGTCTCCTGGTGAGCCTGTGGCTGGTGGAGGATGAAGCGACGGCACTCCTCATGGGGCGCTTCTACGAGAACCTGACCGGCAGCTACGCCGGCCGGCGCGCGGGTCGAATAGAAGAGCCCCTCCCCAAAGCCGAAGCCCTCCGCGAAGCCAAGCACTGGCTCCGAAACTATACTGACGAGGATGGTGACCGGCCGTTCCGGCACCCCGCCTACTGGTCGGGCTTCGTGCTTATTGGGGACGCCGGCTAGTCAATTGAGCGAGGTACGTCTGCCGGACCTCGGAGAGGAAGGAGAGGACCTCTGGCCGGCGGAAGTCGGGGTATGTCCAGGGCATGGGCCTGAACTCGCCGGATTGGTAGACGAGCTCCAGCTCGGCGTAGATTCCATCGCGAAGGTAGATGCGCCTCGAACGGGATTTGGCGGAAGCCAGCACCAGGTTGCCTGAAGTGAGGTGCCCCGGGTCGAGATTGACGGTTCTTCGACCGCGGATGGAAAAGGCAAGTTCGATAGCGTTAGTGTGGGTTTTCGCAGAAACGAGCTGCTCGGGATCGACCAGTTTCTCAAACGCAAGTATCCTTTTGGTGAGTGCGGGGCCCATCTCATCTTCGTAATGGCGGTAGTGTGGATCCCGGATCTCCGGAGACGTTGCGTCGATGGCCCCATGAGTCGACTCGAGCTCAGCCAATGCCAGATCAAAGCAGCGGGGGTCCGGGGTCATCACGGCGATGAGGAGTTTGGCCTGGGTGGGAGATTCCGGGATAGCCATGTCTACCGTTTTCCCCACGGACATGCCGCAAGGCACAGCCCGCAGACTCTGACACCGTGTCGATCCCTCACCTCAGTCAAGTACCTGTCGCACATTGCCGCGTCGAGACGGTTGCCTTGCCAATCTTCGCAGTCCACCCGCTCGCCGATTGCACCGCCCGGACATGCCTCGATGCATACCGTGCAGGACCCACACCGATCCTCAACGGGTGATGAAGTCTCGAGAGGCGCGTCGGTGAGGATGGTGACGAGCCGGAGCCTGGGCCCGACGTCGGGATGAATGAGCAGCCCGCTTTTTCCGATCCATCCGATACCGGCGAGATTGGCGGCCAGGCGATGTGGGAAGATGCTCCCGATTCGTTCCCTGCCCTCCCGGCGGGACGCCGGCACAGGGAAGGATCGATATCCTTCCCCGGACAGGATTGAATCGATTTCCAGGGCAATGTGATTCAGCCGGTTGTTAACCTGCCGGTAGAAGTAGAGGTACGTGCGGGAGGGACCCTCGGCCAGCAGGTCAACGATCTCGCGTGGAAAAGGAACGGCAATGGAGATGGCTCGGGGCAGATCGACGACATACCCTTCGGAGACACCGGCGAGATAGTCCCGGGCTGCGGTGAGATCCGCCACACCCCAGGCCAGCACGTGGCGGCGCTCCATGTGCTCCGCTATTGTCGTCTCGATACCCACCAGCGAATTCCTCCACACCTAGCCTGGACTGCGCCTTACGCCTTACGCCTCACGCC
>JAGLYR010000287.1 GCA_023132135.1 Candidatus Eiseniibacteriota bacterium | reverse complement strand
GTCCCCGCGTTCGCGGGGACGACGACCGAAGCTGGCATAAGTCTACGGCGCTCACGACTGCAGATCAAGGGAGATCGGGATTGACAGCGTTTGGGGGAAAGCCGCAGTCTGTACGAACGAGGGGCAATGCTGGATGGCCTGATCAATCTTGGCGGAGCGTGATGCGCAGAATCGTACTCGGAATGATGGTCCCGCTTCTGCTCTCCGGAGGGCCCGTGTTCCGGTTCCTGGGTTGGTGGGGGCTGGGCGCGTACTGGATCCTGGGGGCTGTCGCCTGTGCATTTGCGGTGCGGCTCTGGCGTGAGTTCCCGCCGGACAAGTGGCTGTCGAGGAGATCCGCCCGGATCGGCATTATCCTGATTCTCCTACTGTACGCCGCGGCATTCAGCATCGTCTACCCAATCGCCGATTCCGGGAGGATTGGAGGCGGCAGCGACCGCGACGATGCGCTCAATCTGGCCACATCCCGCCTGTTTGCGGGCGAGTATCCCTATGCCGAACCCACGCACCTGGGGAAACCGATTTCGCCCCTGCCCGGCGGGCTCATCCTGTCGGCTCTGTGGGTTCTGGGTCTGGGGAACGCCGCCTGGCAGAACCTCCTGTGGCTCCTTGTTCTCTTCCTGCTCATGGCGCGGATCACGCGCTCCGAACCCGCGGCGCTGTGCATTTTCATATTCCTGACCATGGGGAGCGTAGCCCTGCAGCACGAATTGATGACAGGCGGGGATCTTCTGGCCAACAGCATTGCGGTCACGACGGTCGCTGTCGTGGCGGGCCTGGGCGGGCGATGGAGCCGGGGTTGGAGGATGGCTGTCCTTGCCGTCTTTGCAGGTCTTGCATTGGCCTGGCGGGCGAACTTCTTCTTTGTCCTTCCACTGCTGGTTGTGCGAATGGGGCGGACCACCGGATGGCGGGAGGCAAGCGTTTTCACGGGAGTCTGTCTCCTGACGAGTGCCGCCGTGATCGTCCCGGTGTGGATGTGGGACCCGGAGCATTTCACTCCTATCCACGGCTACTACGAGATCGGGTATCTGGATGCGGCCTTCCCGTGCTTCGGAAAGCTCGTGGTTGGAGCGATGGCCGTCGTGAGCCTGGGCCTTGCGGCGGCAGGCAATTCAGAGAGGTGGCTTCGGCACGCTGCCCTGGTACAGATTCTCCCGATCGCGGCAGCGGGGCTGGCGGTGGGGATCCGCTGCCCCTGGTGCGCGTTGACGTTCCTCCAGTTCGGCCTGATGCCCCTGTTCCTGTGGGTCGGTGACCTCGCCGTGGCTAAGAAGCTTTCTTGACGATTGGTTTTGATTTGCGAAGTTGGCGCTTTTCCCGATGGACCTTCCTGCGCATCCGCTTGGCCATTGCCTTGTCGCCGTTGGTGGCGGCCTGCCGGGCCTGGGCCTTGAACTCCTTGATCTGCTTCTTCACACCGGCCCTGTCCACGCTCTGGGCGACTTCTACTTCAGCCTTGCGCTCGATTCCCAGCTTCTCACAGAGAACGTCGACGAGTTGCTCTTTGGTCATGGCTGTAGCGGTCGTGATGTCCTCGTACTCCATGGCCATCTCGCGGAGCTTCACAACGGTCAGCTTTTCGAGTTCGTTCAGTTCCATCTCATCCTCCCGGATTCATCATTACGAGGGTCAAAGTAAGTCGGGCCATTGTAGCAGGAAGACGTTGCGGTGAGAAGCGGGAATCGCGCCTTTCTCCGAACGGATTCCATGCTGGATCCTTGATCTGTCTCAGGAATTCGGGTAGGATGGCTGGGGAGGTTCCGAAAGGAGGGGATAACTGGTGGACAACGCCATTCTCTTTGAAGCAGCCACGAAGGGGATCGTCTCAAAGAGGGTCGATGAGATCGACCCCGGGCAGTTGAGCCCGGAGCGGTTTGCCTGGCTGGATTTCGATGGACTGAATCCGGAAAAGTTGCGTCCACTTCTTATAGGTCTGGGGGTTTCCGATGCCGAGGTGGACGAACTCCTGCGCCCGGACTACGAGTACTGGTCACAGCATCACCAGGAATGCGTTCTCTCGAAAGTCCAGGTCTGCCGGCTGGAAGGCGAGAATATCGCCCACGTGTCACTGATCATCGTAATGACGCCGGCGGCGGTTGTCACGGCCCGAGGGGGATCCGTCGCGGCCATCGACAAGGTCTATTCCTCCTATCGGGAATCCTTTGAGACGGTGGGGAAAAGTCCGGCCTTCATCTACTTCCTTCTGTGGGATGCCCTCGTGGATGGATTCCTCCCCAAGATCTTCTACGTGGACAACCAGCTGGAGGAGCTGGAAGAGGAATACATGGGAGGAAAAGCCGGAGCCGACGTCCTCGACAGGATCGCCAAGTGCAAGCACATGGTCCGGGCTCTCAAGCGCAGTCTCCTGCCCATGCAGCGTGTGATGCGTCATCTGGCCGGCTCGAAGCTGGAGCTGGTGAGTGACGAATCCCGGTCGTACCTGAGCGGGCTGTTCGACCATATGGACCGCGTGTCGCAGAGTATCGATTCCCTGCAGGATCGGGTCCACTCGGCACTGGCGGGCTACAACTCCGTGCTCGCCCAACAGCAGAACAATGCTCTCAAGGTTCTCACCATCATCGCCACTCTCATGATGCCCCTGTCTCTCATCGCTGCTATCTACGGAATGAACTTCGACTTCATGCCGGAGTTGCGCACGAGATACGGTTACTTCATTGTCTTGGGAGTGATGGGAGCCTTGGGAGGGGCGATGCTGTTGGCATTCAAGAGGCGAAAGTGGCTGTAGCCCGTACGAACCTGCCTGGAATGGCGAGTGCCGAGAGAACTCGCATCGACCGCTACTACCGCTGGATCTCGAGGTTCTACGGAATCCACGAGCGGTGGTTTGAGAAATCGCTTCGGGAGAAAGCGATCGAGTTCCTGTCGCCGTCCCCGGACGAGAGGGTCCTGGAGATCGGGTGCGGGACCGGACTGGCGCTGCGCGAGATCGCTCAAAGGGTTGGCCCGTCAGGATTCTCCCATGGGCTGGACATCTCCCTTCCTATGCTGGAGCAAGCGCGGGAGATCTGCGATAGTGCTTGCAGGCCGGATCCCCTGCTTCTCAGGGGCAATGCCGGTTCACTTCCATACCAGGACGGGTCTCTTGACGGCGCGTACATGTCGGGGGTTCTGGAGTTGTACGGCCATGCGCAGCGCGTTCGGATTCTGTCGGAGGCAAAGCGGGTTCTGAAGGCGGAATCGGGACGCCTGGCACTTGCCGTAATGAGCAATGACGGGAAGGCTCTCGGACTGCTGCGGTTCTACGAGTGGGTGAGGGATGTCCTCCCGGGGATCATTCCCTGCCGGTCGGTGGAGGTGGATCGACTGGTCTCGGAGACGGGGTTTGAGGTTCGGCGGAGAGAGCGCCTGAGGTTGAAAGGCGTGTTGCCGATCGAAGTGGTGTTGCTGGGAGTCGGTTCCGAATCCCCTACTTCGCAAATCTCTCCCGACACCACTCTATGATTTCATCGATGTCTTCTTCGAGCATACCTTTCGGTTCATAACCCAATACCGACTCCGATTTTGTCAGATCCGCCACGGA
>JAGLYR010000286.1 GCA_023132135.1 Candidatus Eiseniibacteriota bacterium | reverse complement strand
CCTGTCACCTGTCACTGGGTTGGGGACAGTGCCCCGTCCGTGTGACGAGGGCGAGTGACAAAGTGTCGAGTGTCGAGGAAATAGGGCAGAATTCCGCAGGCCAGGGACTGCTTCCGATGCCCCTTCTCCTTGCACGGAGCACGGGGCACGTAGCACGTAGCACTGATTCCATGGCGAACGGGAAGCCGGTCATGACACCTCAACCGAGATCCATCCGCCTCCTGCTGATCGTCTCTCTCTCTATCATCTTCCTGGCCTCCTCGATCCCGACTCTGGTTCACGCAGGATCCGATCCGCCGCGCAACTACGGCTGCCAACTCCGCATCCGGCAGGTGTATCTCGACAATGCCATTGACCTCAACGATAAGGAAGACGACCAGAAGCACTTTTTCCGGATCCGCTGCGCCCTGTGGGGCCGGTACCGCGTGAGGCCGAGCATCGAGGTCTACGCCCGCCTCAACAACGAGTTCCGCTACTACTTCCATCCGGATGTGGACTTCGAAATCAGCGAGATCGTCTTCGAGAATCTCTACCTGCGCTGGACAGACGCAGGCGGACTCCCGCTGGATCTTGCGATCGGCCGCCAGAACATCATGCTGGGCGAAGGTTTCCTGATCATGGACGGGGCTCCACTGGCCGGCTCGCAGATGATCTACCACAACGCTGTGCGGGCAACGCTGAAGACCCGCTCCGGCAACATCGATCTGTTGGCAATCTCAAACCCCCGGACGGACAGGTACCTGCCCGTCATCAACGACCAGGACCGGAGCCTCGTGGAATCCGACGAGGCGCTCTACGGCATCCATGTTTCGTGCACTCACTTGCACGGAACCGAGATCCAGCCCTACTACTTCCACAAGACAGAGGATCCGAGCATCCTGGCATCCCGCGAGTTGAAGCTGCACACTTTCGGGATGCGGTTGAGCCACGACCTGCGCAGCGGCGACCGGGCCGTTGTTGAGGCGGCGGTTCAGAGCGGGAAGCGCGGGAACGACGATGTCTCGGCTTCCGGCGTGCATGCGTACCTGGAGATGCAGATTGGCGACGGAGGTCACAGCGCGACCCTCGGCGTTCTGCGCCTGTCGGGAGACCATGACAACACCTGCGAAGGATGGAATCCGCTCCTCAGCCGCTGGCCCAAGTGGAGCGAGCTCTACATCTACACTCTGATCCGGGAAGGCGGAGTCGCCAAGTGGCGAAATGTCTCCTCCTTCTTCGTGAAAACGCACCATCCACTGGGGCAACTGGGTACCTTCTCCATCAGGCTCCACAATTTCTTCGCATCCGAGCAGGCCGTCTTCTTGACATCGGTCTTCCGCGGGTGGAATCTCCAGGGGGAGGTCAAGTTCCGCTTGCATGCAAGAGTGACGGGACATGTACTCGCCGAGACATTCGTTCCCCACGTACCCGCCGCCGAGCCATTCGTTCCCCTGGACTGCTACCCTCCGCCCGGACATCCCGCCGGGTACGGGCGGAGCAAGGCAGTGTTCCTGAGATGGGAGTTACTCGTGGACCTCTAACCGGAGACATCCACCATAGGAGTTGCAATGGGACCCTTCAATGCACCGTGGTCAACCTTTCTTGCCTGGATCGTGGCGGGACTGACTGTGGTTGTGGCCGTAATCCGGGCGCTGGTCAGGAAGACCTGAACCGCGAAGCAGCGAAGAACACGAAGACAAGGGGTTCGATATGGAACTGGCAACCTGCATCATCGTTCTCGCCGTCTATCTTGCCGCGCTGGCATGGATAGGGATTGCAACGGGCAGAAAGACAAAGGATCCCGCGGATTTCGCGATCGGGGGACGCTCCGTCGGCCCCTGGGTCACAGCTCTCTCCTTTGTTGCCGCGTACTTCTCCTCCGTCCTGATCATCGGCGGTGGCGGTTTCGGCTACAGGTTCGGGATGGCGACAATCTGGATCGGAGCCGTCAACGTCCTCGTTGGGTGCTTCCTCTGCTGGATTGTTCTCGGCAAACGCGTCCGGCTCTTCACCGAGCGGCTGGGCGTCATGACAATCTCCGGATTCTTCAACGAGCGTTACCACTCGCCCGAGTGCCGGGTGTTCTCGTCCGCCGTGATCTTCCTCTTCCTCATCATCTACAACGTGAGCGTGTTGAAGGGCATGGGCAACGCCATGGAAGTCCTGATGGGCATGCCGTACTGGGGCGGCGTCCTGATCTCCGGGGTCATCATAATCTTCTACGTGGGCGTCGGAGGATACCTGGCCGTCGTGTGGACCAGCTTTCTCCAGGCGTGGGTCATGATCTTCGGCTTGGTCCTGCTGACGTTCTTCTCCCTGAACGCCGTGGGAGGCTTGTCTGCCGCACACACGAAGCTGGCTGCGATCGATCCGGGTCTTCTCCACACACCGGGAACCTGGGGCTGGGCCGGGCTCATCTCCTTTTGCCTGATCGTGAGTCTGGGTACCTGGGGCATGCCCCAACTTCTGATCCGGTTCTATTCGATCAAGGACACCCGGGTCCTCCGGGTCGGTACGGTGGTCGTGACGGTCGGCGCGTGCATTGCTCTTCTTCCCTACCTCAATGGGGCAATTGCGCGCGTTCTCTACCCGGACCTCTCCAGTCCGGACCTGGCGATTCCCACTCTCACCAAAGGTGTTCTCTCCCCCATCTGGGCCGCTGTCTTCCTGGCAGGTGTGATTGCTGCAGGGATGTCAACGTTCGCAGGAGTTCTCATCATCACTTCCAGCTCACTGGTGAAGGACATTCTGGAGAAGGGGCTTTCGCTTCGGCTCGAGCCGAGCCGGGAACTCCGCATCACGCGTCTCATCAGCGCGGCAGTGGGCATCGTTTCCCTTCTGATTGCGCTGCGCCCACCCGCCTTGATCCTCGTTCTCACCGCCTTTTCCTGGGCCGTAATCGCGTCGACCAACCTATGGCCCTTGCTCTTCGGCATCTACTGGAAACGCGCCAACGGGGCCGGGGCCTTTGCTTCCATGGCCGCCGGCGCCGCGACAGCTCTCGCCTGGATGGCTTTCAAGAACCCCTTGGGCATTCACGGGTTCATCGCGGGGACCGTTGTGGGGCTGATCGTAATTGTGGTGGTGTCGCTGACGACTAGGCGCCCGAGAGCGGAGCTCATTGAGCGGGCTTGGGGAGAGCAATCTCCTCCACAACATCACTCGTGAAGGTCGGCACTTCACTCTCAATTGCAATAGACGACAGGAAGCGCCGGCAGTCCTCCTCGGACTCCGGATGGATCAGCCGATTCGACCGCAGCGTGAGCCTGTCCTTGTCCATCGGGATCTGCAGATCAGTGAGATGGCCGGACAGATCCACAATGTAGATTGTGTCCGGCAGCGAGGCGCTGGAGTACTCCGGAATAAGGAAGGCGTAGACGGGGATCGGTTGCCGGGCCCAGTAGAGCAGCTCCTTTGCCTTGAAGAGGCAGGACGCCTGCTTCCCGGGCTCAATGAGACTCACCCGGTCTCCTGTTCTCACGTGGACCCAGAAGTGCTGGAACGGCTCCCTCTTCCCGCGGCTGTTCTCGTCGGTCTCGCAAAGAAGGCTGAAACCCGTGGTGGAATCCTCGGGAACGGTTCGGACCAGACAGCCGTTTCTGGTCAGTACATTGGCAACGTAGTACTCGACGGCAAACCCTTGCAATTTGTCGCGCAGGATCCGGTTGCGGCTCATGTCTCGAACCTCCTTCTATTTACCATCGGAAGGCTCTGAAGAACTCCTTAGCCTGCATTTCTCACCAGCGGCCGGAAGCCAGTCCGCTACTTCGCCCGCCTGGAGCATTTGATGCAATGATCAACCAGAGCGTCGATGGATGCGGTGCCGACGCACATCACCGTGTCGGCGGCGCCCCAGTAAATCTTCACCGTCCCGTCGTCCTCCGGAACAGCTCCGCATGAAAAAACCACGTTGGGCACATACCCGGTGATTTCCCAGGGATCCTCCGGCTGGAGAATCCACTCGTCGCCCACACCCAGTACTTTCGAAGGATCCCCGAGATCGTGCAGGGCAATCCCGAGGCGATAGACCCCACCGCCCATGGTCTGGAAAGCCCCGTGGTAGATGCTGAGCCAACCCCTGTCGGTCTTGATCGGAGGCGCGCCGGGGCCCACTTTCGCCTCATCCCAGTGGTACGGGACCGGAGCAATAATGCGCCGCGACTCTCCCCAGTGGACCAGATCCGGCGAGTAGGAAATCCAGATGGACCACGGAGCGATCTCCGAATGAGGTCGATCCAGACGAACATAGCGGTTGCCGAACTTCTCCGGGAAAACCACGATGTTTCGGTGATCCGCCTGGGTGATGACCGCCACCCTTTCGACTTCTCTGAAATCGCGTGTCCTGGCCAGCGCGATTCGAACGCCGTGCCTCGAGTAGGCGCTGTAGGTGATGAGGTACTCTCCATCCACACAGCTGATCCGGGGATCCTCCACGCCGAAGGCCTCGTACTCCGCAAAGATGCCTTCCTCGGCCGGCGTCAGGAAAGGCTTCGGCCTCACGGTGAAGGAGAAACCATCCTTGCTCTCGGCGAGCCCGATCACTGACCGGCCGGTCTTCAGGTGCGAGCGAAAGAGCATGACGTAGCCGCCCCCGTGCGCGACTACCCCCGCATTGTGGACAGTCTCAACGGGATAGGGAACGTCTTTACTGGTCAGGATCGGGTTCTTCTCGTATCGATGGACCAAAGGGCCTGCCATCGCATTCTCCGTGTCTAGGTTGGAGCCGTCGCGAGAATCCCGCGATAGACTTCGATGTAGTTTTCAACCATTCGCTCTGCCGTGAAGCGCTCTTCAACAGTCTTTCGGCACCTGGCTCTAGCGATCTTTGGGATTTCTCCCAGCGCCCTCACAGCCTCGTCCACATCCGGGACCAGGAATCCGTCTTCACCATGCGTGATGAGCTCCGGCATGCTGCCGCGACGGAACGCCACCACCGGCGTCCCGCAGGCCATCGATTCGACTACAGACAGCCCGAAAGGTTCATCGAAATTGATGGAGTGGAGAAGCGCGTAGGCCCCCCCGAGGAGATCGTCCCTCTTTTCCGGACCTGCACTGCCCACGAACTCAATCTCGCCATCCTCCAGACAGGGCTTCACCTCTCGCTCGAAATAGGCTTCGTCCTGGATGATGCCCGCGAGAATGAGCTTCTTCCCAAACCGTCTTGCGATCTCGATGGCCTCCTTTGCGCCCTTGTCGTGATGGATGCGGCCGAAGAAGAGCAGGTACTCACCACAATCCGCGCGGAAGGAGAAGCGTTCGATATCGATTCCATGATGGACCGTGGCCAGATACGTCAGCTCCGGTGATCGGTCCGCGTTGCTGATAGAGACGTAGAACACGCGGCCATCATATTTCTTGTACACCGGAAGGATTCGGGGGGAGGAAAAACCGTGGATGGTCGAGACCACCGGGGTGCGCGTCATCCCTGTATATGTCAGGGGCAGGAAATCGAAGTGGTTGTGGATTAGATCGAACTCATCGCCGTGCTCAAAGAGCTCGGAGATGTGCAGGGACTCCCAGACCTTGGGATCGAGATCCCTGTCCTCCTCGTAGCCTGCCGGGCAAACGGCGCGGAGACTCGCCGCCGTCACGGAATCCGCTGTGGCAAAAAGCGTCACTTCCACCCCGCGCCTCACAAGCCCTTCGGTGAGGAGTGATACAACCCTTTCCCAGGGACCGTAGTGCCTCGGCGGAGTGCGCCAGGCGACGGGGGACAGCATGGCAACATGCATAGTTTAATCTCCCAGATGCTAGCCTGCATTATTCATGAATAATGCAGGCTAGCACAGCAGACGGTTGACAGTCATTCACTTTCCGTGAAAGCTTGGCCTTGCGCTCCCGACATCTGCACCCTAGAATGGGATAATCAAATACGAGACAGGCGAGGCCGGCGACTCCCTTCGCCGGCACACTGCGAATCCCGTCCAGCGGAGCGCTCGTGAACCCAGGACTCAACACTGCCGCGGAGAAGAGTCCTCTCCCCTACGACTTCTCCTTCGCTGCACCCGCCTACAACGAGTCGGTAACCATCGAGGGAATTGTCCGGCGCTGGCAGAGAATGATTCGTGATACGGGGATCCGGGCCGAGATCATCATCACCAATGACGGCAGCTCGGACAACACGGCCGAGATCCTCCACCAGCTCGCCGACGAATTCAGCAACCTGAAGGTTGTCGACAACGCGCTGAACCAAGGATACGGCGGAGCCCTGAAGGACGCTATCCGCGAGGCCCGGGGCCGCTGGATTGTCACGCTGGATTCGGACGGGCAGTTTGACATCGCCGAGTACGCTCAACTGTACGATACGCTGATCGACGGGAAGTACGACGTCGTCACGGGCTACCGGGACCGGAAGCGGGACAGCTTCGTCCGGTTCCTGGCGGACCGGGCCCTCAACGTGATGGTGCGCATTCTCTTCGGCGTGCCGTTCCGGGACACCAATTGTGCGTTGAAGATCTATCGGCCCGAGACCCTGCAGGCCATCGAGATCGAATCCGGAGGTTTCTCGGCGCCCACCGAGATCCTGCTCAAGATCCATGCGCTGGGATACCGAATTGGAGAGTGTGAGATCACGCACTACGCGCGCGCCGGCGGCGCCACAGCCCTCAAGGTCGGCAAGACCGGCTGGGAATTCTTCGGGTTCCTGTTGTGCCTGAAGCGCAAGATCCGGCGATATCGACGCGGCGAGATCACAGAGTTGTAGGGAGACGAGAGTGTCGAACAAGCTGAGGGGTGCGATACTGGCGGCGGGGAAGGGCTCGCGGGTCGATATTTTTGGCGAGGAGTTCCCCAAGCCCCTTCTTCCCGTGTGTAACAAGCCCATTCTCCAGTACCAGATTGAGCTCATGCGGGACAATGCGATCACCGAGATTGCGATCGTTGTCGGGCACCTCAAGAAACAGATCATCGACTATTTCGGAGACGGCAGCTCCCTGGGCGTGGCCATCGAATACGTGGAGCAGCAGGATGCACTGGGGATTGCCCACGCGGTGGGACAGCTCGAGGGGCTGATGGATCGTCCGTTTCTCCTCTTCCTCGGCGACATCTTCAGCGCAATCCCGGATCTGGATCGTCTCCTGGCCCGAACACTGAAGGATCCCCAGGTTTCTGTCCTTGCGGTTCGATCCAACGACACGCCTGAGAACATCCGCCGGAACTTTGCAGTGACTGTCGGGAAGGACAACCGCGCTGAGCGGGTCGTCGAGAAACCCCGGCACGTGGAGCAGGCGCTCAAGGGCGTCGGAATCTACCTCTTTGCCCTTCCCATATTCGACGCCATCCGGCGCACACCGCGAACCGCCATGCGTGACGAGTATGAGATCACCAACTCCATCCAGATTCTCATCGATGACGGCTACGCGGTCTACGCCGAGGATGTCGTTAAGTGGGACCTCAACCTCACCTACATCGAGGACCTTCTCGAGTGCAACCTGAGGATGATGAGTCACCAGGGAGAGGCGAACATCATCCCGGCCACGGCGGTGATTCCCGATGGTTGCACAATCGAGAATTCCGTTATCGGCGACGACGTAGTCATCGAGAATCCCATCCGCATCACCAACTCCCTCATTCTCCCACACACGCATGTCCGAAACGTTGGGGATCTTGTGAACTCCCTCAAATCCGAGAAGGTGACCATGGACTTCAGCGGGGAGCCATTCCTGAAGGACTTCTCATGAACTTCGAGAGGATCCTGGTAACCGGGGGCGCCGGCTTCGTCGGATCCCACCTAGTGGATGCCCTGATCGACCGCGGCGTCGACGTCGTCGTCGTGGACAACCTCAGCACGGGCGTGCGGGAGAATCTTGACCCCAAGGCCGAGTTCGTTAAGTGCGATGTCCGCGATCATGATGCGATAAAGAAGGTTGTCCGGTCCGGCGTTGACGCGGTGATTCATCTGGCCGCCAGGGTCAGTGTCCGCTCTTCCGTGGAAGGATTCCTCGACGACGCGCAGACCAACGTTCTCGGAACACTGACCCTCCTGGATGCAGTCAGGGGAAGCGGAGTGCGGAAGTTCATCTACGCATCGTCAATGGCCGTGTACGCCGACGGCATCGACCGGTCGCCCATTCCCGAAATCTACCCGAAGGGCCCGCCCTCACCCTATGGAGTGGCAAAGCTGACCTGCGAGCGGTACCTGGAGCTGCTGCAGCCGAGCTTGGGAATCCGGATTGCGGCCCTTCGTTACTTCAACGTCTATGGTCCGCGGCAGGGCTATACACCCTACGTTGGCGTCATCACCATCTTCTCGAAGGAGCTGCTGAACGGCCGTCCCCCGGTCATCTTCGGCGATGGGGAGCAGACCCGTGATTTCGTGAGTGTTCGGGACATCGTCAACGGAACGCTCCTCGCGCTGGAAGCGGACATCGACTGGGACATCTTCAACATCGGATCGGGAAGAGGATGGACCGTGAACGAAATCGCCCGGATGCTGATTGAACGGATTCGACCGGGGACGATTCCAGAGAGCGCGCCCGCCCGGCCCGAGGAGATGCTGTTCTCCGTGGCGGATCTGACAAAATCGGAGTCGGTATTGGGTTATGAACCGAAAGGTATGCTCGAAGAAGACATCGATGAAATCATAGAGTGGTGTCGGGAGAGATTTGCGAAGTAGGGGATTCGGAACCGACTCCCAGCAACACCACTTCGA
>JAGLYR010000285.1 GCA_023132135.1 Candidatus Eiseniibacteriota bacterium | reverse complement strand
GACGCGGGTTCGATTCCCGCCGCCTCCACCATCTATCTTCTTGCAGGCGCTTGAGTTGGAAATCGCTCAGGTGCCTGTCTCCATTATCTCTCCACAAACTGGGCCGGATCCGGGCTGTTCGAGCAGCCGGATGGCCCCCTCGATTGCGGCCGGACTGAGGTGCATGTACCTCTCCGTGGTGCTCAGATTCTTGTGTCCGGCCAGCTCCTGGATGGCCCGGGGAGGAGCCCCGCGCATCGCCAGATGCGAGCAGAATGTATGGCGGAGAATGTGGACTCCCTTCTCGGCCAGGTTCGCCCGCTCAGCAGATCTCCTGACGAGGAGCTGCACCACCTTCTGTGAGAGCGGCTGCCCGTCCTCATCGCAGAGCACGCGGTGTCCCTGCAGATGCCGGTGAGCGCGAAGAGCCTCGGCCAGACGGCTTGTCAACGGCACCAATCGGGAACGTCCACCTTTGGGGTCTGTCACCCGGCCTTTCCACTCGGAGCGTTCGACCCGGAGTCGCTGTCTATCAAGATCGATGTCGGTCCACTCCAGAGCCATGATCTCCCCGCACCGCAGCCCGGCATCCCCACCCAAGAGTACAGCGAGGTGCGCCCTCTCATCGACTGACCTGGCGGCCTCGATGAGGCGAGCGTACTCTTTATACTCATGGAACGCTGCCTCCGTGGTCGAAGTACGGAGGAGTTTCACCGTGCATGGCATCCGCTCGATGATTTCCCACTCGACGGCGACCCGAAGCAAGGTGTTGAGCACGGACAAGATGTTGTTGACCGTCTTAGCTGCCTTCTGGTCGAGTGCGCCCTTCAGTTTCTGGATGTCCTCATTCCCGATGGCATCCAGTCTCTTCGTCCCAAGTAGCGGGAGCAGGTGCACGCGAAGAATGGTCTCCTTCCCGGCGATCCCGCTCGGCTTCTGGCGATTGGCCAGCGCGTACCCTTCCAGAAATCTCGGAGCGAATTCAGCGAGCGTTGGCACCCCCTTTCTCAGTTTTGCCGGGCGATGGAGCAGAATCTCGCGCTCACAGTCCTGCCCCCAACGTATTGCTCCGGACTTAGAGGAGACAGGAGCCTTCCTGCGCTCCCGCTTCCAGGTCCCGTCGGGCAACCGCACGCGGATGTCCACCTCCCAGCCTCCTCCTCGAAACGGTCTGATCTTCACGCTCATCGCCGCAACTCCTCAGCCGATGGCGCACGTCTTTCTTCCAGCCATTCTAGCACATTGTCTCGACGAAAGAGAAGACGGCGTCCGATTCGAGTGCCTCCCGGCAACTGGCCACGTTGGTTCATTGTGTATATAGCGTCGCGGCTTGTCCTGAGGAGGTCTGCCACCTCCTCAGGCTTCAAGAGGATGGGAAGATTGGCCTGATCATTCACTGGCCTTCTCCAAGGCAACTGGACAACATGGTCAGGGACCCGAAAAACGGTTTCTAAGCGACGATCTCAATCTGTGGGACTCCAGAGTCGAACCCCTGACGATCGCCTCTGTGAGCGGCGATTTCTACGTTCCGACCATGGGAAAATCGATCGTTTTCTGTCGGTCCGTGCCCTTCTTGAGGACACCTCGAGCGGCGGCTGCCTTGCCGGACCTCCTGCCCGCGGCCACGCGCCCCGGACTCTTGCGCAGAGCCGGGAGCCCCATGACCTCTCGCGCCCGCCGGTAGAGCCTGGCTGGGACAAGAACGTCGATGACGACCTGACCGTCAGGGAAGACATAGGTCGCGTGCTTCCGACAGCCTTTCCAGCCGGCGATCTTCTTTGACTTGCGAGGATCCGCCACAAACACCTTGAACACACCCGGCCTGAACGGCCAGATGTCATCCTTCGGAATCAACGACATCGCGCGAATCTCCCCTCTCGGTCTGTTCTTCTATGAATCGATGCTCAAGCGTGGTGTATATTCGCCCCAACCATATTCCGCTCTTCTCAGGTGATCCCCGCCCTCTGAACGCATCAGCCTCGGCGGGAGACAGGCCAGCCGTGACCATCGCCAGAGACTCCCGACACAGCCTGTCGTATGCATCTGGGTCTTCCTCTTTCAGGCGTCGCCTCTCACCTTGAGCCCATCTGCGCGCCTGATCTTTGACCGACTGACTCTCGTTGGGTCTTGATGCAGTTCGGGACATTCGTGGAGAAGGAGCCCCCGCGCCAGGGGCGCGGGGCTTCTGCTTCAGTTCTTTGTTTGTGGTAACTACTTCTGTTTCGGGTGCCACCAGTGGCACCCTGTGTGTGCAGGCCTTGGCACCCTGAGGGTGCCACTCCTGGCACCCAGTCAGGTGGAGGCATTCCGCGTCTTCAGGGTGAAGCAGCCGATACCGCGTTGATCTACCGCACCTACCTCTCGTCAGCTTCTCGAGGATCTCTAGACTCTCGAGTTCCGCCAGCGCACGGTAGGTGCTCCTTCTGGAAGTCCCGGCAAGGCCCTGAATCTTCTTGACTGATGGCCACGCTACACGCTCTTGATTTGCGTGATAAGCTAAGACAACCAGGACGGCCTTCGCACTTGATGACAGGCTGGCCCAGGTCAGTGTGGAGACTATCCCACTCGATAGTCGGAACCACGGACGCCAAGGCTCCATGGGAAGGAGCATACTCTCGCTGCCCGTTGCGGAAACCTCTTCGGCGCGAGTCTGATCTGATTCTGTCGCTTGTGTCATACGTTACGTCCCACCTTCGGGTCCACCCGTCGACCACGGCTGCTCACGTATTGTGAATCAGGGACTTGAGATCTCTGATCGCTCCAACAAAAGCCAAGGGCGACACAGTGCCCTCGGCATTGTAGAAGGCCAGGATTTCTTCTCGCCTCTTCGGACGGTCTCGAAAGACAAAGATTGCGCGCCGCCCGTCTCGACCGACTTCAACGAGCTCATACCCGACGCACCGTAGGAAGCAGGCAAGGTAGAAATCGGTTGTCTCATAGCTCTTCACGTTGAATACCTCCCTAGGTAGTAAGCACCTTCGTTCCCTGCAGTACCCGGACCTGCGCCCTGTGACGGCTAGACTCGGGTTGTGGACAACGCCGGTTCCGGACGGTGGGCCCGGACGAACAACCGTAGCTGCTTCAGCCGGCCGGCCATCGACTGAATCGATACCTCAAAGTCGCCGGCTAGCTTCCGAATCAGCTCCTCTGCCGGCGTCTCTAAGGCGCTGTCGTCGACGCGAGACGATGCTATCCGACAGATTCCTTTCCATTCGGCTGCGTCGCAGACCCGAGGCTCCACGTGCCCGACGCATTCCGTCCACGCATCCCGGAGCATGGGCTCGGGCATCAATAGTGCCAAGGCAAAAGCCTCGGCCTGAGTCTCGAGTGGGTGTTTGATGTCGCTACGCATGCAGATGAAACACGGGGCCTGGGGCACATCACCGAACAGTGGCAACTGGTCCGGGTCCGCAGAGAAGTGCTCACCGTGGAGGCTCAAGTGTCCTAGCACATGAGCGATGATGAGTCGGCTGTGGCTCTCCCGCTCCGCGTCCAGGTAGGAATGCCGGCTGAGGTCGATGGAAAGCTGTCGGCGGCCGCACCAGACGGCGGCAACCGCGCCAACGTCACGATGAATCCGCGAGAGATCCTCGTATGCCGGATCGAGGTGGAACTGCGACCTGAGGATGTGGACTACCGGAATCGGTGGACACGCGGTTGAAGGGCGAGACTGAGCGTAGTCGGAGAGAAGGTCCTTTGCTTGGGCGGCGATCTTTTCTTCACGAAGCTGCCGGACTCTCATTCGCATCTTCATCCTCCTTGCATCGCTTGGATCTGGCCGGAATCTGGAAGTCTCTCCGGGCTGCTTGTTGCGACATCCGGCCGTACCAACTGGTGGCTCCCTCGCCCGTCGCGCCAATCCCGTCAGGATGCTCGACTCTAGGACTCGCGAGAGACCAAGGTGCCTCGAGTGCCACTATGCGAAAAAGGCTGTATTCATTTCGGCTGTAAATCCAAGGGAGAGGCGGCTACAACGACTTAATCCATTGAGGTCTATATGGTTCCGGGATTTTCGCGAGGAGCTGCCTGTAATTGTGGATGAATTCTCTTATGAGGGATGTCTTTCGCTTCGCCCGTGTGATCTCCGTGGTGTATGGGCACGGAACGTAGCCGCGTAGCAGTAGCCTGCAGTGAGATGGATTGGGTGGGGGCTCTCGCGTGGCGAGCTTGTCGTGGCTACTGATCATCTTTAGAAACGCGCGGCGGGGATTCTCGGTTGGAAAGACGACCGTGAAGTGCTCCAAGAATTGGCTCTTGAATGTCCTGAAGTGCTTGCTGTCTTTCCAACGATCCCAATCTGGGATTCTGAACTTGCAGCGTTCACAGCTATCCCTCAGGAGGCTGAGGTTGAACAAGGGCATCGTGTAGTCCATAGGGAACATGCTCGCTAGATCTTGGAGAATCTCGTAGGGTTGGTGTCGGGCCACGGTCAGGGGCTTGGTTCGACTGTAGAGGATGTTCTCCCTGAGGTTATCGGGACCGTAGAACTCGCCCGTCATGTCAAACACGCGGCGAGCCGTTTCCTTGAGCGCATCTCTTCCGCGAAACCCTTCCGAAAGCACCTCCTGATGGATATCTCGGATCAACTCCACCTTGAAGGGGATGGGCGCGTCTTTCTTACGCGCCGAAGGAATGAGGGCTTCGCGCAGCCAGCCCTCGGCCAACTTGCTCCCTGCGGCAGCCCACTCCTGCCAGACGTCAAGCGTGCTCTTGAACCTGGCAGCGTATGCCAAGTCCAAGCTCACTAGCTCAATGATCGCATTGTAATCGTGTGACACCTCAGCGGATTGCTCGCGCTGAGTCAGCCATTCTTTGAACTCTTTCCTGCCGCAGAGCGTGCGAAGCGTAATGAGTTTGTACCTTTCGATGTGCCGGAAGCCCCAGGGCGTGCTCTTTCGCGGCCTCGTCTTTTTCGTCTTCTGCCGCTGAGCCCCACGCAGCTGTTTCTGTACTAACCTCTGCCACTCTGGATCCTGAGTAAGTCGAGCCCGCTCGAGCTGGGTCCATGGCTCTCCCTCGGGCGGAGTTCTTCCTGAAGCGTCAGGTGTCTTCCGCTTGGGTCGAGCGGTCCCTCTCTTCTTGGTAGGCCTTCTCTTGCGCCCCGAATGCGCCATATTACCCCCCCAGGATGGCTGCGCGTCGAGTGGTGAGCACTGCGGATAGTAACACGGATTCAACCTATTGGGGCGCCGGTCTGGCACCCGCAGAATCAGCGGCTCGACCAACGCACTGGCCCATGATCAGGGACCAACTCAGTGACACACGGAGGCATTCCGAGAGTGGCTCGGTCACCCACCCCAACATGGCATCGCAGGCTCCGCGTCCGGATCCAACATGGGTGCAGAATGCGCGCTTTTCAGGTGCAACATATCGAAGACTTGGTGGGCGGCCTGCCGCGCAATTGCCCAGATTGTGGAGGGCTGCGGGATGGGGTCCGACACGGCGCCAAGCTCAGCTAGTCTGTCAGTCCTAAACGCGAGACGCCCTCGACAATTGAGAAGAGATCTAGAGGAATCGTCGGCACTCTAGGGTTACCCCTGCAAGGGGTGTCACATTCTCGTATTGGGAAGTTGTTCTTGTGCAGGACAAACCCCGCGGGTACGATGAACTAGCTATGAAGGCGACTGCTTCTACGTGGACTGCGCTATGGTCTGACCTGATCCTGATTGCCATCGGGGTGATGAGTAGTATTGCTGCAGGGCAGGTTCCGGATTGGCTGAAGCCGTACCTTCAATGGGCATGGGTCGTCTTGGTCGGGCTAGTAGCTTTGCGCATAGTTCTCAGGCTGCTAGCGCATAGAGAGCATTTACGCAACCGTGCTGCCGCATTGGAGGAGCTTAAGCGGGCATCAAGGGCCCGCTGCGCTGAGCGCTGGCAGGCAGCTGGCGTCCCACGGGAGGAGGCGGTTGCCCTTACTGAGGATCCGTTTGTTGGAGCTCCAGGTGCAGGACTTCTGTCTGAGCCAGATAAGCCGGTCCTCCTACTCATTGGCGACATGGGGACTGGCAAGTCCCTCATTGCCGAGCGCCTGCTGCAGGGAGCCATAGAGCGCGCCACAATCCGCAGAGACGCTCCACTACCTGTGTACTTGCAGGCGAAGGATCTATCCGCCTCCCTGGCACATGCCGCCAAAGAAGAAACACGGAAACTCGGAGACTGCAGAGCACTTGGCGCTACTGTGGTAATCGATGGCGCTGAGGAAGCAGGAATCGGAGCGGCCGGCGACCTGGTCCGTCAAGCTCGGATTCTTGTGGGCAGCTGGCCCAACACGTCTGCGATCATCACTAGCAGGATTGTTCCGACCGTGGCCAATCTGGAAGAGGCTGCCATGGTTCCGAAACTCTCTGAACCAGAGGCGCTGGCACTGGTCGCACGCTTTGCTCAACGCCGGATTGAAGCATGGGACGCTGAGCAGTGGCCGAAGTCAGTGCAAGAGACGATCCGGCGGCCTCTTTTCGCCGTAGTGTTGGGCATCCTTTTGCGAGAGCAGAAGGGGCAAGTGCCTGGATCAACTGCCGACCTCGTCACTGGGCTGGTTGAGCGCTGTCTCGGTCGCGCAAAGGTGGATACTGCGAGTGCGGATGCGCTTCTCAAGAAGCTAGCGACTCTGTCCATCGATCGAAGGGGCGGATCCGTTCCCTCCTGTGAAGTCGGAACTAGGGAAGAGATTGCCCAGTTACTGGGGTCCGGGCTAGTTGTCGAACGGGCCGGGGCGTTGTCGTTCCCATTGGCTATGCTCGCCGAATGGTTTGGAGCACAGAGTCTGGCAGATGGTGAACCGAAACCCAGCGACCTTGCAGAGAGCCCTCAGCGAGCGGATTGTTGGAGATATCCGCTAGTCGTAGCCTGTGGCAGTTTCAGCCATGACCAGGTGTCCGAACTAGTCGCGCCCACTGTTGAAAGCGACCCAGCTCTTGCCGCCGTAGTGGTAGACGAGGCGTTGGATAGGTGTGGGAGCAGAGGAGACGTCTCGCTGCCGTTGCCCCGAGAATGTGGGCGCCGAATACGTGAATCAATGGCAACTTGGATCAGGGGGATCGGTCCCCTGGCCAAGCTGATCGCGCCGGTGTGTGGTGATGGCGCACTGCGACCCATCGTTGTCAGCACGAGGGGTGAGTCCCTTTCGGTAGCCTGGTATGAGGGTGCAGATCGTGTAGACGATGTGACCGAGCTCACTGGCGGTTGGTGGGACTCAGATCCGGCCGACCGCGACTGGCACACGGTCTACGGTGTGAGTACTGGTAATCAGTCCGCATGGGCGTGGCGATGGTCTCTCGACAAGCTCGCTGACAACCTCACCGAGATCTTGGATAAGCGTCTATTGCCTCTCGAGGGAGGCGGTTTGATGGACGAGGCTATATGGGAAATCGCCCTCCGAATCACAGGCAGCGGATCGTTGAGCCAAGGCCCACTGTCACTAGAGGATATTCGTAAGGGATTGCCTGAGAGTCCAAAAGGTACTTCCCTCGCCAGTGTGCCCGGGCGGGTTTATCGCTTGAATCTGATTCGAGCCCTTAAGGCCAGAGTAGAACAACTCCTCGGAGACGGCGATAAGGCGATGCGGCCTCCATGGCCAGGCCCTGATCGGGGTTTTCACGGCGGGTACATCTGGGAACCCTTTAGCGAGGACCAGATGCTCGCTCGAGCGAGAGCGGTCTACACAGCGGCTCTGGAGGGTTACCAGGAGCTAGTGAAGAGCTGGTTTCCAGGATTCGGGCATAGGTTGGGGACAGCCGCGTTACTGCCAGTGCGTCTAGTGGGAATAGTCAGACCCGGGAAGCGAGGAAGAGGATATGATGGCAGCCCCGGTTTCAGCTGGTACATGGAACCCCTGCCAGCGGGAAGCAGGACAACTGTGGATCTCGAGATTGGGCGCGAGGATTTCCGCTTCGAAGATCCCGGCGTGCAGTTTGCAGCGGATCGGCTGCGCGCTCTTCGCCCAGATCAAGCGGGATGGCTCAGCTTGTCTCTGCACTGGGGCGGGCTTGATGTCTTTCAGCCTGATTCAGCAACGAAGATCGCATACGAGTGGCTCGTGGATGACCTTAGGAGTGTCTCTTGGGTGCGTTGAGTGTTTGATTGGCAATTCGGGGCTGGCTACGAGTTCGCTGGGCCACCAACGAATCTGATTTCCGGACTTCGGCTGCATGGAGTGATAGCTTGGTCGACGACACCAAGAACGTCCCCAAACTTCTGGAAGACGACCCTGGACCAACCTACCGGGGATTCCGGCTCCAAGCCCTGTACGCGCTGGAAAAGATCTTGGCCGCGGACGATGGCTGGAGCTTCCGGCCCGAAGGGATTGAGGATCTAGCTGTCTACGGAGAAGACGGCAAACTCAAAGAGGTTGTACAAGTCAAGAGCCGGGCAGATTCCCTCGCTCCGTCTTCGTTTGGTACGGCCTTCTATCGCCGTTCAGCAGCCCTTGTCCGCGACAACCCAGACATTCCCATCACACTCGCCAGCTATGGCCCGATCGGGCCTAGACTGGCGGCCGCCCTGAACGAAAAGGACGTGACTGCACGAAGCGAGGTGGTTGATTACATTGCCCGCGCTGTTGGAGATGCAGAGATCGCTGCCAGCGTTGCAGACCGCCTGCGAATCGAAACTGTGGCTGAGGACGATGTTTCTCGGCGAATCACCAACAGGCTCGCTCTGCTCTGCACCGGAGTGGAACCCGAAACGGCACTTGAAGTCCTGTGGTGGTGGGTCTACACAGCGGCTGAACGGAAGTCCTTATTGGATCGAAAGCTCATCCTCAAGAAGATCACATCCATTGGTCAGTTCCTAAGGCACAGAAGTGCCTTTCACGACGAATGGTTCAAGACGATTGTGCCGGTCGAGAAATTAGACGTTCCTGCTGATCGTCGCGAAGCACTTGTCGAGGAGTTCGCTTCGGGTGTCTCAGCGCGGCCCGAGCATATCGCGGCCCGTGTTGACGTGAGGCGAGACGCTCTCCTCGACCGCATCCACTCTTCCTTGGCCCAATCCAATGTCGTTGTGGTACACGGGGCGTCTGGGCAAGGGAAGACGGCGCTCTCCTACCGCTACTGCTACGATTTCTTTCCAGCCATGTGGCGCTATTGCGTGGATTTGATCGAGACCCACTCACACGCCCGCAACATCGCCCTGGCCCTGGCTGGTCATGCACAAGCCACAGCCGTCAATACGTTAGTCGTCGTGGACGTTCGACCGGGAGACACGGCTTGGGTCGAGCTAGCGAGGTCTCTGGCAGGCCATCAGACAATCAAAGTGCTTGTCACAGTGCGCGAGGAAGATTGGCGGCGGGTCTTCGGTCAGATGGTGGATCTACCTCACAGAGACATCGAATTGGTGCTTGACGAAGGTGAGGCTGAGGCAGTCTATGATCATCTCCGTGCCACGCATGATATTCCCCATGTGCTCAACTTCCGAGACGCGTGGCGGACCTTCGGAGGGCGTGGGCCTCTTCTTGAGTTCGTCCACTTCCTGCGCCACACCGACACGCTTGAGGCGCGGCTTAGCTCTCAGATCACGCGGCTTCAAGATGCCGTGCGGGTGGGCGACACTCCACCCCAAGAGCTTGATTTCCTGCGTTTGGCAGCGGTAGCTACAGCTCACGAGGCGCAAGTTGACTTGGCCAACCTGGCCGCCGCGACGGGAGTGCCTGAGCCACAACGTACAGTTGAGGCCTTTGTCACGGCCGGTGTTAGAAGTCC
>JAGLYR010000284.1 GCA_023132135.1 Candidatus Eiseniibacteriota bacterium | reverse complement strand
GCAGAAACCTGGTGAGAAATGCAGGATAGAAGACCCCGAGGCCGGTAGTCGGCCTCGGGGTAATGTACAAAAGGCGGGATGTTCGGCGCAGGCCAGGGACCGCTTGGATCGGAATCCTGAATGGGTCCTACCCCGGCGGATTGAGTGTCGTGATCCCGTACCAGTTCAGAAACCAGCCGGAGGAGGCGGTCCACGCAAAGGCGGTCGCCACCAAGAACAGCAGCCCCCACAAACATTTCCTGCCCATGCCACTCACTCCCGTCAGTGGCCCCGCCCGTGTGGCCGGGGCCGACGCCCCCAAGGTCACCGTTCCACGTTCTACCACAGCCACCAGAACGGATCGATGAAGAGCCCCACCAGTCCCCAGACCTCCACAAGAAACAGCTCGACCATCTGTGTCTCGCCTCCCTTCCTGTTGAGTCAAGGGGCGATTGCTGGTCGCGTAGTGCGCAAGAGGCGGGCCAAACGGCTGCGGCGACGGGAACAACATGGAATCGAGCTTTGCGGAGTTCATAGCTGGTGATGGTGAAGAGGTTACGGCCGTAAAGTGGGGACGGTTTTTCTTTGGATCGCCCGTTTACAGGATGTATGCCGACTTGTTGCACAACACGTGTGTGGTTCATGCAAGGGATTCTGCCGCAGGCTTGCGAAATGCAAGATTCCCAACCGGCATAATACAGGCTAGCAGTTTGTGGAATCCGCCACACGTACAGTCACCAGAGTCACATCGTCCTGAATAGCGCCGAGGGTGAACTGGTGTACGGCTTCTATGATGCGCTCAGAGATCTCCTCTGGAGACTGTCCGAGGGTCGCGGCCAGGACAGACTGGAGTCCGTGGCGTCCAAAGGTTTCATGGTCTTCGTTAAGCTCTTCGGTGATGCCGTCGGTGTAGAGAACCAGAGTATCCCCCGGACTCAGCGCCATCTCACGGTCGATGTACTCGGCATCCGCGATTACTCCCAGGAGCATGCCCGTTGAATCGAGAGGTTCGATTTGCCCCGAGGAGCGAACCAGGCAGGGGGGATCGTGCCCCGCGCTGGCGTAGAGGAGGCTCATGGCCTGCACGTCCACGATTCCATAGAACAGGCTGGTAAACCTCTCGGGCCCGAAGCTCTCAAGGAGCCTCCGGTTGGCTCTGGCGAGAACGACTGCGGGCGGACGCATGGTCTCGGCCTCGGCTCTGAAGACCGCCTGAAGCGCAGCCATCAGGAGAGCCGCGGATACGCCCTTGCCGCACACATCAGCAATGGCCAGACCTAGTCGGTGTTCGTCAAGAACAATGTAGTCATGGAAATCTCCCCCGACTTCCTGGCAGGGGATGTTCATTGCAGCGATCTGAAGACCTGCGATGCTGGGAGGTTCTTTCGGAAGTAAGCGGGTCTGAATCTCCCGGGCGATTTCCAGCTCGTGCTGCATTTTTCCCCGGGCTTCCGTCTCCTCGCGAAGTTTGGCTGCTTCTATGGCCCGCGCAGTCTGGGAGGCCACGGCCTCCACCAGGGACAGATCCTGCCGGCTGGGAGGCTCATGTGACTTCCGCTGTCCTATGGAGAGGATTGCGACCAGGCGCTGGTCAGAAATCACGGGGGCAAGGACAGCCGACCCTACCCGGCCCAGTATGGCTTTCTCCTCGTCGGGCAGGGCCAGATAGCGGGGATTCCCTCCCAACTTCTCCAGGGAAAGCGGGATTTGTTCTTCTTCCAGCCACTTCACTGTCCGCTGGTGCGACTGGAAAACCAGGTTGCCCTCCGCGAGGGAACCGATCCCCGACTCCGCCCGGACCACGAATCCTTCCTGCGCTGCCTCATACAGAAGGATGGTCACGTTTTCCACCTTCAGGATCTCGGCCAAATGCTGTGCCAGCCCGCCCAGAAGTGGTGCCAGGCTTGCAGGACTGGCCAGGATCCGTTGGAAATCCCGTAGGGCACCCGTGAAGCTATAGTGGCCCATGTAGAACAGGCGGTCCACCAGTCGCTGGATGCGATCCCTCAACGAGCTGAAGGCCAGAGCGATGACGAAGATGGACAACACGGAGAAGAACAGGGTGAGCTGCCCCTTGAGGTGAAGGATGTAGTTGCCGAGACCCTGCACGACCCCGACATAGATGGCCACGAGCGCGGCCGTGAGAAGGGTGTAGGCGACGGATTTCCGGAGGATGATGTCCAGATCCATGAGACGGTACTTGACAATGGCATGGCCGAAGGTAGCCGGTATCAGCAACAGGGTGAGAAACGAGTATCGGAATCCGGGAATGTGCACGGAGGGCCAGATGCTGAGAATCAGAGTGAGGACCACCAGGGGGCCGGCGCCCAGAACCGTCCCCATCAGGACATAGCGGAGCTTCCGCTTCATGGCCACCGACTCCTGTGAATGGAAACTGTGGCCGAAGGAGATGAGTCCCAGCATGTAGTAGCACGTCAGCACGAGAGAACCAATGTTCTGAAACACGAGAGCATTCTGGTGGATAGCTCCTCTGCGGATGATCTGGACATCCAGATAGAGGCTGGCCACCAGGATTACGACGACGGGCAGGTACAGGACGATCTCAAGAACACTGCGCCGAGCCAACCATCGCTTGGGCTCTGGGAAAATAAGGAAGAAATGCAGGAAGATAGCGGGCAGCAGCAGTACACAGATGTCGTAGAACATCTTGCCGGGGAGGAAGAACTGGCTGCCGGGAATAGGCGGACGGGTGGTGAAAACCCCGGCGAAGAGGAAACACGTCATGAAAAACAGGGTGCCGGTCTTGTCGCTGCGCCGGAGGAATACCACGAGGCCAACACAGAGGAAGAACACACCCACGAGGGTCTTGCCGAGCCGGCGGGCGAGCTCGTTAGGCGGCAGCTCCACAAATGTGAGATCGAGCTCCAGAACTCGGGCGTCCCGTTCCACCCGGTAGGTCCGCGTGCGGCCCGGAGCGGGGGGGACGTCGGAGGGAGAGTAGCCCAGGAGACGATCTCCGGGATGGAAACCGGCCTCATCGGCGGGGGAATCCGGCGAGACGCGGGCCACAAGCCATTGCTTCTTAAGCAGACCCTCGTACGGAGCATGGATTGTCTGCTGAGCGCCGAACATCAGCACAGCGAACAGCAGCGAGCTGAGACCGATGGAGGTCCAGCGGCGTATCCCACTGGCCTGTTCCCATTCAGTCTGGACAGGAAACATGCTCCGCTACCTCCTTCAACGGGGGCCGTATGGCCATTGTCGGCAGATAAGCGGGATAGTGTCAAGCCATAACTAGCCTGGATTATTCATGAATCCCTGCTGCGAGGGTC
>JAGLYR010000283.1 GCA_023132135.1 Candidatus Eiseniibacteriota bacterium | reverse complement strand
GGATCGGTACCATCCGTCGTATAGATGAAATCCATCCAGGTCGTGGCCGCGGTATCACCCGGCCACACCTGGCCCTCGACGAAGTTGGTCGTCGGATCGCTGACGCCGTTGCCACACCAGCAGCCAGCGAAGGCACCCGGCGCCCAGGCGAGAATGAGCAGGCCAACTGCCAACACCATCCACAAGTTTCTCATCTTCAACTCCTCCTTCTTGAGAACCATCACCAACCTCTACGGAGAACTCCATAGCTCTGTTGTGAACACACCACCCCCATTCGCCAGGCTCGACATCACAGAAGACCGGTGTATAATAGATCAATCGAGGTACTCGCATGTATTATACAGCTTTGAGCCACCTGTGTCAATCAGATCGCTAACCTTTGACGGATCCCAGCGTGAGTCCGGATACAAGCCAGCGACTGGCGAGGAGAAACACTGCGACGGCAGGAACAGAGACAATGACGGCACCAGCAGCGTAGAGCCCCCACTCTGTAGTCATGTTAGACTGAAAACTCTTAAGCCCCAGCGGAAGAGTAAGGAGACTCTGGTCGTGAATGATCTGAGCAGCCACCAGGTACTCCGACCAGGCCGTGATAAAGGCAAACAGGGAAGTGACCGCCAGTCCGGGAAGAGCCAGCGGAAGGATCACACGGAGAAAGGTCGCCGGCCCCGTGCAACCGTCCAGAGCTGCGGCCTCTTCCAGGCTGGTAGGGATGGTATCGTAGAAACCCTTCATCTGCCAGACACAGAAAGGAAGGGCTGTCGCCGTGTAGGCAATGATCAGGCCAAGGAAGGTGTTCACCAGACCCAGTTTGGAGAGCATGATGTAGAGGGGGAGCAACAGCATCGTGACCGGGAACATCTGTGTAATCAGAAGCCCCCCTAATCCCGCATGCCGCCCCTTGAAGCGGTACCTCGAGAATGCGTACCCCGCCGCCGAGGCCAGGGAAGCACCCACCACCGTCACCGCGGCCGCCACGATGGTGCTGTTCAACATCCATCTGAGGAACGGTTGCTCCAGCAAGAGGACACGGTAGGAATAGAGCGTTGCGCCCTCGGGAATGATCCGCAGAGAGGTCGAAAGCAACCGGTCCCCCGGACGCAGAGAAACGCCGAACACCCTCAGAACCGGATAGATTGCAATAAAGCTCGCAACCAGGAGAATTCCATACAACAGAGTTTTCTCTGCACGTTTGCTCATCGTTCCCTCACACCGCACCCGACTCGCTGGCCCGCCCCTGGCGGAGGAGCACCACACCAAGGGCCAGCAGGATCAGGAAGATCACCATGGAGAGGGCTGCCGCGTACCCATACCGGTACAGAAAGAAGGCCGACCGGTAGACAAAGGAAACCAGGATGTGCATCTGGTCGGCAGGCTCTCCCCCGTTGGTCACAAGCCAGATAACGTTCAGGTTGTTGAAGGTCCAGATGGTCCCCAGCACAACAGCCGGAACCAGGACCGGCTTGAGCAGCGGAAGCGTGATGTGGAAGAACTTCCGCACGCGCGAAGCGCCGTCCACGTCCGCGGCTTCCCAGAGCTGCCGGGGAATCGACTGCAGTCCCCCGAGGGCCACGATCATTATGAAGGGGACACCCAACCAGATGTTCGTCACTGCACAGGCCGTGAAGCTTCCGGTCAGGGTCTTCCACCAGTTGATTGCCGGAAGATGGAACCACTGGGTGAGAACCAGGTTGATGTCTCCGAACTCCGGATGAAACAGTCCCCGCCAGGTGAGAGCCGTTATGTACTGGGGCACCGCCCACGGCAGGATCAGGAGAGTCCGGAACAACCAGCGCCCTTTCAGGTCCTGATTCAGGACCATCGCCAGGGCAATTCCCAGGGATACGTGAGCAACCAGATTCACCAGCGTCCACAGCACGGTCTTCCAGAGCAGACCGTAGAATCCAGGATCCGAGAAGACCTTGCCATACTGGCCGAGACCGATGAAAGACCAGTCCCGGAAGTGACGCATGCTCATGTTGGAGAAGGAAATGACCACGTTGTAGCCGAAGGGATAGAGCACTACCAGCAGAAGAACGATAGCGGCGGGTGCGATCAGCAGATAGGGAACTCGCCGTCCGTGCATTCGTTTCCTTCCGTCTTTCACTCGTTCATCTCGGCGATTCTCTGCTCCGCCAGAGCCTGCATGTCACGGGCGGCTTCGGGCGGCGACTTGGTCCCTGCCATCACGGCCTGGTAGTTGGGCCGCATGGCGTCCCAGATCGCCCGCATCTCCGGTACGATGGGCATGGGGCGACCTACCTCGAACTGCCGGATGGATTGACGAAGGAGATCGTCCTTCCCGACCTCGGCCGATTCCCGCGCGGAGATCCGGGCAGGCACCGTGTGCAGAGCCCGGCTGAACTTGATCTGGACCTCGGCCCCGGTAAGGAACTCCAGGAGCTCTGTAACCCGCACGAGCCTTTCCCCCCGCACATTGATGTTGATTGAGTAGCCTTTGGCCGAGATCATGGGCGCCGGCCATCGCCCTGTCTTCTCGATCCTGGGGATACGAGCCACCCCGTAGTCGATGCCGGCCTTCGTGTAGCCGCCCCATGCCCACGACCCGTTGATGATCATGGCCGCCCGCCCCCCCTTGAACAGCGCATCCGCCGTCTCCCGGTCTGCATCCAGAGGAGCAATCCGATGCAGGTCTTTCAGATTGGCGCAGAACCGGAGCGCCGCCACCATCTCCGGAGTATTCAGAGTCGGGTGGCTTTCCTCATCCACGACCCAGCCCCCGAACCCGCTCAGGAAGGGGATAAAGAAGAACGGCTCGCTGTAGTTCCACACCAGAGCATACTGGTCCAGCCGGCCGTCCCCATTGAGGTCGCGGGTCAGCCCCTTTCCGATCCGGATCAGCTCCGCGGTATCCAGGGGAGGATCCTGCAGGAGATCCCGATTGTACACGAGTGCCAGATGGTTCCCGACCCGGTCGGCGATCTGGTAGAGGTGCCCCCCGAAGTAGACGCGCGCGCCTTCGGCCCAATCCACTGTATCCGGCGAGACCAGATTCTCCAGAGGCTGGATGAGTCCCATTGTCTCGAAAGGACCAATCTGGTCGGCCGGACCGTACACCAGATCCGGTCCCGACCCGGCCAGCGCAGCCGTCTGGAAGTGGGTCCGCAGCTCCTCCGTTTCCTTGTAGAGCTGGGTGACTTCCCACCCGGGATGGCTTTCCATGAACCTGTCCAACTGTTTCTGGAGGACCTCTCGCCCCGCTCCTTCCATCTGGTGCCACACCGAGAGCGGCCGATCGGCGCCGCGCTGCCCGCAGCCCGGAAGAATCAGGCATCCGAAAACGAGCACAACAAGAAGCACGAACTCCAAGGGTCGTTTGCCACCCATTTCGAACAACCTCCCGCGTTGCCTTCGCTCCGTATGCGAAGATTCTAGGCGCCACTGCGCTCGTTGTCCACGCGAAAGGGGCGACGCATGCGTCGCCCCTCTGGTCACTCCCCATTAGTAGCCTGGGCTATTGCCGTTTTGCTGAGTCGGCTCTACCCTATTTGTACAATGCCTTGATCTCCGACCAGCTGGTTTTTTCAGTCGCTGTGGTTCCGCCGCAGCTGATATAGGCGTGGCTCAGCCACTCCACGTGGAAACCATCATCCGGCGGACAGGCGCCGCTGTACCCCACGAGCATCCGCCCGGGATAACCGTACACATCGCAGTAGTCAACCAGGCTCCTGTAGCAGTAGGAATGGCCCGCACAACGCCACTCAATCTCGCAGCCATCGAGTCGATTAAGATCATTGGCGTCGGAGAGCGGCACACAGTGCTCCGGCGTTTTTACTGTGACCATCACGATGAACTTGCAATCCACACAGTCCAGACGCAACCCATCAAAGGGGAAGTACTTCCACGCCTGGTCTTTCGCCACGTGGTAGTCGTAGAATCCTCCCAGGGGGGCACCCACCGGGCAGCAGTTCTCATTGGCGCAGTAGATCTCCAGATCCACGACCCCGAACTCCGACAACCGACTGAAGGCAAACCACACGCCGGTCAGGTTCTGGCATTCCCCACACGGCAGATCGCAGTCGTTGAGGTCGTAGCACACTCCAATTCTGGCCGGGGCCAACCCTTGTCCCTCCAGATCAATCCACTCCGTGCCATTGTAACCCGTCCATGCAGAGACAT
>JAGLYR010000282.1 GCA_023132135.1 Candidatus Eiseniibacteriota bacterium | reverse complement strand
ATTCCTGAATAACCCAGACTACAACCCGAGTGACTGAGACAGAACGACAGCGTTGCCCCCTCGCCGTGTTGCCCTCTCGCGCACTCGCCCTTCCTGGCATCGAATCTGCATAACCTCTCCGGCAAATGGCTCCAGACCCGTGCAATATCCAGACCGAATTCGGGCAATGGCCATGCACAACATGGAGTTAGCGCAAGAGGAGAGGTTCTCGATCTCGGGAAGTTTCACCCGGCAGATTGGGGGGTTTCCCCCGAACCGAAGATCGAGAGCCGATGGGACGTCGGCCTTTTGGAAGGAGGATGTGATGAGGAAAATGCTCTTGGGTTTCGTTGCGATCGTATTCCTGGCAGTCCCCGTCTCCAGCTACGCCGGGCTGGTGACGGACTACTTCGGTGTCACTCTGTCCACCGGCAGTGTCGGTTTGGGTGACGAGACCTTCGAAGACGTGTTCACGCATGACTGGACACCTTCGCAGCACATCGGCACAACGGATTTCGTCGTGGACGACTGGTACGGGAAAGAGTCTCTTTCTTTCGATCCTTACATCACCCTCTTCGGCAGTGTTCCCAGTGGAGGCGAACCGTACGACGTCGAGGCCATCTACCTGGACAACGACGGCGAGTTCCTCTACGTGAGCATCGTCACTTCCTTCCCTCCGGAAGGCTTCACTCATCCGGAGATTCCGGATATCCATGTTCCTCCCGGAGATATCACGATCGGAATCAATGGCGGGCTGTACGATTTCGGGATTGACGTCGACGGCGGCACCGGGATCATCCATGCAACGACCCCCTCCGACTGGTACGTCTGGAACGAGACCTACTCCGTGCCCGCTCAGGGCGAGCTGACTCACTTCGACGGCGGCGTGGCTCTGGGGCCCGTGGCTCTCAGCTACACGTCCGCGGAACTCACCGAGAATGAATGCGACACCTTTCTCATCGAAGCCGTGATCCCGCTGGTGTTCCTGGGAGATCCGCCGGACGGGACCCAGCTTTACGTCCACTGGGTTTGCGGGTGTCGGAATGACGCCAGCGGCAGTAACCCGATTCTGAAACTCGAAGGGGATATCGACCGCGATCCCCTTGCAACGCAGATGACAACCTGGGGCGGCGTGAAGGCACAGTTCAGGTAAACGACCCTCTAAACGACCCTCCATCAACACCAGACCCCGCGGGGGAAGAGTTGGCAACCGGAAACGACCACCGGCGGCCGCTTTTCCCCCGCACCCCATTGAGCCTGGATTATTCAGGCTACAACAGCGACAGGCCGAGGCCGCGAGAGGGTTGGGCGTTGTCGCTCTGTCCTCCCGGGGGCTTTAGGGGCCCTTTTCATTGGACCAGGGACTAGGGACTTGTTCTAATGCCCTTTTCCTTGAACGTAGCACGTAGCACGAAGCACCGCTTCCCCAGCATATCGGCAATGACGGTCAAAATTTCGCCACCTGTCTAAACGTGGCGCGCTGGTGCCTTTGCTGCGAGGCGAATTAGCAGTTGATCACCAACCCCCGCATATGGTATACTTCATCTAGATCGAAACTAGGGAAATCGAGAACAATTGGTCTCTTGGGGGCGAGAGAGGGTCCCGGAGACGGAGTACGAACAGAGCTCACTCACTTCCTAAGGAGGAGAATATGACGAAATCGCTACTGTGTATTGCCACCGTTGTTCTTCTGGCCATCCCAATGACGGCCGGAGCCGGTCTTCTCGAGGACTATTTCGGGGTCGTCCTCGAAACCGGAGAGGTTACCCTCGGAGAGACCACATTCCTGGATGTCTTCGTCCACGATTGGAACCCGACCCTCCACATCGCCACGACCGACATGGCCATGGACGACTGGTACGGCAAGGATGTCCTCTCCTTTGATCCGTGGGTCACACTGTTCGGAAGTGTCCCCAGCGGCGGAGAGGTTTTCGATGTTGAGGCCATCTATCTGGACAACAATGCTGCGTTCCTCTACCTCAGCATCGTGACTTCCTTCCCTCCGGATGGGTTCACGCACCCCGAAATCCCCGATTTCCACGTCGTGCCGGGAGATATCGCCATTGGACTCAACGGCGGAACCTACGACTTCGGGATTGACGTGGACGGGGGAACGGGCGATCTCTACGCCACGGACGTTTCGGACTGGTTTGTATATGACGAGTCCCACTCCGTCGCTGCGCAGGGAGAACTAGCCAATTTCTCGGGCGGCACCCTCGTGGGATCCCTGGATCTCACCTACCAGGCCACTGGCGTCATCGAGAACGAATTCGACACGCACGTGATCGAGGTGGTCATTCCCATGGCATACCTCGGCCACCCCATGTGCGGATCCGAAATCTACGTTCATTGGGTCTGCTCATGCCGGAACGACGCCACCGGGAGCAACCCCATCCTGAAGCTCTTCGGTGAGCTGGATGGCGGGCCAAGCTCCACCGAGCCTTCGACATGGAGTTCGATGAAGGCCCTGTTCCGGTAGAGTTCCTCCCAATCTGTCAAACCTTGCGGAAGGGCGGCGGGCAAAACCCGCCGCCCTTCCGATCTACCCCACGCGGCCCATCTCAAACGCCTTCAGATTCACATCCATCCACTTTTCCGGGACACGTTTCCGGATCGCGTGCTCCCACTCCGACACATCGAAATCGAGGTACTTCGAAAGGGCCCCGAGCAGAGCAACGTTAACCGCCCGGACATTGCCCGCCTCCGCGGCCAGACGGCCGCCATTGATGAAGACGGTCTGGGAACAGCGCGATGTTATGCCCTCGCGAATCGCCTTGGGATAAGTGGTCAGACCACTGGGAATGATCTCCTGCTCGTTGACAATCAGGGTCCCGCCTGGGACAAGCATGTGAATCCAGCGAAGCGCCTCCATTAGCTCGAAGGCCACCAGGTGGGTCGCCTGCCCTTCCACAATCACCGGCGAGTACACCTTTCGGGCGAAGCGGACGTGGCTCACCACGGATCCGCCCCGCTGGGCCATTCCGTGGACTTCGCTCTTCTTCACATCAAATCCCGCATCCAGAGCCAGATCCGCTACAAGATTGCCGGCGAGGATGATTCCCTGACCTCCGACACCGGAAAGCATGAGATCGACGGTCCCTTTCACCGGTCACCACCTCCCTTCCCCACCTCGATGCACCCTTTGGGGCAAACCTGCGCACACATGCTGCAGACCTCCCCCACACAGAGGGAAGCGTCGATGACTGCCTTCCCTTCGGCATCACGGGAAATCGCCGGGCAGCCCAGCTTGAGACAAACCCCGCACGCCGTGCACGTCTCCGGGTCCACCGCCAGCGCCGGCCCCCACCGATCCCGGATCCGGAGGATGCACTCGCCCCTGACGACGATCACGGAAGCCTCCTCAGTATCCGTGGCCTCTGCCAGCGCCTCCGAGACAGCGCCAAGGTCGAAAGCGTCCACTTCCTTCACGTGTTTCACCCCGACAGCCCGGGCCAGCTCCTGGCAGTCCACCGCGTGGGCTGGCTCCCCCCGGAGAGTCTTGCCCGTCCCCGCGTGTTCCTGGTGTCCCGTCATGGCGGTAACGCTGTTGTCCAGGATCACCACCGTCACCGTCCCGTGGTTGTACACCATGTCGATGAGACCCGTGATTCCAGAATGCAGGAACGTCGAGTCGCCTATGACAGCTACCGTCTTGCGGGCAAAGGCCCTGCCCTGCGCTTTCTCGAAACCCAGCGCGTTACCAATGGATGCCCCCATGCACACACAGGTATCCATCCCGTTCAGTGGCTCCAGTGCCCCGAGGGTGTAGCATCCGATGTCGCCGGTGACCGTCAGGCGCATCTTGTTCACCTGGTAGAAGAATCCCCGGTGGGGACATCCCGGACAGAGAACCGGAGGTCTGGGGGGCGTCGATGCAGGCTCAGACCCCCGCCCTTTCCCGCCCGCGCCCCCGTTCAGAGCCCGGGCAACGATCCCCTGGTCCAGCTCGCCGCACGCAGGGATTCGCTCTTTGCCGACGACTGGAATTCCGAGGGCGGCGATTTGCTCTTCCAAGAATGGTTCACCCTCCTCCACGACATGGAGACAATCAAATCGTTTCGCGAAGTCCCGGACCAGCACCTCGGGAAACGGGTACGAGAAGCCCAGCTTGAGGAAGCAGGCGTCCGGCATTGCTTCCTTGGCATACTGGTACGAAATCCCGCTGGTCACGATTCCGATTTTCCTGGCCCCATCTTCAACCCGGTTCAGCGGCGAATCCTCCGCTGCCTGGCGGAGCTCAACGAGTTTTTCCTCCAGCCTCGCGTGACGCCTGCGCGCGTGGGCCGGGATCAGGAGGCGCCGCCCGATGTCCTTCTCGTAGTCTTTCACCTCAACTTCCCGGCGCGATCCAATCTCCACCGGGGTCATGGAATGGCAGATCCTTGTGCTCATCCGGAAAAGAACGGGGATTCCATACTCCTCGGAGAGATCCAGCGCTACCCCAAGAAAATCCAGGCATTCCTGGCCATCGGAGGGCTCGATGAGGGGCAGCTTGGCGAACCTGGCGTACAGCCGGTTGTCCTGCTCGTTCTGCGACGAGTGCATCCCGGGATCATCTGCAGAGATGATGATGAATCCACCCGTTACTCCCGTGTGGACCGAACTGAAGAGGGGATCCGCCGCTACATTCAGGCCCACGTGTTTCAGGGCAACCAGCGCCCGGGCTCCCCCGAAGGCCGCGCCCAGCGCAACCTCGAAAGCAACCTTCTCGTTGGTGGACCACTGGGCGTCTATCTCATCGTACCCGGCGATGTTCTCCAGGATTTCCGTACTCGGGGTTCCGGGGTATGCGGTTGCAACCCGCACGCCGTGCTCATAGGCACCGCGGGCTACCGCCTCGTTCCCCGACAGTAGAGCCATGTCTCCCTCCTCGGATTGGGACGCGGGCGTTCGAGACTAGCAGGCCGGCGCAGAATTGCAAGCCACAAGTGTGGAAGTGTGGATGGCCCGGCGAGGATGACCGTTGACACGGTTTGGTTCTATTGATAGAGTACGCGTCAGACGGAAAGAACTTTGCGCTCCTTGAGGCGGGCAACCGTCTCACAGACAAGGGGGGGGACAATGGCAGAGATCGAAATCGGAAAGATCTCTCACTATTTCGGCAAGATCGGTGTTGCTGCCATTGACATTACCGCAGGTGAGCTCAAGGTCGGAGACACTATCCACATCAAGGGTCCAACATCCGACTTCACCCAGACGGTGGACTCAATGGAGGTGGAGCACGAGAACGTGGAGTCCGCCAAACCCGGAGACTCGGTTGGATTAAAGGTCACGGAGCATGCCCGGGTGACGGATACAGTATACCTGGTCACTGAGGACTAGACACTCCAGGGTATTCCGGGAGCTATTCCCGGAGAGCGCAAGCGGCGGACAGCAGTATTCCCCAATCCTAGTCGCCTGCCACCTGTCACTGAGGCGCGGCCCTGAATCTGCGGTTTCTGCGTCGCCCATTCATTTCTTGTCGCCGGCCAGCAGTCCCAAATCTCCCTGACTTACCTCCAGCGTCCGGATCGGGAACGGGATCACAATGCCCTCTTCGTTGTAGCGCTTGTGGAGTCGCTTGATGAACTCGTGCTTGATCAGGTAGCGGCCGACCACCTCGCGGGTTCTCAGGATGACGCTGAAGTTGATACTGGAGTCATCGAAGGTATGATACCGGATGAACGGATCGAACTCCGGCACCCCATTCTCGATCTCGGCCATCACCTCCCGGCCGGTCTCGATGGTCACCCGCTCGACATGCTCCAGGTCGCTGTCATAGTGGACCCCGACCTGAACCAGTGTGGACATCTCCCGTTCCGGAAGGTAGTAGTTGAGGATCTGACCACTGATCAGCTTCGCGTTGGGGACGATCACTATGTTGTTGGGGAGCATCCGGATCCAGGTGCTCCTCAAGCCCACTTTCTCGATGAATCCTTCC